>CAZSOI010000172.1:0-2425 GCA_964608115.1 uncultured Burkholderiaceae bacterium | reverse complement strand
ACGTGTTCGTAGCCGTGCGAGCACCGGGCTTTCATCATTCGTTTGCCGCGCAGCCATTAGCGGCCATGGCACTTGCGCACTGGCAATCGACCACGCCGGGCCGCCTGGCCATCGTCGTTGGCCCTGACTGGGAAGCCGGGGCAATTGCGCTAGAGCTGCCATCGTACCCCGCCGTTTTACCAGGCGGCGAGCGCAAGCAAGCGCCATGGATCACAGCCGAAGAACTCGCCCGCTGCGGTGCCCTTGTTCTGTGGCGGCCCGGTCAGGCGCCTGAACAGCAAATCGGAGCGGATCTTGCCGCGCGCATGCAATCGCCCGTCGAACTGCAAACCCGCGTCCCGCGCGGCGCATTGTCCACCATTGAAGCCGGCGTCATCAAACCTGCCTCCGGTGGCTGCTAGCCGAAAATCCTCGGATGCTACCTTCGTCAGCATGAAACAACTACTCGCATTTTGCCGAGTGGTGGACTGGATCAGCGAAAAGCTTGCCTGGATCGCCGCGCTCGCGGTTCTGGCCGCCAGTCTGATCAGCGCCGCAAATGCCCTGATCCGTTACAGCTGGGACATCTCCTCTAACGCCTGGCTTGAGATTCAGTGGTATTTGTTCGCCGTCACCGTCATGCTGGGAGCGCCCTACGTGCTGCGATTAAACGAACACGTGCGGGTGGACATTTTTTATTCTCGCTTGCGTGGCAAAGCGCCGGTATTGCTCGATCTGGCGGGTTTGATTCTTTTTCTCGTGCCGGTGACGACAATTTTGCTGATGCTGTCCTGGCCCATTTTTGTGCGCGCGCTCCTTAGCGGCGAAGTTTCTTCCAATGCAGGGGGCTTGGTGCGCTGGCCCGCGCTGCTCTTGCTACCACTGGGCTTTGGCCTAGTGTTGCTTCAGGCCGTAGCCGAGATTATCAAGCGGATTGCCCACCTGCGCGGCGTGGTCACACTCGATGCCCATTACGAGAAGCCGCTGCAGTGAGTCTCGAGAATTTTCCACCGGTGATGTTCGCCGGACTCGTACTGATCATGCTGCTCGGATTTCCCGTGGCATTTTCGCTAGCCGCCTTGGGGCTTGGCTGCGCGGCATACGCCATCGCGATGGGCTGGTTCACGCCGGCTTTTCTCATCAACCTACCGCTGAATGTCTTCAATATTCTTTCCAACGATTTGCTGCTGGCCATTCCGTTTTTCACGATGATGGGCAGCGTTTTGGAAAAATGCGGACTGGCCGAGGACATGCTCGACTCGATGGGGCAACTTTTCGGGACCGTTCGCGGCGGCCTAGGTTATTCGGTCATCATCGTCGGATTCATTCTGGGCGCAATTACCGGTACTGTCGCCGGCCAGATCATCGCCATGGCCCTGATCTCGCTGCCCGTAATGCTGCGGTACGGCTACAACATGCGATACACGACGGGCGTTTTGGCTGCCTCGGGCACCATCACCCAACTCGTCCCGCCCTCTTTGGTGCTGGTCGTATTGGCCGACCAGCTGGGGCGATCCGTGGGCGACATGTACAAGGGCGCATGGGGTCCTTCCATCTTGCAAGTGCTGATATTCGCGCTGTACACGTTCGTGCTCGGCATCGTGCGTCCACAGGACGTTCCCGGCATCGACAAATCCACGCGCACGGATACCGGTTTGCGACTATGGATGCGGTGCTTGCGCGGGATCATTCCCTCAGCGCTACTGATCTTCGCGGTGCTGGGCAGCATGGGGGGACTGCCGTGGATGGAAACGGCGATTTGCACGCCCACAGAAGCGGGCGCAATGGGCGTCGTGGGCTCCTTGCTGCTCGCCGCCCTGCACGGGCGGCTTACCTGGCCGCTGTTGCGCGATGCGATGCACGGCACGATGCGCATAACCGCGATGGTCGTCTTCATCCTGATCGGCGCGCGCGTCTTCTCCCTGGTGTTTCAGGGTGTCGACGGTGCGCGCTGGATCGAGGCGCAGCTTGGCAACCTGCCGGGCGGGCAGATTGGATTTCTGGTCTTCATCAATGCCTTCATTTTCTTCCTGGCGTTTTTTCTCGATTTCTTTGAGATCGCGTTCATCATCATTCCGATGATCGGCCCTGCCGCCGACAAGATGGGTATCGATCTGATCTGGTTCGGCGTGATGCTCTGCGTGAACATGCAGACAAGCTTTATGCACCCGCCCTTCGGCTTCGCGCTCTTTTACCTGCGCGGAATTGCCGACTCCTTGTTCAAGGAGCGCCGAATCCCCAGACCCGTAGCATCACCGGACATCTACTGGGGCGCGCTGCCCTGGGTTGCTATGCAGTTGATATTGGTCGTCATTGTGATTTTCGTGCCCCAATCCGTGACGGTTTTCCTGGAAAAACCCAAAAACCTGGATCTGAACAAAGTCCAGATCGAAGCGCCCGAAGCGCCGACGGCTCCGAGCGAAAACAACCTAGAAGAATTGTTCCG
>CAZSOI010000171.1:0-10932 GCA_964608115.1 uncultured Burkholderiaceae bacterium | reverse complement strand
CCAGCTGGCGATCGTCATCGGCGGCGGCAACATCTTCCGGGGAATTGCGCTGGGAGCCAATGGCATGGACCGCGCAACGGCCGACTACATGGGCATGATGGCGACGATTATGAACGCCATGGCGCTTCAAGACGCGATGCGCAACGCCGGCATCGAGGCACGCGTGCAATCGGCACTGCACGTCGAACAGGTTGTCGAACCGTACATCCGCCCCAAGGCGATGCGTTACCTCGACGAGGGCAAGATCGTAATTTTCGCTGCCGGTACCGGTAACCCGTTTTTCACGACTGATACCGCGGCCGCGCTGCGCGGATCCGAAATTGGTGCCGAGGTGGTCCTGAAGGCGACCAAGGTCGACGGCGTTTACTCGGCCGACCCAAAAAAAGACCCCAAGGCGGTACGCTACCCGAGCATCAGCTTCGACGATGCCCTGGCGCGCAATCTGCAAATCATGGACGCTACCGCGTTCGCTTTGTGTCGGGACCAGGGACTGCCGATTCGCGTCTTTAACATATCGCGACCTGCCGCGCTTAAGCGTGCGGTCAGTGGCCAGGATGAAGGCACGCTCGTGCACGCGTAGTCGAGGAATTTTGGAGAGCGAAAATGGCAATGACCGACGTTCGAAAAGCGACCGAGCAAAGGATGCTCAAGTCGATCGAGGCGCTAAAGGGCGATCTTGCGAAGGTGCGCACCGGGCGCGCACATACGGGCCTGTTGGATCACGTGCAGGTGGACTACTACGGATCGATGGTCCCCATCTCGCAAGTGGCCAATATCGGTTTGGCAGACGCGCGCACGATCACCGTGCAACCCTGGGAAAAGAAATTTTTAAGCGTCGTCGAAAAAGCCATTCGCGAATCGGATCTCGGGTTAAATCCAGCGTCCCAGGGCGACATGTTGCGGGTGCCAATGCCACCGCTGACCGAAGAGCGGCGCCGGGAACTGACAAAGGTAATTAAGCACGAAGGAGAGGCCGCCCGTGTGGCGGTGCGCAACCTGCGGCGCGAGGCCAATCAACAGCTTAAGGAACTGTTGAAGAAAAAGGACATTTCGGAAGACGAAGAACGACGCGCCCAAGATGAGATCCAAAAGCTTACCGACAAGTTCGTCGCCGACATCGACCGTTTGGTCGCCGACAAGGAAAAAGAAATCATGACGGTTTGATCTCGATTTGCGCCTCCGACGTTTGCGCAACGCGTCTCCGTCTTCTTCCCTCGAACCACACCGATGCCCGCTGGAGCGCCCGACGCGCCGCAACGCAAAGCCGACGTTCCCCGGCACGTTGCGATCATCATGGATGGCAACGGACGCTGGGCAAAAGCGCGACGGCTGCCCCGCGTGGCGGGGCACTCGCGCGGCGTCGAGACGGTGCGCACCGTCATCGAAGCGAGCATCGCTTGCGGTATCGAGTATCTGAGTCTTTTCGCATTTAGTTCGGAGAATTGGCAGCGTCCCGCCGACGAGGTGTCGGTGCTGATGCGCCTGTTCGTAAGTTCGTTGCAACGGGAGATCGATGCTCTGGTGCGCAACGGTGTGCGGCTGCGCGTGGTGGGTCAGATTGACGCCTTTGAGGTGCGCCTGCGCGAACTCATTGCTCGGGCGCAAGAGCAAAGCGCCCACAACACCCAATTGCACCTTACGATCTGCGCCAGCTACGGCGGGCGCTGGGACATTGTGCAAGCGGCGCGGCGCTTGATCGCGGCTCACAGCCCCAGCGACCCGCTGCCGGGGGAAGAGCAATTTGCGCAGGAACTCTCGATGGCGTTTGCACCGGATCCGGACCTGTTGATCCGTACCGGTGGAGAGCGTCGCATCAGCAATTTTCTGATTTGGCAACTCGCGTACGCGGAGTTGTTCTTCACCGACGTGCTCTGGCCCGATTTTCAAAATGAAGAGTTCGCGGCCGCGCTGCAGTGGTACGCGCAGCGCGAGCGGCGCTTTGGCCGTACCAGTGAGCAACTGGCCAGGGTCAGGTAAGGCCAAGCCATGCTGCGCACTCGCGTTCTGACTGCAATTGTGCTGTTGCTCGCCCTGGCGGGCGCTGCGGCGATTTCGCTTCAGGCACTGCTTGCGCTTGGAGCTGCCTTTGTCGGCGTTGCACTCTTTGAATGGCTGCGCCTGAGCGGTGTTTCGGAGCGCTTTGCGTTGCCGGTTTCCGCTTTTGGGGCGATTGCGGGGTTTTTACTGCAGCTCCAAGGCCTTGGGCCGTCGCCAGGCGTACTTGCGGCGCTTTGCGCGCTCTCTTGCACTCTGTGGGTGTGCATTGGAATCTTGCTCGTGCGTGCGCAACGCGAATCGCTGCCACTAAAGCCCAGCTTGTTGGTTGCCGGCGCGCTGTTGCTTGGCGGGACCGCATGGTTTGCTCTGGTCGAATTGTTGCATCGCGGGATCATTTGGACAGTTTCGGTGTTGGCTGTTGTTTGGATAGCCGACATTGCCGCGTACTTCTGCGGACGCTCCTTTGGGGTGCGCAAGCTGGCATCGCGAATCAGCCCAGGCAAGACCTGGGCCGGGGTCTGGGGCGCGGTGCTTACGGTGAGCGTCCTTGCCGAAGCGGTGCGCTGGATTTGGCCGCAAGCGCCGCTTTGGTCAACGCGGCTGCTTGTCGCGACGCCGGTTTGGGGCATCGGCATCTTGCTTGCTTTTGTTGCCTTGAGCATTGTCGGGGACTTGTTTGAGAGCTTGGTGAAGCGACAGGCAGGAGCCAAGGACAGCGGCAATATTCTGCCGGGCCACGGTGGAGTGTGGGATCGAATTGATGCCACGTTACCAACGTTGCCCCTGGCGGTGTTGAGCCAGTGGACCATGGTAAACGGATACGGTCATGGTTGAGACGGGGCTGCGTGGCGTATCGATATTAGGCGCAACCGGCTCCATCGGTGCGAGCACGCTCGATGTCATCGCGCGCTATCCCGAGCATTTTCGCGTAGTCGCGCTTACCGCCCATCGCAACGTGGCCGGGCTCGCGGCCTTGTGCCTGCAGTACCGACCGCAACTAGCCGTGATTGGTGACCCGGCTTATGAAAGCGAGCTGCGATTGGCATTGCGCGAAGCCAACGTGCCCACGCGGGTGCAAAGTGGGGTACCGGGACTGCTGGAAGCGGCAGCTTGCGATGCTGCCAGCATTGTTGTGGCCGCGATCGTTGGCGCCGCCGGGCTGCTACCAACGTTGGCTGCGGCGCGAGCGGGCAAGCGCCTTTTGCTAGCTAACAAAGAGGCGATTGTCTGCGCTGGCGCACTGCTGCTTGATGCGGTGCGCGCAGGTGGCGCGACGCTGTTACCGCTTGACAGCGAACATAACGCGATTCACCAGTGCTTGGCTGGTTCGCGTTCGCACGAGGCAGTGCGACGCCTCATTTTGACGGCCTCCGGAGGTCCTTTTCGCGCACGCGAGGATTTTTCCACGGTGACGCCAGAGCAGGCATGCGCACACCCAAACTGGCAGATGGGGCGCAAGATCTCCGTCGATTCGGCAACCTTGATGAACAAGGGCTTGGAGGTCATCGAAGCAAGCTGGCTGTTTGGCTTTACACGCAAGCAGATCGACGTGGTTGTTCATCCGCAAAGCGTGGTGCACTCTATGGTCGAATTCCGAGACGGTTCGGTGCTGGCGCAAATGGGCACACCCGACATGCGAACGCCAATTGCCTACGCACTGGGCTACCCGGAACGCATCGAAAGCGGCTCAGAGCGTTTGGATTTTTTGCGGCTGTCTGCCTTGACCTTCGAGGCGCCGGATCTGTCGCGATTTCCTTGTTTGGGCTTGGCCTACCGCGCGCTTGAAGCGGGCCCGGCGGCCACGATCGTTTTGAACGCTTCTAACGAAATGGCGGTCGAAGCGTTTTTGGAGCGCCGTTTGGCATTTACGGACATCGCGCGGGTGATCTCGCAAACACTCGACGCCGTCACACCGGTTGTGCCGCAGTCTGTCGAAGACGTGTTAGCAATCGATTTTATGGCCCGGACCCAAGCCCGTCGAGCGGTCGGACAATTCGCAACGGCGGGGTTGCGCTCAGATTGATGAGGGCAAAAATGTGTGTAACTAGCCGATGAGGCGCTGACCGAAAGACGAACGTGATAACGACAATTTTGGCGTTTCTCCTGGCATTAGGCATCCTGATCGTGGTCCACGAGCTTGGCCACTATTGGGTAGCGCGTCGATGCGGCGTAAAGGTTCTGCGCTTTTCGGTTGGATTTGGTCGACCCCTGTACCGCTGGATCCTCGGTCCGGACCGCACAGAGTGGGTGATTGCAGCGGTTCCATACGGCGGGTATGTGAAGATGCTCGACGAAAAAGATCCCGACTGTGCGCCTGTGTCTGCCGCAGATCTGCCTCGCGCTTTTAATCGACAGTCTGTGGGTAAGCGAGCGGCCATCGTCGCTGCTGGTCCTGCAGCGAATTTGCTTTTTGCGGTCCTGCTGTATTCGGTGGTCAATCTCATCGGCACGACGGAGTCGCCGCCGTATCTGGGGCCCGTGCCACAGGACACCCCCGCGGCCGAGGCGAGACTGGCCGATGGAGATCTTGTATTGAGCTTCGATGGCCAAGAGGTTCGCACATGGAGTGATCTGCGGTGGGACCTGTTGCGGGCGGGAGTCGGGGGCAAGGACGTGGAAGTAACCGTTCGCGACCTGCGTGGCGCCGAACGAAGCGTACGACTGGATCTGTCATCGGGACACACGCAAGATGTGGATGAGGCCTGGTTTGAGCACCTGGGCATCGTACGCGGAGCCGGGGCCGCGATCGTGCGCGGCCTAGTTGCAGGTGAAGTCGCTTCGAAAGCGGGACTGGAGGTTGGCGAGCGCATCGTTTCCATCGATGGGTTGGCCGTAGATACGGCAAGCGACGTCACCAAACGCGTGCGCGCCAGTCCGGGTAGGGCGCAGAATTGGCAGTTGGAGCGAAACGGCACTTCGCGCCGACTGACGATCACGCCCGCACCCGTGACTCTGCCGGATGGCCAGCTCATCGGTCGAGTTGGCGTGGACTTCTTGCAAATCCAGTCCGTACGCTATGGGCCAGCTCAGGCGCTCGAGCGCGCGGCTACGCGCACTTGGGATACGAGCGTGTTTTCCCTGCGCATGGTCTGGCGCATGATCGAGGGCCGCGCATCGTGGCGCAATCTGTCGGGGCCAGTGAGCATCGCCGATGTCGCGGGACAGACGGCGCGAATTGGGCTTGTGGCCTATCTGAGCTTTCTCGCGTTGGTTTCAATCAGCCTTGGAGTGCTCAACTTGCTGCCTATCCCAGTGCTCGATGGTGGACACTTGCTGTACTATGCGGTTGAAGTTGCAAAGGGCAGTCCGCCGTCGGTGCGCACGATTGAAGTGGCGCAGCGGATTGGCGTTGGCATGCTAATCCTTTTGACCGCTCTTGCCCTGTACAACGACCTGACGCGCCTGCTGTCCTGAGCTCAAGCGCCGCGTGGTAAGTCGGAACGAAAAAGAATCGCGACGGGTTTAGGTTTCATGCGCCGTACTTCCAAAAAGTTCGGCGGTACGCAGCGCTTGCGTGCCGCAATTCTCGCGGCCCTAGTCGGCGGCGCATACCCCGCAGTTGCCCAAGAGTTCGTGATTCGCGACATCCGGGTCGAGGGTGCGCAACGGACGGAAACCGGGACAGTCTTTAGCCGCTTGCCGGTGCACGTCGGCGACCGATATGACCCGTCCAAGGGCATCGCCGCGGTTCGTGCCCTGTACCAGACGGGGCTGTTCAAGGACATACGCATCGAGGCGGAGGGCGACGTACTGGTCGTGATAGTCGAGGAACGCCCGGCAATTGCGGCGGTGGAGTTGACCGGGATGAAGGAATTCGACAAAGACACCGTCAAAAAATCGCTCAAGGAAGTCGGCCTGACCGAGGCGCGCGTCTACGACCGATCGCTTCTGGAACGGGCCGAACAGGAGCTCAAACGCCAGTATCTGAGCCGCGGACTTTACGGGGTCAAGGTAACAACGACCGTAACCCCCGTCGAACGCAACCGCGTCAACGTGTCTATTGCCATTGACGAGGGCGAGGTGGCGAAGATTCGTGCCATCAAGTTCACCGGCAACAAAGTCTTTTCCGACGCCACCTTGCGAGAGCAGATGGAGCTGTCGACACCGGGCTGGTTTACGTGGTACACAAACCACGACAAGTACGCCCGACAAAAACTGCAGGCGGACGAAGAGACCTTGCGCTCCTTTTACCTGGCTCGAGGTTACCTCGATTTTAATGTGGAGTCGACGCAGGTCACGATCAGCCAGGACAAGAAAGACATTTTCATAACGATCAACCTGGTTGAGGGGGAGCGCTACTCCATCTCCAACGTCAAGATCGCGGGTGAGACGCTCGGATTGGACGAGGAGTTCCAGAAGATGATCGACGTGAAGTCGGGCGATATCTATAGCGGCGAGCGCATGACAGCAATTGCCAAGCGAATGACCGACCGATTAAGCGTTTTGGGATATGCCTTCGCCACGGCAACACCGGTGCCGGAAGCCAACAAGGAAAAGCGGGAAGTCGCCTTCACGTTTTTAATCGATCCTGGGCGCAGGGCCTACGTGCGTCACGTCAACATCAGCGGCAACGCGCACACGCGCGACGAGGTGATCCGCAGGGAAATTCGTCAGTTTGAATCGGCGTGGTATGACTCGGACAAGGTTCGCGCTTCGCGCGATCGAATCGACCGCCTGGGTTTTTTCGAGAAGGTGGAGGTCGAAACGCCGGCGGTGCCGGCGACCCAGGACCAAATCGACGTTAATTACACCGTGAAAGAGAAGCCCAACGGCACGATTCAGGCTGGAGCCGGCTACAGCAGTACGGAGCACCTGGTGTTAAGTGGTTCGTACACGCAGCAGAACATTTTCGGCACTGGGCACGCCCTGGGCATTCAGTTAAATACAAGCTACGCGACGCGCACCATCGCCTTGTCGCACGTCGATCCGTACATGACTGAGGATGGAGTGAGCCGAACCGATGAAATCTACGAGCGTAAATCGAATCTTTCGCGCCTGAATCTGGCCACGGTGGACATCGGCACCAAGGGATTATCCGAGCGGTTTGGGGTGCCGTTTACAGAATACGACACCGTGTTCTTTGGTCTTGGCGTGGAAGAAAACGACATCACGCTGAGTACGTACAGCCCCTTTCGCTATATCGACTACGTCGACAAGTATGGTGATACCGCAGCGGGTTTGATTACCTCTGCGGGGTGGGCGCGCGACAATCGCGATAATGTCATCGCACCGACGCGCGGCAATTATCAGCGCGCGTTTTTGGAGGTGGGAACACCCGTTTTGGAACTGCAGTACTACAAAGCGACTTACCAGTACCAGCAATTTCTGCCCCTTACGAACCGCTTTACGCTGGCGTTTAACGGGCAGGCGGGGTATGGTGACACATACAACGGTAAAACCTATCCAATTTTCAAGAATTTCTACGCTGGCGGCATAGGCAGCGTACGTGGCTACGAGGCAGGAACTCTTGGTCCGCGCGACACCAACGGCAATCCGCTTGGCGGCACCAAGGAGCTAAATGGGTCGATGGAGGCGCTAGCGCCCTTGCCGGGGGCTGATCGCTCGCTGCGTGCCCTGGTCTTCGTCGATGCGGGAGATGTCTGGGCTGCGGATCAAGCGGTTTTGTTCTCTCAACTGCGGTATTCGACCGGCTTTGGCATAGCGTGGATCTCGCCCGTAGGACCGCTCAAGATCAGCATCGCTTTTCCCGTGCACCGCCAGCCGGAGGACCTCATTCAGCGCTTCCAATTCCAGATCGGGACCGGCTTTTAGGCTAGGTGCCATGCCGGGCGTGGCTATGGCAAAATTGCCCCATCTGCAGTTTAAGGGTCATCGATGAGACGTACCGCATGGTTTGCGCCGAGCTTTTTGGCCTGCCTCTTCTTAGTGGGACTCGCCCCATACACCCGTGCGGACGAGCTTAAGATCGGATTCGTGAGTACAGAGCGCATCATGCGAGAGTCCGCCGCGGCTAAGGCGGCCGAGGCACGCCTGACGCAGGAATTTGCCAAACGCGACAAGGAGCTGCAAGAGTTGGGTGCCAAGCTCAAAGCAACAGCCGACAAGCTCGATAAGGATAGCCCCATACTCTCCGAGGCCGATCGCGCGCGTCAGCAGCGCGAGCTTCAGGAAATGGATCGCGAATTCCAACGTCGCCGCCGCGAATTTCAGGAAGACCTGAATCAGCGCAAAAACGAGGAGTTGCAGTCCTTGCTCGAGCGCGCGCAGCGCATCGTGCGGCAGATTGCGGAGCAGGAAAAATACGACGTGATTCTGCAAGATGCGGTATACGTCGGACCGCGCGCGGATGTCACGGACAAGGTATTAAAGACGCTCGACAGCACAAAGTGAGCCGATGGCCTCGGCTCGTACCGTAGCTGAGCTGTGCGACGCGGTCGCGCGCCTGACCGAAGGACAGTTATCCGCCCGAATCCTGGGCGATCGGGCCCTGCGCATCGAGGGAGTCGCCAGTCTCGAGTTGGCGAACGCTCTCCAACTTGCATTTCTTGCCAACGCTCGCTATCGCCAGCAGGCGCTGCGTACTGAGGCGGGCGCGCTGGTGCTGGATACTGCGGCCTGCCAGGAACTTTTTGCCAATGGTCGGGCGCAGGGGGCATTGGTCGTCTGTGACGAGCCCTATGCCTGGTTCGCGTTTGCTGCCCAGGTGCTTGTTGCCTTCGAGACCGTTGTCCCCGGTTGTGCGAGCAGCGCACACATTGACAAAGGCGCAAGTGTTCATCCGGATGCTCGGGTGGAAGATCTGGCGGTCATAGAAAATGGGGCGGTAGTGGAGGCTGGCGCCTGGATCGGCCCCGCTTGCGTGCTCGCTCGCGGGGCCCAGATCGGAGCGCAGACGCGTCTATATGCGGGAGTGCGCGTCTACCACGGCTGCCGTATTGGTCGGCGGGGAATTATTCACTCCGGGGCGGTGATTGGTGCCGACGGCTTTGGGTTTGCATCCTACCGCGGGCGTTGGGTCAAGATTCCCCAGACCGGCATCGTTCAGATCGGCGATGACGTGGAGATCGGGGCGAATACGACCATCGATCGGGGTAGCGTCGGGGATACGATCATCGGCGACGGGGTAAAGATCGATAACCAGGTGCAGATCGGACACAATTGCCGCATCGGCGCAAATACCGCTATCGCCGGCTGTGTTGGCATTGCCGGCAGCGCAATTATTGGCCGCAATTGCCAGCTCGGCGGTGCGTCGATGATCCACGGACATTTGACCATCGCCGACGGCACAATTGTTAGTGGCGGGACACTGGTCTCGCACAGTTTGCACCAGCCGGACTTTTATACCGGCGTCTTTCCCATGATGCGCAACCGCGACTGGGAACGCAACGCCGCCTTGGTGCGCCACCTCGTTGACCTTCGCAATCGTATTCGACGCCTCGAAGGCTCAACAGCGGAGTCCCATACGGCCCGATCCGCACTGACTGGACCGACGGCCAAGGACGACAACAACACGGAACCAACATCATGATGGACATACGCGAGATTCTTTCCCTGTTGCCGCATCGCTTCCCGATCATCCTCGTGGATCGGGTGCTCGAATTCGAGGCGGCCAAACGTATCGTGGCCATCAAGAACGTCTCGGCGAACGAGCCGGTTTTTACCGGACACTTTCCGCATTACCCCGTGATGCCGGGTGTGCTCATTCTTGAGTCGATGGCGCAGGCCGCGGCGATTTTGTCCTTCGTCAGCGCCGGACACAAGGCGCAGGCCGATAACCTGTACTACTTTGCCGGCATTGACAAGGCGCGCTTTAAGCGCCCGGTGATACCAGGCGATCAGTTGCGACTGGAGATCACGCAGGAGCGAGAATTGCGTGGTGTCGTCAAGTTCTCTGGTCGTGCTCTGGTCGAAGGGCAACTTGTTTGTGAGGCGGAATTGATGTGCGCTTACCGCCCCATCGATCCTCTGCCTGACAAATCATCGCCCTCGGGGGCTAGCTGATGGCGCAGGTTCACCCGAGCGCGATTGTCGATCCAAAGGCACAGCTTGCCGACGATGTACGCGTAGGACCTTTCTGCATCGTCGGTGCCGGCGTGCGGCTCGGCGAGGGTACCGAAATCCTCTCCCATGTGGTGCTCGCGGGAAACACCACGATCGGCCGCAACAATCGCATTTTTCCTTATTGCTCAATCGGCACCGCTCCCCAGGACAAGAAATATGGTGGGGAAGACACACAGCTGACCATCGGTGACCGCAATACGATTCGTGAATACTGTCTGATCAATACGGGAACCGTGCAAGGCGGCGGTGCGACCCGGATCGGATCGGATAACTGGATCATGGGTTACACGCATTTTGCGCACGATTGCGTCATTGGAAGCAACACCATCATTGCCAACGGTGTCCAACTGGCCGGGCATGTCAGCGTCGGTGACTGGACGGTCATCGGTGGAGTGGCCGCCGTGCACCAGTTCGTGCGTCTTGGGGCGCACAGCATGTGTGGTGGCGCTTCCGTCCTTGTGCAAGACCTTCCGCCGTACATGATCTGCAGTGGACATCCGGCACGGCCGCACGGTGTACACGTCGAGGGTCTCAAACGCAGGGGGTTCTCGGCCGAGACTATCGCGGCCCTGCGACGTGCCTACCGCATCGTCTATCGGGAAAATCGTCCGCTGGCCGATGCGCTCGTCGCGCTCGATGCGTTCGCCAAAGAATTGCCTGAACTCAGCGCATCGATGGTGCGCGAGTTCGCCGAGTTTCTCGCGGCTCCCGGGCGGGGCATCCTTCGTTGACCGGCGAGGTTGCCCGCATCGCCTTTGTCGCGGGAGAAGCTTCCGGAGATTTGCTCGCGGCACCGGTGATCGAAGCGCTGCAACGACACCGTCCGCCATACCAAGCGGTCGGCGTGGCCGGCGAGCGCATGATCGCCGCAGGCTGCAACCCCTGGTACCACGTGCGCGAACTCTCCGTGCG
>CAZSOI010000170.1:0-4991 GCA_964608115.1 uncultured Burkholderiaceae bacterium | reverse complement strand
GCTGGTGAGCGCGCCAATTTGCGTGCTGCTCAACGCGGCAATTTCCTTGGCCGTAAGCCCCGGCAGCTGATTGCTCAACAGCCCGCTGATGTCGGCGGTGCTCAGACCGCCCACAGCGCTGGCGCTGAAGGCACCGAGCTGGGCCGAGCTGAGGGCCCCGACTTCGCTGCTCGAAAGCGCGGCGACCTGACTGGAGGTCAGATCAGCCAGCTCCCCACTTAGTAGTCCGGGAATCGAAGAGCTCTGTAGCGCCGCGATGGCCGCTGTACTAATGGCGACGATCGTCGACGGGGTGATGGCCGCCAATTGCGAAGAGGTCAACACATTCGCCTGCGCCGTGGTTAAGCCTGCCCAGTCTGCCGTGGTCAACGAATGGATCTGCGTAGTACTGAGCTCTGCAACTTGTGTCGGCGAAAAGTTAGCGAGAATTGAAGACATGCCTAACCCCTTTTTGTACAGGACTTACAACTGGCCCGTGTGCTTTCGCAAGAACAGACCATTTCGACGCTGGCCTTGCGGCGGTAACATAGGTGCACAAACAACCGATTCATGGCGCTCTTGTTGCGAATCGGTCCACAAAGTTTCGTTCGCAATCGTTTTGGTCATCGGATCCCGGTTCCGAATCTTTAGCCATCCGCAACTGTCCGGGGCTAGTTCCTGGCTGGCGCGAACCGGTACACAGCGCAAAAAGCCGAACTGACCGACGAAATCGGTCCAATTCCCGGCTTCCCTGGCGCCTTCCTTCAAAACCTTCGGATTGGGGTAGGACAAACAATCGGATCATCGTTTGCGAAATGATTGCTGTCTGCCGTAGCGGTCATTTTTAAGCGCACGCGCCGTCACGGTCGCGGCGGCGGCGAAAGTGCTGGCGAGGCGCGCTCTTCAGAAATGGCGCGCCGCCGAGCGCTTACAGCAAGACATCGTGCAATGCATCAGACCGTTAGCGCTACGCTTCCTGACAAACTAGGAAGCCTATGCGCCCGTGTATGTATATATATAGTGCGGTCTTTGCTACGCCCAGGGCCTGAGGGATTGCCTTTGGCGGGTCAGACGGGCACCGTCTGGCGGCTGCCTATCATGATGCGTCGGAGTCCGACGGTATTTAGGAGCGCAGCCTCGCTCTTTTCGTCCAAGGATTTGCGTCGACGCAAAAGCGCCTGGAAGTACGGCTCGGATACGGTGCGCATCGCGTTGGCAAAAAGAGAAAATTGGATATCGCTGCGAAGTAATCTTTCGGTGACGTTTTGCACCAGGAATTCGCGCATGTTCCTATAGACCCGGGGCAAGTGGAACACACCTTGAAAACCGAAAGTGGGAAACTGGCGCATTGCGGTTTCCATCGAGAAGTGCGACGCGATCGCTTCCGAAGCAAATTTGTAATGCTCTTGCGTCTCCAAGCGGATGCGGTGCGGCCGACAAAGAAAGAGGTCCGCCGTTGCGCATTGATGCCAAGAAGGATCTCATCGGCAACGTCGTAGTACGAACGGATCGCCGCATGCGAGTACCGAGAGTCGTAGGCCACTAGCGTAACGAAGCCCAGTGCGGGCACGAGAATCGGCTGCACCGCGAGCGTCCTACACTAAGTCGATTGCCGAAGAACCAATCGTACAATTTGCGCTCGCTGATAATTGCACAAACCGCTCTTCCCAATGCTTCCCGATGGCCCCGTGAATCCTTCGTGGCGCGCCAGAGGTGGCATTCGAAAACCGGGCCGTGAGCAAGTCAACTTGGCGACGTACGCCAACTTGCGTCGCGTGCAGCAGCCTGGACGCAGACATCCCGTCCGCCAAGACCGCGTCGGTACGCGTGAATCCGCCACAAGTGCTCGATCGCTACCCCGTGGCGCAGACGGTGGCAAAGTTTCTTTTTCAGGACAAAGCCCTAGGGCAGTACCGCAAAGAAAGGTGCGGTCATAGCCGCGCGCCCAATTGCAAGAAGTAGACCCTTGACCTACGCGCGCCTCGTCTACCGAGCCGAGGGCCTGCGACTCTTGTCAGTTTCCGGCCCGCCGCGATAAAGTCCAGCGCTAGGGTCCTGGAGTCCGACGATGGGGGTGGCGCAAAGGCGACAAGTCGAACGCGTTCAGCGCGCTTGGGCGCTGCAACCGCGGACGAGTAAAGCGGCGCGCAATGCCGCCGTCCGCGCGCTCGCAGACCCGCTAGCGCGAAAACTTTCCTTGCTCGGGCAAATCCGAAGCTTCGGCAAGGACAGTCTTCTTATTCGGGAAAACGAACCCGCGGAGGAGCTCTTCGTTGTCTTGGCCGGAGCCGTCACAGTCTTCGTCGCCGACCACGCTGGGCGCGAGATGATTCTGGGCCGTTACGGCCCTGCTGCCTGCCTGGGCGAAATGGCACTCCAGGGTCAGACGCGTTGCGCCTCCGTGCGTGCGCTCGAGCCGACGGTCTGCGCGGTAGTCAAGCGCAAGACATTGCGCCGCGCGCTGAACGCTGATCCGCAGCTTGCCATGGAGCTGTTGGCCGCGGTGAGCAAGCGCGTGCGAAGCGCGACCGGGGTGGTTAAGTCCCTGGCCTTATCTAACGTCTACCGTCGTGTCTCGGACTTGCTGCTGTCGCTGGAGTACGAGCAAATTGACGGCATGCGCTGGTCGCGCGAAGCGCTTCGACAACTGGATATCGCCAATCGCGTGGGCGCCTCCCGCGACATGATCAGTCGCGTCCTTAAGGAATTGCGGCGGGGCGGATATATCGCGATTCGCGACCGCCGCTTTACGATCCTTCGCCAGCTGCCGGCGCGCTGGTAGCGCGAGCGCGCCGCTGCAGCACCGGCAGCAAGATCAAGCCTGCCAGGACCATGGGAAGGGATAACCACTGGCCCATGGACAGCCGAAGAGCAAGCAACCCGAGAAAATCGTCCGGCTCGCGCGCAAATTCGGCAACGATGCGCAGCACGCCGTAGCCGATTAAAAATACGCAGCCAACGACGCCAGGGGCACGCGGCTTGCGCGAAAACCACCACAACAGCCCAAACAGCAGCAACCCCTCGAGCGCAAATTGGTATAACTGCGACGGATGTCGGGGAATGCCGTCGTGTGCTTGCGGAAAGACCATCGCCCAGGGCCACACGCGCGGATCGGCCGGTCGTCCCCAAAGCTCGCCATTGATGAAGTTTCCCATCCGGCCTGCCGCCAAACCCAGCGGGATCAACGGCACCACAAAGTCGGCAAGCTGCAAAAAGGATTTGTGCCGTAAGCGAGCAAACAACCCCAGAACGAGCAGCACGCCGATGATGCCGCCGTGCGAGGCCATTCCACCCTTCCAAAGCATCGGAATCTCCAGAGGGTGCTGCAGGTAGTAATCGGGGCGGTAAAACAGCACGTAGCCCAGGCGGCCCCCGACGATAACGCCAAAGACCCCCCAAAACAGCAAATCCTCGACATCACGGCCGCTAACACCGCGCCACGTATCGCGCGCACGCCGGCGTCCGAGCACCAGAAAAAGTGCAAATCCGAGCAGATACATCAACCCGTACCAACGCACCGGCACGGGTCCGATCCAAAAGGCAACCGGGTCAAATTGCGGGTGGACGAGCATGCCGCTACAAAACCTCTGGCAATTGCAGCCTAAAATCGCGCATTGTAGTGTGCACTTAATCCCAAAATCACCGACGGACTCAGGCGAGCCCCAAATGGCCCATAACGATCGCTCCCGCAATGTCACCCAGGGTATCGCTCGTTCTCCCAACCGCGCGATGTATTACGCGATGGGGTACCACGAGCAGGACTTCGTCAAACCGATGATTGGGGTGGCCAATTCGCATTCCACGATAACCCCGTGCAATTCCGGACTGCAGCGCCTTGTCGACGCAGCGCTGGCCGAGATCGCGCACGGCCAATGCAATTCCCAGGTCTTTGGCGTACCGACGGTCTCCGACGGCATTGGCATGGGCACCGAGGGCATGAAGTATTCGCTGGTCTCGCGCGAGGTGATTGCCGACGCCATTGAAACCTGCGTAAATGGCCTGTGGATGGATGGTGTGCTGGTCGTCGGTGGCTGCGATAAGAACATGCCCGGTGCAATGATGGCCATGGCTCGATGCAACGTGCCGGCGATCTTCGTTTACGGCGGAACGGTCAAACCCGGACATTACAAGGGCAAAGACCTGACGATCATATCGGCGTTTGAGGCCGTCGGCGAATTTACGGCCGGACGACTTTCGGAAAATGATTTTCGGGAGATCGAGCGACGCTGCATCCCGGGCTCGGGCTCTTGCGGCGGGATGTACACCGCCAACACCATGAGCTCCTCCTTTGAGGCGCTCGGTATGAGCCTGATGTACTCCTCCACCATGGCCAACCCCGATGAGGAGAAGCTGCAAAGCGCGACGCGCTCGGCAAAGGTCCTGGTGAACGCTATTGAAAAGGCACTGCGCCCGCGCGACATCATCACCCGCGAATCGATAGAAAACGCGATCAGTCTTGTCATGGCGGTCGGCGGCTCCACCAATGCGGTGCTGCACTATCTGGCCATCGCTCACGCGGCGCAGATCCCCTGGACAATCGATGACTTCGAGCGCATCCGGGCGCGGGTTCCCGTTTTGTGCGATTTAAAGCCGTCCGGTCGCTACGTGGCCACTGATCTGCATCGGGCGGGCGGCATTCCGCAAGTACTCAAAATGCTGCTTGTTAACGGACAGCTGCACGGTCACTGCCTCACGATCACCGGACAGACCATCGCCGAGGCGTTAGCCGACGTGCCCGAACAGCCTCCCAGTGGCCAAGACGTGATTCGTCCCTGGAACAATCCGATGTATCGCCAGGGACACCTGGCAATACTGCGCGGAAATCTTGCGCCCGAGGGCTGCGTGGCCAAAATCACCGGGCTGAAGAACACCGCCATGACGGGGCCGGCTCGGGTGTTTGATTCGGAAGATGCCGCAATGGAGGCCATTTTGGGAGACCGGATCCGCCCGGGCGACATCGTCGTCATCCGATATGAAGGCCCAAAGGGCGGACCGGGCATGCGCGAAATGCT
>CAZSOI010000169.1:0-7466 GCA_964608115.1 uncultured Burkholderiaceae bacterium | reverse complement strand
TGGTGCAATTGTATGAATCTTGGACAATGTGGTATGCGCCCAACTGCAAGGTGAAAGCGGACGTTATCTCCTGTCCGCCTCCGATCCAGTACACATTGATGTCCAACTGATTCGGGAAGCCCGTTACGTTCACCAAACCATTGATCGGTTCATTAAAGAGCGATGTAACCTGCTGGTCCGGCCCCGGGTTTGAGGGATTATTAAAAATCATCTTTTCATAGCCACCGCGGATTGTCGTCTTTTCCCAAGTGAATTTGGCAGAAGCCATGTAGGCCTTCGTGTTTGCGGCCGTCACATTGATGGTGCCGGCGCCGGCAGCATTCGATATGCCGAATGCGTCGTGAAAGTCCTGGTAGCCCAACTGCACCGCTAATGGTCCGCTCGCATAGACGGCGTTTAGCTCCATCGCGCTCCGCGCGCTGGTCGCGCCTGCGGCGCCGCCAAACTTGTACAAAGCTCCCAGGTTGAAATCGGCAACGGCGATGCGGTACTTCAGACTGTTGTCGACGCGACTGTTATCGGTATCGCCACCTCCGCCGTATTTGCCCGAGAAGCCGATGGGCGAGAAGGCCTGGGAACCCATCATCGGGTCAAATATCGCGATGTTGTCAAGAAAAAAGCTCTGCTGGCGACCTGCAGTGAGCGTGCCCCAAGTGCTGGAAGATAACCCGAGGTAGGCGCCGCGGTTGAACATTTGACCCGAGATTGCACTGTCGGCCGACATATTCGGTCCGGTAGACTTATTATTTGCCAGACCCTCTGCAGCATTGCTGATATTGCCGCTAGCAAGATTAAAAGCCTGCTCTAGCAAGAACACGCCCTTTAAGCCTCCACCCATATCCTCCTCGCCCTTTAAGCCCCACTTGGTTTGGGACAAGCCGCCGTTAAGGATCCCCGTTGCATCTTGGGTGCCGTGCGTTACGTTGGGGTTGTTTGCGACCGGATGGTAAGGGTCGAAATCCAGCGCGTGCGTAAGGTGTGCGATAGCCTCATCTAACGTGCCGTACAAGGTGACGCTCGATTCATCCGCGTAGGCGGTGCCGAAAAGTGCGCACAAGGCAAGCGGCGCAAAGGGTAGTCGAAGGTTGCGCAAGATGATTCCCCAATGAGTTGCACGGCAGCGAAGACCGCCCATTGTGCCGAATTTCGCCTATTCGTTATATTTGTTCTTATATAAGTTCAAAAATTTTGTCGCGGCGCTACAACAAGGCCCGCATATTGAGCTTGTCCCGGCGCTGCGCCGTTACTCAAAAGAAAAAGGGGATGGCCGGGGCGATGTCTCTTTTTTCACTATGTGCAAATGAACATAACGAAAAAATTTGTCGAAATCCAGGCGTATGTTTCGCAACACAGGGCCGGAATTTCGATCGCGGCAAGGCGGTCGGTTAGGACAAGTGCACCACGGAAAGGATGAAACGTGAAATTTTGTGCTCACCGCGTGGCGCGCTCCGCGGCATTTGTTTGCTCCGCATTTGCGCTGCTTGTCCCAATGGCGCAGGCGGAGGAAATTGAGCTCGCAGTGGCGGCAAACTTCAGCGCGCCTATGCAGGAGATTGCGGCGAGTTTTGAGAAGGCGAGCGGTCATAAAGTGAAATTGATCGTCGGTGCAACGGGCATGCTCTACGCCGAAATAAAAAACGGAGCGCCGTTTGACGTGTTGCTCGCCGCGGATTCGGAGACTCCGAGCAAGCTGGTCAGAGAGCGAGAAGCTGTCGCGGAAAGCCAATTTACGTACGCGATTGGCAAACTGGTACTTTGGTCGCGAAAACCGGGATTTGTCGATGAAGAAGGCAAGGTCTTAATTAGTGAAGCCTTCGAGCATCTGGCGATTTGCAATCCCAAGCTCGCGCCGTATGGCGCGGCAAGTGAGCAAGTGATGAGGGGTCTTGGGCTCTACGAGGCGCTGAAACCAAAGATCGTTGAGGGGCAAAACGTCACGCAGGCATACCAGTTCGTAGCAAGCGGTGCCGCAGAGTTGGGATTTGTTGCGCTCTCGCAGGTGTATCGAAGTGGCAAGATCCAAGGATCGGCGTGGATCGTTCCTGGGAATCTTTATTCGCCGATTCGCCAAGACGCTGTGGTTCTGAACAAAGGAATCGGAAAACGCGCCACAGCGGATTTCATGAATTTTCTTCGGAGCGAGCCTGCACAGACGATCATTCATTCCTACGGATACGGCTTTTAGACAACGCAATTTGCAATGGCCATAACCAGCGGCTCCCGCGGGAAATGGAAAACACTAAGGAGGCGCGACCTAAGAGCTTGTGCTTTCTTGCGCAAACGAATCAATCGCTCTTGTGCTGAGGCCGATTGCGTACGGTCAAATAATGGTCTTGCATGGCCGCAATGGGCGTGAAAACAAGGGATGTCCTCGCGCAAGCGAATAACCGTACGTTCATCGGGCCGCTAGTGTCTTCCGCAGTCCCAAAATAGTTTCGTGCCAAACCGTTGCTCAAACAGGGGCATTTGAGCTTCAGACCAAAAGCCGCAACGAAGCACAGGCAAAAGACCCTCGAGCCGTTTGGGATCACGCGGTAGCCTTCGTCGTATGATCTGTGCGCTGGAGTTGACGCGAACTGATGAGAAGCAATTGCACCATCTGCAGTTGTTTTTCCGACGCGTTGAATTTTTACAGGGAGGGAGAAATTTTTAACCCTCCGAGAGGCGCAAGTGCCCCCGATTGCACGGTTCGAATTCCTTGGTTCGCTCAGTGCCAGGGTTGTGGCGGTGCCGCTTTTCGTACTGGTATGCATTGCGCCGGATTTGCCAGCGCAGGCGCAGGCGCAGGCGCAGGCGCGGTACTTCGACGTCCCGCCAGGCTCGGGAGCTCACGACGTGGCCCCGGCCCATGCATCCGGCGGTCCGATCTATTTCACCGAACAGCGCAGCGGACGCCTTGGCGTGTTAACCCCGGCCGATGGCAAAATAGACCAGATCGATTTGGGGCAGGGTTCGGCTCCACATGGAGTGATCATCGGACCCGATGGGGCGCCATGGATTACCGATGGTGGGTTAAACGCCATCGTGCGGGTGGACCCTCAAACAAAGCAGGTGCGTCGGTGGTCGTTACCCAGTGAGGCGGCCGGTGCGAACCTTAATACCGCGACATTCGATAGGGCTGGCCAGCTATGGTTCACTGGGCAAAGCGGTTGGTACGGACGGTTTGATCCGGTCAAGGAACAAATTCGCGTCTGGAAAGCGCCGCGGGGACCTGGACCGTACGGCATCAGTTGCACGTCTGATGGCCAAATCTTCTTTGCCTCACTAGCCGGCAGCTACATTGCGCGAATCGATACCGCGACCGGTGCCGCGACCGTTATCGACCCACCGACCCCGCGTCAAGGCGCACGCCGGCTGGCTGCCGACACACACGGGCGCATATGGGTGAGCTATTGGAATACGGGCCAACTCGCGCGCTACGATCCTTCCGAGGACGCATGGCGCGAGTGGAAGTTACCGGGGGCGGCGGCGCATGCCTACGCAATTTGGGTCGACGATCTTAACCATGTCTGGGTCAGCGAATGGTCTGCTAATGCATTGGTGCGCTTTGATCCGCTGACGGAAACATTTGCGTCTTTTGTCTCTACCCGCGACCACGCGGCTGTTCGGCAACTGGCGGGACGCCCGGGAGAGGTGTGGGGAGCCGAATCCGGAAACGATCGACTGGTTATGCAGCCGACGCATTGAGCCGTAGTTCGGCTTCCCCATATTGCGCTTTTGATGCGTAGAGTCATTTTTTTCGACTAGTGCTGCGCAAGTTGTTCCACAAATGCTTGAACTTCAACCCGGCGGTTGGGTTGTAAACACGCGACCAACCGCTGATTGCTTTTGTCGGCGGGACCGGGCACTTCCGTGCAAGCAGCAATTGGTTCGGCCGCGCCCTTGCCCACTGATCGGATGCGTTCCGCATCGATTCCGCGCGAGACCAGATACGCTTTAACGGCTTTGGCACGCAGCCGCGACAACTCTAGGTTATAGCCTGCCGAGCCGATTCGGTCGGCGTAGCCGCTGATCTGAATTGAGTCGAGCTCGGGACTGCGTTTAATGCGCTCGGCGATCTGGTCGAGTTGCGTCGCGGCGCCCGGCATTAGCTGAAAGCGATCGAAGTCAAATAGGTCTTCAGCCGAGAGCGTACTTTTGACAAAAATTGGTTTGCTAGGAGCGGGCGCAGCTTGAACCATCGGTGCTGGCAGTTTTGGCACAGGCGCAGTCGGTTGCACGTTGGCAACCTTCTTCAGAAATTGCGGGTCGCACTCGGGAATCGCGAGCGCTGGCGTCCAATAGCCGGTCCGAACGCATCCACCGAAGCCTGAGTGGATAAGCTGTTGTTCAGCATCGTGTACGTACCCCGAGCCATCCATTGCTTCCACAGCACCGGTCGAGCGGACAAATGCGCCGCAGGCAATCAAAGCCAACATGGCGCTCGTAACGATTGACTTCCTCGGTGTTGAAGAAACTGCGCGTCTAATAGCAACGTGATTTAAAGGTGGGTTTTTCATTTTCTCTCCGGCGAGCTTAAAGGCGGTTCTTGCTAGTTGTTCACACACGGCACCATTTAATCAGTGGCGGCTGGAAACTCGAGCTTGGCGACCGCATGGTGCCCGGCGCCGATCTGTATCCCGGAGCGCTTGACGGTTCGTCCGGCCAAATCCGCTTCCACTGAATACTTACCGGCGGGGAGGTCCACCAGTACAAAAGGACCCGCGGCCTTTGTATCCAGCAGTTCGTGCCCTAGCCGATCCATGATCTTCACTTCGGAATTTGCCGTAAATTCGTCGCGCCGGCCGGCACGCTCAAGCACTTCGATTGTCAGATTGAACTTTCCCATCTGCTTCTCAAATGCCTTGGCCTGCAGTTCGCCGACACCGCCGCTCACATAGCCCACAGCGCCAAAGTGCTGCTCGGGGGGCAGCGAAGGCTCAGCGGCAAAGGCGGGCACTAGCATCGTCACTGCTCCGAGTGCAGCGGTCAACGTCCCCAAATTACTGAAAAGACGCTTCATCTTCATCTCCTTCGTCAAGTTGGTGAAATCGTCGCTCCAGCTAGCAAGCCGTTGAGGGGTTGCATTGATCTGGTGGGACGAGACGAAATTAGGAGACCAAAGTACGGCGCCCCGATTAGCCCACGATTAGCCACTGGTTAGGACAGCGTTAATTCGGATTCAAACGGTCGTTCGGACCGCTCGAGACCGTGGCGGACTCATGGAGAAAACCGTTTGGCGCTTTGCGCACCATGTGGCGGGTCAGTGAGGTCAATCGTGGCCCGGCAAGCGGGTGTGGGTACCGCGTTCTTTGTCGAGGGCTTCTGTGGAGGCTCGTCGCGACGCCCATGAACCACGCTCGCGAGCGCGAGGGACATTTGGAGCCCGGAAATTAGGCTGGCGTCAGGTCATCACTGTGCCAAAATTAGACCGCCCAAAAGAAACTTGCATCACGATGAGGTGGTCTGAGGACTTGTTGCCGAACTTGGCAAAATGCTCGGGCTAAAATCGGGCGCGATTTGCGCTGCTAAATTATGCGGGTTCTTGTTGTCGAAGACGACTCGATGATCGGCCAGAGCCTATGCAGTGCTCTTCGCCAATCGGGGTATGCCGTCGACTGGGTTCGGGAAGGTCGTGAAGCCGACACGGCGCTTCTCGGCGAGCGCTTTGCGCTCGTTTTGCTCGATCTCGGGTTGCCTCAACGCGATGGTTTGGAAGTATTGGGGGCTATGCGTGCGCGCAAGGACAGCACGCCAGTAATCGTCGTTACCGCGCGCGATTCGCTTTCTGACCGCGTCCGGGGATTAGACGCCGGCGCCGACGACTACATCGTCAAACCGTTTGAACTGGACGAACTTTTGGCGCGAATGCGCGCGGTCGTGCGGCGCCACGCGGGCCGCGGTCAATCGGCAATTGCGGTGGGTGGCGTGACGCTCGATCCGTCAACGCGCGAGGTTACGCGCAACGGCACGAGCTTGGCATTGTCGGCTCGCGAGTATGCGGTACTCGAGGCGCTCATGCTTCGTCCAGGCGCAATCTTGTCGCGCGCACAGCTGGAAGATCGACTCTACGGTTGGGGCGAAGAGCTCGAAAGCAACGCGATCTCCGTGTACGTCCATCAGTTAAGACGAAAACTCGGAGAGGGCTTTATTCATACCGTGCGTGGCGTGGGGTATTACGTCGGTGCGCCGAAGGAGAATGCATGACCTCGCTGCGAGGTCGACTTCTTGCATTTTTGCTGACCCTTGTGGCGGTTTCTGCGGTCGCATTGGCCTTCGTGACATATCACGGCGTCCTGCGTGAGACGGGCGAGCTCTTTGATTACCAACTTCGCCAGATGGCACTGTCACTGCGAGACCAAGGGGCGATTTCGGCAGAGGAGTCGGCGGCATTAGAGGATCCGACCTTTGACTATGTTGTGCAGATTTGGGCACCGGACGGCACCGTTACGTATTCGTCTCGGGTATCTCCTGGGTTGCCGCAGCGAGCAGTATTGGGGTTTGACGACGTCGAAATCGAGGGGCGACGTTGGCGCGTCTTCAGCACGACGGCGCGAGGTCGTGTCATTCAGGTTGGGCAGCCGATCGCCGTGCGCGAGGAGTTGGCAGCTGCAGCTGCCGGGCGCAGTGCATTGCCGCTGCTGGTAATTGCGCCGGCTGTCGCTGCCGCAGTGTGGTGGCTGGTCGGACTTTCGCTTGTTCCGTTGCGGCAGCTCGTTAGTGCAGTGCGCATGCGCGATGCCAAGTCGCTGGCGCCGCTTGAAGTCACGCGGGAGCCCTCCGAAGTTGCGCCGCTCGTCGAGGCGTTAAACGCACTGCTTGCAAAACTGCGTGATGCCTTCGATGCGCAGCGATCGTTTATAGCCGACGCGGCGCACGAGCTGCGATCCCCGCTTACCGCCGTGAAGCTACAGCTGGAATTGCTCACGCGCGCAAGCGAAGAGTCGGCTCGTGTGCAGGCGCTTAAGGAATTGACGGCAGGCATTGAACGATTCCGAAATCTCGTCGAACAGTTGCTAACACTGGCAAGGGTCGAGCCCAGTGGCGCCGAGATCGTCTTGACCGACGTGGATTTGGTCGAAATTGCTCGACAGTCGACGGCTGACACGGTTGCGCTCGCAACCTCACGCGGGGTAGAACTCGAATTCGATGGACCTCAGCCGATAATGGTTCGAGGAGATGCGGTGGCATTGCGCGTTCTTGCGCGTAACCTAATTGATAACGCTGTTCGTTACGCCGGCCACAAAGGCCGGGTGAGAGTGCGAGTTGAGCCGGAAAACGCGTTAGCGCTCTTGCGCGTCGACGATTCGGGGCCTGGCATTCCCCGCGAGGATCGTGACCGGGTTTTCAATCGCTTTTACCGGCGGCGAGATAGTGAGGCGACTGGAAGCGGATTGGGGTTAGCGATTGTCGAGGCTATTGCCAAAAGGCACGATGCGCGGGTGAATTTGGAGGACTCCCCTCTTGGCGGGTTACGAATAGAAGTT
>CAZSOI010000168.1:0-6708 GCA_964608115.1 uncultured Burkholderiaceae bacterium | reverse complement strand
TGAAGAGTATCGGGGGGAAATCCAGGCACGCGGAATGAAAGCCGCACGCGTTTTGGCTGATAAGGGGGTTCTTGGCCGATTTGGCATTGACTTCATCTCAGTCAAACAAAGCGATTCCTGGCGGCACGTGGCAATCGAAATCAACCTCCGAAAGGGCGGCACGACGCATCCGTTCCAAATGCTTCAGTTCCTCACCGACGGTCACTACGACTCCGAGACTGGTCGATTTTTGACGCCGGCGGGAACTCCGCGCTGCTATTACGCCTCCGACAATTTCGAATCCGAACGGTATCGGGGCCTGACGCCGGACGATCTCATCGACATTGCCGTCTTGAATGGGCTGCACTTTCATGCCGTAACCGGCGAGGGTGTTGTCTTCCATTTGATCGGCGCGCTATCCGAGTTTGGCAAACTTGGCGTCGTGTGTATTGGCGAGAGCCAAGAGCGTGCGGCCGAGCTTTATCGTCGAACAGTCGATGTCCTCGATGCCGAAACAGCACGGTGAGGCCCCTGATCAAGCGATTTAGACGGTGATACTCGAGAGGAGGTAGGCCATTCGAAAACCCGGCAGACCAATACACAGAAGCGGGCTTTTCGCAACCGAGCATGTTTACTACACACCTTGCTGCACACTGCGACCGTGCCGTCATAGTCGATTGACTTATAAACGAAAGCAAATTGCGATCGGTCTCAGAATCCGCTGGTGCCTCGTTCGACTACTGCGAGGTTCACCATAATTCAAATTCACAGTTGCTATATCTGGAGGCTCGGCTGGAGCGGCACTGCACGGAGCCGCACAAAGCGCCAAGGCGTGCAACGCAACAGTTTACCGATTGCTACTGCCGGCTCGAAGAAGTGCGCTCAGGCCAAAGGTGGCGCGACGAAGCAATGTCCAAAAGGGACTTGCACACGCGCGCCCGTAAGCCACGTGCAGCGAACCTCGGGCAGCGGAGAAATGTTCCGGCAAGTGCAAAGGGCAGCCCATGCCGAAGCATTGATTGGGTGCGCGGTAAAGTGCGCTAGAGCTGCTTCTAGAGGGAAAACATGGGAGTATGGATCCTAATTTGCAAAGACTTTTTTGTGCAGGCAGCAGTAAGGCCGACGGATGGATACCAGCGTAAGGGACTGTTCCAGTGTTTGTTTTTGCCCGCATGCGAGCGAACAATCCATTCCTTCAGGGGAGCGCCAAAGCACCATCGAGGAGGCAGTAGCTGTCGAAAAATGCAATTGGGCGATCCACCCCAATCGCCCGCGTCGGCTTTTGGCCTGTCCCGAAGCTTGGAGGACCTCGCGCAGGCGGCATTTGCACCGCCGATCTTAATGTCCAGTGGCGGGTTTGCTTACAGGCTCTTGCTTATACAACGATTAGTGCGTCGGTCGCTCTTTTCTGGGCCGCTCGGTACACGTCTGGCATTTCGGCCGAGGCCATCCAAACCGCCAGCTCGAGTAGTTAGCAAAGAGGCCCCGTAGCCGGACCAGTGTGGCAGTGGCTGGCGCCGCAGCGGTCGAGCACAAGTTCGGAGCACTTCAGAGCGCCACTTGCTTTAAGAGACGTGCAGGCAAGTCAACTGATGTTGAACCCAGACACCTTCAAGTCGCGCTGTTGCGATTGTCATTGGGAGTCGCTGCCATAGAAGCGATAAGTAGCCGTGTAGGGAACCCGGATCGCGGCACCGACCCTTGATGCGTCGCAGCCGTCCGCAGGCGCCTTACCGCCCGATGTGTTGATTCGCTGAATGCTCTTGGTGCTGCTCAACAGACCTGCGCCGGCGGAGGACTTGGCGCCGAGCAGCAGCCACGGTATGGCGTCTGGAGTCGGTCCGTCATCGCGTGCGATAACAGTGCCGATCACTTTGCTTCCGTCGTTTAATTCCCAAGTCGGGCCGGCGTAGTGCTTGCCGACGGTGTATCCACTGCCATCAAACAGTGTCGCTTCCGGCGCCGAAAAGCTCCATGCAAAGTGCGTTGCATCGTTCTTGTTCGCCGCACATTCGTAGATCTGTACTCCACGAGCCTGCACCGATAAGATGAGTTTCTGGTTTGGCCCAACAGCAAGAGCCGCGGGCACAGAGGCTGCTGGTGGTGTTGCGCAAGATACCGTTACGGCCGCCGCCAAAAGGCCAACGACCAAGTTCCAATGTGCTGCGTTGCGAGTAAGACTTCGTTTCATACAAGAGAACGCCGTTCGTCAGCACCGAATAGGCACATGGAGTATGACAGGTCTCGAAAGCCGTGCAAACAAAAACACGCTGCCGCGCCAAACCCGCACGCGAGAGGAGGAGTGCCACAGAGAGGATACGTGGGTATCGTCACCACCAATCCGTGGATCTGCAAGGGCTACAAAAGCACCCGCTGATAAAACAGATGTTTGCCAGCTCTGTTGACCGGCGGCCCTTAACTGTCTTGCCCGCTGTGGCGATTCGTTCCGAGGGCTGGGTGCTCGAACGGAAAACAACGACGCATCAGCTCGCTGGCGGAGTAGCACGGCAACGTCGCTAGGAAGCGCGCGAGCATTTCGTGCGCTTCTTCCTCGAGACTCGAAGCCGGCCGTGAGTGCGCGCGACCACCGCAAATACGGCGCAACCCCGATCCGGCCAGCGGCGCGATCAATGCATTGCGTTCGCGAGGATTCATCTTTCGTCTCCTGAAATCGATGCGGGCACTTTGGCGGAGGAGCGATTGCGCTTTAGTGCGGCGGTCTCGACGTTTTGCTGCTACGGCCACATCCTATGGGCACGGTGCGCGCCCGAACAAGTGAAGAAGGTCATTTGTCCGCTGGCCAGATGCCTCGCCAAATATCTGCGTTCTGCGATAGTGCCCTGCACTTTGTTTGCTCCGCGCTTTTGCAAGCCAGATAACGCCCAAGAAGGCAGGGCGGAGTCGTCCGATTTCGCTCGATTGCCCAGGCAAAGCGCGGAGCTTCCTTGTGTTGGGCGGTCTGTGGCTTCGGAAGAGATTTTCTTTAGTCCGGAATACCGACATTTCCCCTGACAAATCCAGTCATTGGCGAGGGGGGTGCGAATCTAGTCTTGACATAGATCTAACGCCCGAGCGTGCGGCCGGCGCGCGCTTTTTTCTTAGCGCCCGGATCTTTCGGCTTTTTCTTCATGGCAAGTACGTATCCAAACGCGAAACTCGAAGACGCCAGCGGCCCGGCATCGCGCAGCTTGCCCTGGATGAGCTTGCTGGTGCTCGCCACGGGCATCGTGGTAGCAGTCTGCGCGCGCGCACAGACAAATAGCGGGGGTACGGACCTATCTTTTGAGCAGCTCACGTCGATGGAGGTCAACGGTGTGTCCAAAGCGGCCGAGCGTGTACTCGATGCGCCTGCTGCGGTCACCGTGATTACTACAGAGGAGATTCGGCACTTCGGTTTTCGGACCTTGGCCGACGTTTTGAACACGGCCCCCGGGTTTTTCACCTATAGCGACCGCGCCTATAGCTATGTGGGGATTCGCGGCTTCGCTCCGATCGAGAGCTATAACTCCCGGGTCTTGCTGCTCATTGATGGCGTACCCACCAATGACAGCATCTACCAGCAGGCCCTGCTCGGATACGAAGGGATCATCGACCTGACATTGGTCGACCGTATCGAAATCATTCCTGGACCCAGTTCCTCAATCTATGGCAACAATGCATTTCTTGGGGTGATCAATGTCATCTTGAAAAATCCTTCGCAGGTCAACTCCGGCGCTCAGGCCTGGATAGGAGCGGGCGTTGAACACGGGGCTTCGGCTACCTATAGCGGCAGCGACGGTGCCGATACGCACTACCTGCTGCAGGTAACCGGATCGGGCGCGCAAGGACTAGACGTCGTCTATGACCCGCAGCCGGGCCTGCCACAGGGAGCGCGCGTCTCGGGCATGGACGGCACCGACATAAGCCGAGCCTTCGCGAAAATCATTCACGACAACTTGCAGGTAGATCTCGCGTTTAGCGAGAGGCGCCAGCACAGCGGCTACGGACTGTATGGGGACGTGATCGGCGATCCGCGCAGCTGGGTGCGCGATGGCGAGAGTTTCGCCGATCTGCAATACGAAGGAAGCTTGAGCCAAGCCACCGATTATGTGTTGCGCCTTACCGCGGCCGAATACCGCTACGACACCGACACGGTAGATACCTATCCGAACATTGGCGCACTGCCAGGCTTTTTGCCCGCTGTCGGCGATTGGTTTGATGCGGAGGCCACTGCAACGCACCATTTCTCCGCAACGAATCGCCTTGTATTCGGCAGCGAGGTGCGGCGCAATTTGCGCGAGGAAATGACTTTCTCCAATGACCTGCAGGGGACTTTTTTGCGTGCGAGCAATGCCGATACCCTTGCTGGGATTTATGCCCAGAGCGACATTGATTGGTCGGCACAGTGGGCGACAAGTATTGGCGTACGGGACGACGCGAACAGTGGACAAGCCAATCGCGTAAGTCCTAGGTTGGCAATTCTGTGGAAGCCCACCGCCACGCAGGCATTTAAGCTTTTATCGGGCAGTGCCTATCGGGAGCCGAGTTTTTTTGAGAAGTTCTTTGCGCAGGCGCCCTTGAATTTGCCCAATTTGGGACTGGTGCCTGAGCGGGTGCACACCCTTGATCTGAACTACGAAAACCAATTTAGCGCGGCAAGCCGCCTGTCGCTAACCGTGTTCCGGTACCGGACCACGGACCTGATCTCCGAGAACGTCGTCAACCCGGTGCTTGGGACCGTCCAGTACCAGAACGATTCCTCGGCTCAAGCCCGAGGTTTCGATCTCTCGCTCGAGGGGCGCGTCTTGTCCGACCTGCGGGCTCGCATTAGCACAGAGTATTCCTTTGCCTACGACGCTGCCGGCAACTGGGAACAGAACTCGCCGCTGTGGAGCGGTAGATTGGGATTGGACCAGGGCCTGCCTTCCGACCTGCGCATCGGCGCTGAGGCGCTGTTTGAAGGGCGGCGCCTGGCGATCGATAACACCCCATTGCCTGCGGTGGTGGTAGCCAATTGCACACTCTCGCGTGCTCCACGCCCTGGGAGCTTGGACTTTAGTTTGGGCGTCTACAACTTCTTTGGCCGCAATTACGCCCAACCGGTAGCCGGCTGGCAGGGCGATAGCGTGAACCAGCTCGGACGAAACTGGCGCGCAACCATCGGCATTTCGTTCTGAGACGATTGTCATCATGGAGGCATACCGCAATTCGACCGTCAGACGATGGCGGATCGTCCTTGCGGCGATGCTCGCCGCGTTGGCGATGGTGCTGCCCGCGCAGTCGCTCGTGTATGCGCAGACACTTACCGAGGGACAGCTGCGTGCCCGCTTTTTGTTGAACTTTCTTCGATTTACGGAATGGCCCGGGGCCACGACTTCCCGCCCATCGGGCGCTTCGCTGCAACTATGTGTCCTTGGCATTGGCGATCCCTTCGATGGAGCACTAGAGGAGCTGCAGGGTGCAACCGCTGCCGGACACAAGATCAGCGTGCGCACGCACACGAGTGCCGAACAGGCAAACGAATGCAACGTGCTGTATGTGCCCGACAATGAGTTGCGGCGGATGGCAAGCGCACGCGAGGCGATTGGCAATCGGCCCGTGCTGATTGTCGGTGAGAGCGAAGCGATCCTTGATCGCGGCGGCATGATTGCCCTGCGCAACGTTGGCCAGCGACTGGCATTTATTGTGAACCTGGCACCGGCGCGCCGTGCATCGCTTAGTTTTTCACCGCAAATGCTACACGCCGCCGCGGAGGTCTTGCCATGACGCGCAGACTGCAGACGGCGCTTCGTCAATGGTCGATACGCACGAAGGTGATCGCCGCGGCGCTGGCTACTGCCGGTATGGCGCTGCTTAGCTGCACGCTCGCCCTGATCGTTTATCAATATCACGAGGCGCAAGTTGCGTTGTGCAGCGAGGTAAGTGGCACCGCGGCGGTTCTGGCCGAGAATTTGCGCGCTGCCGTTGCCTTTGAGAATCGCCAAGGAGCCGCGGACATCATCGCGGGCCTGCACGCCAATCCGCGCATTCGCTCCGCGGAGGTGGACCGCAGGGACGATCGCGAACTTTTTGCCAGCTGGCAGGCGGGCCCGAACGCCGCGGCCGAAGCTTGGTACACGCCGACTTGCACTTATTCGAGTCCGATCGTATCGGATGGGGAACTAAGCGGTGTGCTGTGGCTCAATGCCGCGGGTATCGATTTCCTGGGCACGGTCACTCGCGCGTCTTTTGTGCTGCTGGCTGCCGCTGGAGTTGGCCTGCTGCTGGCAGTGGCAATTGGAGGGCATTTCGCACTTCGCATCGCGCGCCCGATAGCGGATCTCGCCACCGCGACCAAGCGAGTAGGAGACAGCGCGGATTACCACATGCGTGTGCCAGGGGACTCCGAGGACGAGATTGGGCAGCTTGTCAAGGACTTTAATCGCATGCTCGAGCAAATCGAAAAGCGAGACGACGAACTTGCTCTATACCACGACTCGCTCATGCAGCAAGTGGAACTGCGCACCGCCGAGCTGCGGGAGGCCAAAGAGCGTGCCGAGTCGGCGAGTGAGGCCAAGTCGCGTTTTCTGGCGACGATGAGCCATGAGATTCGCACGCCGATGAATGGCGTGCTGGGCATGAACGAGTTGCTGATCGAAAGCGAATTGGACCCGCGGCAGCGGGCCTGGGCTGAAGCGGTGCAATCGTCAGGACGACATTTGCTCAGTCTGATCAATGACATCTTGGATTTTTCCAAGATCGAATCGGGCC
>CAZSOI010000167.1:0-2037 GCA_964608115.1 uncultured Burkholderiaceae bacterium | reverse complement strand
AAATCACAGCCGAATTGGGGAAAAGCGTGACAAACCGGAACTTCGAGCGGTAGTTTTGGCGGCGGTATATACAATTGAATATAACCGGGGCGGGGGCTTGAGATGAGAAGGCATGTTATCGCGGCTGCGCTTGCAATCGTGAGCGCGGCGTTTGGATCGAGTGCATGGGCACAATCGGCGCCGCCTCCTGCGCCTAGCTGTAACTCCATTGGCGGATTTTTCCTGACCAATTGTCCGCTCGCTTGGTATGGCGTGCAGGTCTACGGCACCGTTGACGTGGGCGGCACGTATGCGACCCACGGAACCCCGTTCGACCCGAACCATCCGACGGGCGAACTTTACGCTGTTGGTGCCGGCGGCACGGTCGCCGATAACCGGCTAAGCGGGTTATTCCCCGGCGAGAACGCCATGAGCCAATCGAATATTGGCGTGAAATCGAACATACCGATCGCGCCGGGATGGAATTTCGTGTCAGTCAACGAACTGGCGTTCAACCCGTATTCGCTCTTGCTCGCCAATGCGCCGCAGGCCGAATTTGATGCGATCCACGTGCCGCAGAATCAATGGGAAGTCCCCTACGACTCGAGCCGGTGGGGCTGGCTGGCGGCAACGAATGCTGTCGGGATCAGTTCGCCAATCTGGGGCACGCTGACTTTCGGCCGGCAAAACGCACCGATGACCGACGGCGTCGTTGCCTATGATCCGTTCGGCGGCGCCTATGCGTTCGGTGTGATCGGCTATTCAGGCAAGACCTGCGGCGCGGGCGATACCGAAGATTGCCGCTGGACCACGGCAATCAAATATCGTGTCTCCATCCCGACCAGTTTCGGTTCGATCCGGGCTGTGGTGATGGGGCAACCGATAACAGGGAGCACCGGCGGCTATAACGCCTATAACGCCAATAACGGCGCGATCGAAGGCGGCATCGGTGGCGACATAAAGGGGTTGGGCCCGGGCGTGCTCTCGATGGATTTTTTAGGCACCTATGAGAGAGACGCCGTTAATTGGCAACTAACGGGCACAGGCGCTGACTATGTCCTTGGCGTGCCGCTCTCGACGTTCCCCGCCAACACCTACCTCAAGGCGACGCTTTCCAACAATACGTCCTTCATGGTGCTCGCCAAATATAGCTTCGGTTCCTGGGGAAACCCGCAGCCGATCGTGGGTAAATCTCCTATGCCGTCCGGGCCCTCCGGGATCCCGCTCACGCTTTACGCAGGCTATGAGTACATTAATTTCACTAATCCCAGCAATTCGCAGACGTCGTTCCACGATGACGGGTTCCTGCTCACTAACGCCGGTCTAACTGGTACTGCGCTTCTTGGGGCTACTGCGGGGTCGCCTGTGAACGGCACAGCGATCGCCAATAATGCTTTCAATTCCTTGTGCCAATCGGGTGGCGGTTGCACGAATGAGATATTCCAGGTCATGTGGACCGGTTTCAAATACGGCATCACCAGAGATCTGGACGTCATCGGGTCCTACAATCACTACATCCAGAACCAGTTCGTGATCGCAACGAGCGCTGCTACTTGCGCCAACAGTGGGGCGGCCAACTCGCGGTGCGCCGGCTGGTATGACACCTTCGCTGCGGCTCTCGACTGGCGGTTCCTGCCGAAGTGGGATACCTACATCGGCTTCATGTATTCGGCGGCGTATGGCGGCATCGCCTTTGGCGATATCAAGTCCAATAACCTTGCCGCTACAGGCGGCGTCCGCTTCCGGTTCTAACAGCAAATATCTTTAAGCCCCGGCCTCTTGATTTGAGACCCCAACTCGGCCGGGGTTTTTCTTTTTTGAATGATGCAGTCGACTGCTGACCCGCGACAGAGTTGAGTGTCTGCTCGGCTCGTGAGAAGTCGCGGCGCGGCATTTTGAGGCCGCGGCTGTCGGTTACTTGCGCGCCCGGTGAAAACCGCTCATTCTGCATCGAGGGGGGACGCCATCGGCCGGCGGGCGCTCGCGCGACGTCCGGCGCCGCCGAGCGATCTCTGCACGTAGTCATCGTTGCTGTCGGTTGTTGGAGTGCACCCTTTC
>CAZSOI010000166.1:0-1572 GCA_964608115.1 uncultured Burkholderiaceae bacterium | reverse complement strand
GATAATGTCGCGAAGGAGGATCTTGCCCTCGTTCAGCTCGTCGCGCCAGATGATGATAGCCTGGAAGGAGAGCGGGCTTTCGCAGAGCCCGCCGATCATGGCTTCGCGCCCGGCTTCGATGCGTTTCGCGATCGCGATCTCGCCTTCGCGCGACAAAAGTTCCACACAGCCCATTTCGCGCAAATACATGCGGACGGGATCGTCGGTGCGTTCGCTAACCTCAGTTGACCACTCCTGTTTAACGGGCAAATGAGAAGCGGCTGGCTGTCGGTCTTCCTCCTCATCATCTATCGGCTCGGCGGCAGCGGCTTCCTCGACTTCTTCCGCGTCGACCACATTCACACCCAAATCGGAGAACATCGTCATAATATCTTCGATTTGGTCGGGAGACACTTCATCCGGCGGCAAGACTTCGTTCAGTTCGTCGTAAGTGACATAACCGCGCGCCTTCGCAACCTTGATGAGACGCTTTACGGCGGCATCCAAAAGATCAAGGACCGGGCTGTCGGACGTCTCGGGAGCCGCTGTCTCTTGATCGTCTGTCTTTGCCGTCACTGTGGCCATTATGCACTCCAGAAAATGCCGGAAGACGGAGCAGCCTAGAATCGTGCCTCGTTTAGATGTGGCGGTGAACCTCGTGTGGCGCTGGAATGGCGATGTGCAGCCCGCTGCGGCTGGTCCAAGACGAACCGTTGGCACCACCCCAATTTGTAAGTGGCTGTGCTTAATACCGCGTTACTCATGCAGCTAAATTCGCGCCTCGCAGTCCCAAGCCGTTTATTTGGTGACCGTTTTCGCCGCCACAATAGATACAGGCACATCACGATGGTCTGGATTTGGCCCACAACGTCAGATCGAGATTGTCGGCTTGAGGAGTGCTACGGACAATCTTGGATTGAGGTGGACCGCCTGTGGCCGGATAAAGATTGGAATCCTGGCCGGATAAAAATCGGAATGGGTGGCCGGAACAATCGGAATCTACAGCCCCCTCCGGCGAATCGGATCGGCGCCATGGAATCACAACTGATTCAACGCCTTCAAGATGTCCTCGGACGGACACTTAAGAGATCGTATATAATGCTGTCAGTCTCGCTTTCGGTGTAAGCGCCTTCGGTTGATTGCTTTATGGATACGCTGGGGAAGTCTTGGGATGCCATCCAAACAGGCGTAACGTATGGGCGGGAGTGGTTGACTTGGGCCGCAACGTCGATATGGGCTGCCGTCCCCGGCAATGGGGTTGACCAAAAGCTTATTGTTATCGGCAGAGTTCTCGGCGGTCTGGCGGCAATTCCTGTCCTTTACTGGCTTTGGCAGAAATGGCGCGGCACCGACATCAACACGCAAGTCGACAAGGTTGACGAAAAAGTCGATAGGCTTGACACGAAGGTCGAAAAATTGACGGCGGTGCTCATCGCCCAGGCGAGGGAGCGCGAGGCCTCACTACCCGGCAGCAACCAGCCGGGTGCCGCCCAACTGGAAGAGGAGGTCGAAAAGGGCATCGCTGCCGCCGTTAAAGCGCTGGCGAAATCGGGCAAAGAGGCTGCCCTGGAGGCCCTTAAACGCGGCGAGACG
>CAZSOI010000165.1:0-12124 GCA_964608115.1 uncultured Burkholderiaceae bacterium | reverse complement strand
CGTGGGAGAGCCGTCGGCATGGGAGAAGATGTTGCGCCCGGATTCGCGCTCGACCACGCTTTGGTGAATGTGCATTGCGCTGCCGGGTTCATTGGACATCGGTTTGGCCATGAAGGTCGCGTACATGTGGTGGCGAAGGGCCGCCTCCCGCAGCGTGCGCTTGAAGTAAAAGACGCGATCGGCCAGGTCCAACGGATCGCCATGCAGAAAATTGACCTCCATCTGCCCGGCCCCCATCTCATGGATCAGCGTATCGACCTCGAGCCCCATGATCTCGCACCACTTGTAGATGTCTTCGAAGAGCGGATCAAACTCGTTGACGGCGTCGATGCTGTAGTGCTGGCGGCTGGTCTCCGCGCGACCGCTGCGCCCTACCGGTGAGGCAAGGGGAATATCCGGATCAGTGTTTTGCGCGATCAGATAAAACTCCAGCTCGGGCGCCACCACGGGTGCCAGGCCTCTATCAAAATACAGCTGCCGTATGTGACGCAAGACCGAGCGCGGCGCAAAGTCGACCAGACGGCCGTCCGCGAAATAGCAGTCGTGAATGATTTGTGCCGTGCGCGCCGGCTCGGGCACCCAAGGAACCATGCATGCCGTCGTAGGGTCGGCCAGCAGCTCCATGTCAAAATCGTTGTCGGAAATGATCTCGGAATATTCCGCAGATTCAGGCGCTTCGCCAGTCACGGTCATGCCGAGCACGGACTCGGCAAGACGCATGCCCCGATCCTGGGTGAATCGGGTTCGCGGCAAGATCTTGCCTCGAGCTACGCCGGTGAGGTCCGGTACCAGGCACTCGACCTCGTCAACGTGATTCGCGTCGAACCAACGTTCCAGGTCAGCGTGGGAAAAATTGTCACGTATCGCCATAGCAAGGCGCGGCGCATCGTTGCAAGGCCGCGCATCTGTTGGAAAAGGGTTTGGGCTGGCCCAGCGCCTGGCAGCGTGCCCGCACGCGGCAGGCGAATCGGCTGCGATCGGGATAAGCCTTGGTTACAGTCCAATTCTTGGCAAAGCAAATCATGATCACGCCGCGCGCGGCAGCGTTGATGTCTTGCCGGCGCGGTTGCGCTCGAAACGGTAAGCGCGGCAGGCATCCCCAAATGCACCGAATATGCGCATCGAAACCGGATTATCAAGAATCTTCCATTCCGGGTGCCATTGAACCCCAAGAGAAAACCCGGGATGTGCAGCCACCCGTACCGCTTCGATGATGTGATCGGGGGCTACGGCTTCGGTGACCAGGCCAGGCGCCAGGACATCGATTCCCTGGCCATGCAGCGAGTTAACCGTTATGCGACGCGAGCCGACAATCTGTTCCAGCCGGCTGCCGGCCACGATTTCCACTTCGTGTGCCGGCCCGTACTGCTCCTCTAAGTCCGTGCTATCGGATTCGCGGTGATCGTTCTTGCCGGGCACCTCATGAATTGCCTGGTGCAAAGACCCGCCCATCGCGACATTGACCTCCTGCAGCCCGCGGCAGATCGCCAGCAATGGCATGCCGCGCGCAGTGGCCAGGTGCACCAAGGGCAAGGTCACCGAATCGCGTTCCACATCGAGCGGCAGCGCTGGATCGCGAACGTTCTGACCAAAATGCGAAGGGTGCACATTCGCTGGCGACCCGGTGAGCAAAATCCCATCGGCCAGATCAAGGTAGGGCTCAAACTCGCTCGCCCCTCCCGATGGCACAATCAATGGCAAACAGTCCGAGCCCAGGCGCACCGCATCTGCGTACTTGCGTCCCAACGCGTAATAAAGGTGACCGCCGATCACTCGGTTGTCACAGGGAATCATTACGTAGGGCAGCGTGGGAGGCCCACTAGCGGCGGTCACGGTACAAGCTCAATCCGGCATCAAAAGTAGCGGTCGGCAGCCGTAGCCAACGCCCACGGGCTAGATTGGCCGCGGCAGCGCGTCAGTCCCGTATCTGGACGGACAATGCCTATTGTAACAGCACCGCGCTGCGCGCCCGATGCGTCGTTCGCGCTGAAAGCGGATGGCTCCCTTTGGCCACAAGAAGCGGCGCTGGACAGCCGTCGAGAGGGCCCCAAGAATGCCAAGAACCATTTATCCACTGCAAACCCATGCTTGCTTCTGAAGACCAGCTGACGAACAACTCGTATTACCTGGCCACCGCGCAGCGGTACCCGGGCTATGAGCCGCTTCAGGGTGCGCACGCCTGTGACGTGTGCATCGTTGGCGCTGGGTTGGCGGGAATATCGGCCGCGATCGAGCTGCGTCGCGCAGGCCTGGAAGTCGTTGTGCTTGAGGCGGCGCACGTTGGCTGGGGCGCCTCGGGACGCAACGGCGGCCAAGTTCTCAGCGGTCTGGCCTGCGACATGTCGGTCGTGCGCCGCCAACTGGGCACCGACGCAGCGCGGGCGATCTGGAACATGACCGTCGAGGCAGTGGAACTCATCGGGCACCGGCGCCGTGAATTTGCCATTGACTGCCAGTGGCAAGACGGCTTTATCGCCGCAGCCATTGGGCCGCGCAGGGCACGAGAGCTAAACGCGTGGGTGGAGGAACTTGAGCGCGATTACGATTATCGTGGCATGCAGGTGATCGATCGCACTCAAGTGCGGCAGTGGATCGATTCGGAGCGCTACGAGGCGTTGGCATTTGATCCACGCGGCGGCCACTTGCACCCGCTGCGCTATACACAGGCTCTGGCGTGTGCTGCGGCCAAACTCGGAGTTCGCATTCACGAGCGCTCGCGCGCGATCAAGCTTGAGCGCAGCGCCGCACCGGCCATCCATACCGAGCACGGTGTGCTGCGCTGTCGCTACGTGCTGCTGGCCGGAAATGTCTATCTGGAAGACCTGGCACCCGAGTTAAGCAAGCGCATCATGCCGGTTGGCACCTTCATGGCCGCGAGTGCGCAGCTCGATGCCAATCGAGCGCGCGCCCTGATTCCGACCCGCGCCTGTGTCAGCGACACCCAGTTTGTGCTCGATTACTTTCGCCTCTCGGAAGATAATCGCGTGCTCTTTGGCGGACGGGTGAGCTACTCAACCGTCGTTCCTCGGAACTTGGCGAGCGCGATGCGCCGGCGCATGCTGGGCGTGTTTCCTCAGTTGCATGACGTGCCGATTGAATACGCGTGGGGCGGTTTTGTCGACATCACGATGAATCGCGCCCCGGATTTTGGCCGCATCGCTCCTAATATCTACTACGTACAGGGCTTCTCTGGACATGGCTTGGCACTAAGCGGCTTGGCCGGCAAGCTTGCCGCGCAGGCCATCAATGGCAGTGCTGCGCGCTTTGATGTGTTTGCGCGCATGCCGCACCGAATCTTTCCAGGTGGTCCCGCGTTGCGCATGCCCGCGCTGATCCTGGCGACGGCCTGGTATCGCCTGCGCGACTTGCTAAGTTGACTTTTGCGGCCTCGCCCCCGCAAACAGCGCCTGCGCACGGGAGCCTTAGAGCCATCCGCGCGACCTAAGATCCTGTTGAGTCTGGTCCAGGCATACTCGGATCAACTCAATCATTTCGTCGATCTGGGCGCGTGAAATTACAAGGGGCGGTGCAATGATCATTCGGTCCCCGACTGCGCGCATGATGATTCCGTTGCGGAACATGTAGCCACGGCAAACCATGCCCACGGAAAGATCTTCGGCAAAGGTCTGCACCGGATTCTTGCGCTTGACCAGCACAAGGCCAGCAACCAGACCGCATGTTTCCGCCAAACCCACCAGGGGATGGTCGGACAGGGCCTCAAAGCGCTGCTGCAAATACGGTCCCGTGTCCTCGCGCACCTTTTCAATCAGCCGTTCGCGGTGAAGGATCGCCAGGTTCTCTAGGGCCACGGCGCATGCCACGGGGTGCCCGCTATAGGTAAACCCGTGATGAAACTCGCCACCGCGCTCGACAAGTGCGCGCGCCACACGCTCGCCAACCAGCACACCACCTAAGGGCACGTAGCCAGAGGTCACGCCCTTGGCGAAAGTCATCAGGTCTGGCCTCGCCCCCATGCGCTGCGCTCCGAACCAATGGCCCAGCCGTCCGAATCCGCAAATCACCTCGTCAGAGATGAGCAACACGCCGTACTGGTCGCAGATGCGCTGAATTTCGGGCCAATAGGTAACTGGCGGGATGATGACGCCGCCGGCGCCCTGCACTGGCTCACCGATGAACGCGGCGACTCGATCGGAACCGAGCTCCAGAATTTTCTGCTCAAGACGACCTGCCGCGGCGATGCCGTATTCCTCGAGCGACAAACACCCACCATTTGCAAAGTGGTATGGCTGCTCGATATGCACGATATTGGGAATTGGCAGGTCACCTTGCGCATGCATGCCCTTCATGCCACCGAGCGATGCCGCCGCAACCGTGCTTCCGTGATAGGCGTTGTGACGGCTAATAATGACCTTTCGTTGGGGCTGACCCTCGAGGTCCCAATACCGGCGCACCATACGCACGACCGTGTCGTTGGCTTCAGAGCCCGAATCCGCATAAAAGACATGCGTAAAGCCCTGCGGTGCTACCTCGACCAACGCGCTGGCGAGCTTTATTGCTGGCACGTTGACGGTATTAAAAAAACTGTTGTAAAAGGGCAGCTCCAGCATCTGGCGATATGCCGCATCGGCAAGCTCCTTGCGTCCGTAGCCGACGTTCACGCACCAAAGCCCCGACATCCCGTCGAGCATTCGCTTGCCCTCCGAGTCCCAGATATAAATCCCCTCGCCTCGCACGATCACCCGAGCACCGTGCGCCGCCAATGCCTTATGGTCGGTGAACGGGTGCAGGTAATGCGCGCTGTCTTCTCGCTGTAGTGCGGCGGTGTCGTATTCGTTTGGCTCCTTCGCCACACTTTGCTTGGCCACCATGTGGTTTTCCTTCATCCTCAAACGTGCAGCAGCAGGTATTCGCGCTCCCAGGGACTGATTACCTTCATGAATTCGGCGTACTCAAGTTCCTTAACCGAGGTGTAGACATGGATGAACGCCTGCCCCAGCGTCTTGTGCAGGGGCCCACTCTGACGCAGCTCGCCAAGGGCTTCCGACAGGCTGCGTGGCAGTTCGTAATCGAGTGCGTATGCGCTGCCGGTGCTTTCTGGCGTGGGCTCGAGCTGCTCCTCGATTCCGAGCCAGCCGCAGGCCAACGTGATGGCAATTGATAAGTAAGGATTGGCATCTGCACCGATGACCCGATTCTCAACACGACGATTCTCTGGTGTAGAGCCGGGAATACGAAATCCCACCGTGCGGTTGTCGTGGCCCCATTGCACGTTAATCGGGGCGGCACCATGACGCACAATTCGCCGATACGAGTTGACGTACGGAGCCACGAGCGCCATGCATGCGGGCATATATTTTTGCAAGCCGGCCAAATAATGGTTGAAGATCGTCGAAGGGCTGCCATCAGGGTTGGAGAAGATATTGCGCCCTGTCCGCACATCGATCAGGCTTTGGTGAATATGCATGGCTGAACCGGGTTCGCCTTCCATGGGCTTAGCCATGAACGTCGCATACATGCCGTGGCGCAGTGCAGTCTCGCGCATAGTGCGCTTGAAGAAAAACGTCTGATCGGCCAGCTGCAGTGGGTCGCCGTGAAAAAAATTGATTTCCATCTGCCCCGCACCGACCTCGTGTATCAGCGTATCGACATCCAGTTCCATCGCCTTGCAGTAGTCGTAGACGTCCTCAAACAGCGGATCGAATTCGTTGACCGCGTCGATGCTGTATGCGCGTCGCACTGTCTCGGCGCGTCCGCTACGCCCGATCGGCGGCGTCAGTGGCATGTTGGGGTCGGCGTTCTTAGCAACAAGATAAAACTCGAGCTCCGGTGCGACTACCGGCGCCCAGCCCTTTTGGGTATAAAGCGATATCACGCGCCGCAACACCGATCGCGGAGCAAACTCGGCAGTGCTGCCATCGCTGCGAAATGCGTCGTGAATAACCTGCGCCGTTGGATCCGTCGCCCAAGGCACCACGCACACGGTCGTCGGGTCCGGTCGCAAGACCAAGTCGTGATCGATGGCCGCGATGACGGCGCGATAGCGCGGGTCGGAACCTGGCCGATCACCATTGATGGTCATCGCCAGGATGTCCTCCGGAACGCGCATGCCACGATCCTCAGTGAATTTTTCGCGCGGCAAAATCTTGCCACGCGCCACCCCTGCAAGATCCGGCACCAGGCATTCAATTTCGCTGATCCGATTTTGATCGAGCCAGCGTTCTAGATCTTTTTCAGTGAAACTGCTGCGCGCAACGACGGTATTCATTTGCTATCTCCACGAGGCAACGGCAGCATGCCGTTGTGCTCGGCCGCGCTCCCTTCCCGGGGTGCGCGGCGTTCTTAGCTGCCAAGCGCAACGCGGTGGGAGGCGTCAGTCCCGATTCGCGGCCGGCCCGGCTTAGGCTAGGCTCTGAGCAAGGAGCGTCGTCGTCGAACGCCGCGGTATGCGCGAATCGGCGAGAGCACCATACGAGCTTCGCGCTGCCGCATTTGGTTCAATTGGTCCGATGCGCCAAGCGTCAATGCGCAACGGTGCGGCAAATGGCAGGTGGCGAGACGGGCCATGGCAAAAACTCCGGCGCGAGGCCCCACTGCTGCCGATGACATGGCCGGCACGGGCGCCGCCCAGACGGCGCAAGCTGCGCGCAGCGCATCCGGGTCAGGGTTCCGGGACCTGCGGTGGCTGCAGTGTATCCGGAATCGGTATCAGCGTCAGATCCAGTATCTTTGCGCTAAACGGACGAGTTTTTCCGTCCAGGGCGTCCCAATGGCCGGGGCCGACGATCCTGCATGCGCCTAGCAACACCGAGCTACGCATTGCTGCGCTTCGCGTTTTTTACCGTCGTCTCGCACTGCGATCGATCCCGCACGAGGGCGGCGATCTCGGTAGGTCGAATTGCGGGCTTTTACCCTGCGTGCACGGCAGCGCCAATCTTTCGAACTTTTGCGCATACTGTGAGCGTGTGTCCTTATTTGGCGCGGGGAGACATCCATGCTGGTCGGCGTTCCCAAGGAAATCAAAGTCCACGAATATCGGGTCGGCATGACGCCGGCGGCGGTTCGCGAGGCGGTTCACCATGGTCATTCGGTGCTGGTGCAAACCGGCGCGGGACTTGGAATCGGTTGCGACGATCAGGCCTATCGCACTGCTGGAGCGCAGATCGCACCCGATGCCGCAGCCGTATTTGGGGCGGCGCAGATGATTGTCAAGGTCAAAGAACCCCAACCGGAGGAGTGCCGGATGCTACGGCGCTCTCAACTCTTGTTCACCTACCTGCATCTCGCGCCAGACCCCCAACAAACCGAACTGCTGCAACGCTCGGGCTGCACGGCGATCGGCTACGAAACCATCACCGACGATCGCGGCGGGTTGCCGCTGCTTGCGCCGATGAGTGAAGTTGCCGGGCGTATGGCGATACAAGTTGGTGCCGTTGCCTTGCAAAAAAGTCACGAGGGTCGTGGCGTGCTGCTGGGCGGCGTACCTGGCGTGGCTCCGGGCAAGGTCACGATCATCGGAGGCGGCGTCGTCGGCTCCAATGCCGCCAAGATGGCCATTGGCCTGGGGGCTGATGTCACGGTGCTCGATCGCTCGCTGCCGCGGCTGCAGGCGCTCGATGACATTTTTCTGGGCCGGTTGTGTACCGAGTTTGCTTCTATCGACGCGACAGAACAAGCGGTCTATGACGCGGACCTGGTGATCGGTGCGGTACTAATACCTGGAGCCGCGGCCCCTAAGCTGATCAAGCGCGCGCAACTGGCAAACATGAAATCTGGCGCAGTGATTGTCGATGTTTCTATCGACCAAGGTGGCTGCTTCGAAAGCTCACACCCGACCACGCACGCCAACCCGATCTATGTGCTTGACGGAATCGTCCACTATTGCGTCGCCAACATGCCCGGCGCGGTGGCGCGCACTTCAACGTTCGCGCTGAACAATGCAACGTTGCCCTTCACTCTTGCTTTGGCCCAGAAGGGCTGGAAAAAGGCCTGTGCAGATGATCGTCATTTGCGCGCCGGGCTACAGGTTCACGACGGTTTGCTCACGCACGAGGCGGTTGCAACCGCGCTGGGCAAGGATTACACCCCAGCCGAATCCGTGTTGGGCGAAGACGCCAGCGGCGGGTGAAGCAGCTGCTGAGCGGAAACGCGATCCGCGTACAAGATGAGCTGCGCCAAGGGTTGGCGTGCGGCGGCAAAGCCGACGAGCAAGACTTCACGCGCAAGCGCGGTTAGCGCCTCGCTTAAATCCCACGAACCGGCAAATAACGCAAAAAGCCGATCGCGGCGCGCATCCAGCGCATGGATCAAGGCGGAACTGAAAACAACTGGCGCACCGTCTGGGCTGCGGTCGATGGCGCGAAAAAGTGCGGTCCAGCCCACGTTGTGGATCAGGCCCGCCAGATAGCTTTCGAAGGGATCGAGTCCCGCACTTGCGGCCTGCTGCAGGCACATGCTGGCCTTGAGCTCGGACTGCTGCCAAAGCCGCTGCGTGGCGCGCCCCAATAACGGGTCGGCCTGCGCATCGAAAATCGGCTTAAGCAGCACCCGTGCAATTGCTCGGCGCAAACCCTCGGTTCCAAGCCGGGATACTGCTTGCATGAGGTCGGCAACAGGGCTGTCGGGACGGTAGCCTACCGTGTTGGCAAGGTGTATGACTTCCACCACGAGGTTAGGATCACGGGCTACTCGCGCCGAGAGTGCCCGCGTGGACTGCGTATCGTCGCGCAAGCTGTGGAGCAACTCGGGAATAACCGATTGCGCCCGCGGCAGCAAATTCGCGCGCATTTGCTCCGAGTGCGATACCGCATCTACATATGCAAGCAAACGCGCCTCGGCGGCGGCATCCGGCGCCTTCGCTTCAGGGACTTCGCCAATTAGCCACTGAAAAAAGCGCAGATTAAGATCGGCTGTTGCGTCGTCGTCGCCCACCGCACTTGCGGTTGCTTTGACCGCGAGTGCCGGCAGCGGCACGATGTCCATCGAAACTTCGGTGGCAGGGGGCGAGAACCCGTGATCGGGTAGCGCGACGCTCTCGCCAGAGACCCAGCGCAACATTCGCGCCAGCCAGTTCGCCATGGCTACGATGCACTTTGGCCCGGCACGCCTTGCGATCGCCCGGCACTGGCCAATGGTGCTGCGCCTTTTGCGAAAAAACGCTCCAACCAATGTACTGCGACAATGGTCTTGACGTCAGTGACAATCCCCGAGGTCGTCCACTGCAGCAGATCGCGCCACGGCGCACTGAACACCTGCAATACTTCGCCCGGTTCGCTCGAGGATGTCCCGTCAAAGCGCAGATCACGCGCCAGATAGACCGCAATTTGCTCGTCGCAGTAACCAATCGCGTTGTGAAACGCCCCTAGGCGGTCCCAGCGCATGGCGCTGTAGCCCGTCTCCTCGAGCAATTCCCGCTGAGCGCAATCCAGCGGATTTTCTCCCGGTTCCAGCTTACCTGCGGGCATCTCGACAAAACTGCGACGCAGCGCGTAGCGATATTGACGCTCTAGCAGCACCGTTTGATCATCGAGCATCGCGATGATCAGCACAGCGCCAGGATGTCGGATGTATTCGCGCACGGCAACGTGGCCGTCGGCGCAGCGCACGCGATCACGTACGACTCGAATGAATACCCCGTCGTAGGCAACCTTCGATTCGAGTGTTTCCTCGGCTAAAGAAGAGTCGCTCGCGCTCTGGCCGCCTGCAGGAGGCGGCACCGTCGCATCGGTGGAGTCAGAATCCTCAGCCACCGAGAGCGCGCAGCACGGCGCCATTGCACAGCGTGAGCAAACCTTGCGGCAGCACGCCGAGCAACAACACCAGTACGCCGTTAGCCGTCAGGGTGATGCGCATGTCTTGTTCCGCAACGATCGGAGAGGTGTCGGTGGCCTCGTCAAACCACATCACCTTGACCACGCGCACATAGTAAAAAGCACCGACCAGCGAGAACAACACGGCGACGACCGCCAGTGTCCAGGTGGTCGCGCTACCACCCTCGGAAACTAGGGCTTGCAGCACCACGAACTTGGCGGTAAATCCCACGGTTGGCGGAATACCCGCAAGCGAGAGCATGAGCAAAGTCATGACAAAGGCATACCAGGGACTGCGTTTGGCCAGCCCACGCAGATCGGCGATCTCCTCTGCCTCGAATCCTTCCCGCGCGAGCAGCAAAATAATGCCAAAGCATCCGGCAGTGGCAAGTGCGTAGGTGAGCACATAAAACATTGCGGCACCGTAGGCACCGGCAGTAATGCTTGTGTTGCCGCCGACTACCCCCGCAAGCAAGGCAAGCAGCAAAAAACCCATCTGCGCGACGGTGGAGTAACCGAGCATGCGCTTTAGATTGGTCTGCGCCACCGCCGTGACGTTACCCACAGCAAGCGAAGCCACCGCGACGAGGGCCACCATGCGCTGCCAGTCGACCGCGAGCTGCGGAAGTCCTTCGACGAGCAGGCGAAACGCAATCGCGAACGCGGCCAATTTCGGAGCTGACGCCAGCAGCAGCGCAACGGGTGTGGGCGCACCTTGATAGACGTCCGGAACCCACATGTGAAACGGCGCCGCCCCCAATTTAAAGCCTATCCCCGCGACTACGAAGATCGTTCCCAGCACCAAGGCCAGATTCACCGCCTGTCCCGCCGCAATTCGATGCGTCAAACCGTTAATGTCCAGCGTGCCCGTAGCGCCGTACAGCATCGACATGCCGTACAAGAGAAATCCTGAAGCCAGCGCGCCGAGGACAAAATACTTCATCGCCGCCTCCGAAGCGCGGGGCTCGTCGCGACGCAAGGCAACCAGACCGTAGAGCGAGAGCGACTGCAGTTCGAGTCCGAGGTAGATCACGAGCAGGTTGTTGGCCGAGATCATTGTCATGATCCCCAACAAGGCGAACAGCCCCAAGGAGAAGAATTCGCCGCGCCACATGTTGCGCTTGCGCGCATACGCCTGCGCGTAAACAAAGGTCAGGGCTGTTGCGATGATGGCTGCGAGCTTGAGCGCCGCCGTCATCGGATCGGTGAGGTACATGCCCCCAAAGCCATATTCCACGGCCCCGTCGGATAAAGGCTCCCAGGCAGCAAATGCGACCAGTAGCAGGCATAGCAGCGAGAGGCGGTACGCGCTATTGCGCGAGCGGTCGGAAAAGAACAAATCCGCAACCAGAATGAAGCAGGCGCCGGCAAGCAGAACCGCCTCGGGAAGGACGGTGGGAAAATTCAGCAGCGGTTCCATCTACAGGTTTCCGGCAATGAATTTGGAATGTGCAACCTGCGCGAGCAGATCGGCCACAGAGACATGCATGGCGTCGATCAGCGGCAAGGGATACACGCCCATAGCGAGCACGGCAACGGCAAGCAGTCCCAACGCGACAGACTCCCGTCCATCGATATCTTGCAATTTGGCCACTGCCGGGTTGGCTACGTCGCCAAAGATCACGCGCTTGTACATCCAGAGCGAATACGCGGCACCCAACACCAAGGTCGTTGCCGCAATGGCTCCGATCCAGAAATCAAATTGCACCGCCCCCAGTATGACGAGAAATTCGCCCACGAAACCGCTTGTTGCAGGCAGGCCGCAATTGGCCATTGCGAAAAGCATCATGAGTGCAGCAAAGCGTGGCATCGTGTTCACGACCCCACCGTAGTCGACGATATTGCGCGAGTGCACGCGGTCGTACATCACGCCGATGCAAAGGAACATGGCGCCCGATACGAAACCGTGCGAAATCATTTGCGCAAGCGCACCTTCTACGCCGATCGGGGTGAACAGGAAAAAACCGAGCGTCACAAACCCCATGTGGGCAATCGAGGAATACGCGACCAGCTTTTTCATGTCGGTCTGCACCAGCGCGACAAATCCGACGTAGACGACGGCGATCAGCGAAATCGCCATTACCGCAGGAGCCAATTCGTGCGCGGCGTCAGGTGCGATGGGCAGAGAAAAGCGCACAAAACCGTAGGCCCCAAGCTTTAGCATGATGGCGGCAAGTACGACCGAACCGGCGGTCGGCGCCTCCACGTGGGCATCGGGCAGCCAGGTATGCACCGGCCACATCGGCACCTTGATGGCGAACGCCAGCGCAAAGCCGGCAAACAGCCAGCGCGCGATCGAAGGCGACAGATGGACTTCATACAGGCGGGGCAAATCGAAGCTCAGCGTGCCGGTCTGC
>CAZSOI010000164.1:0-4190 GCA_964608115.1 uncultured Burkholderiaceae bacterium | reverse complement strand
AAAGCGTTGTATCGACGCCGCGGGACAGACTGCTTTCTTCACCGCGGGTGGTTGGCTCATCTGACGGGCGCAATCCGTACAGACCGATGATTTGATCGATCATCCGGCCAACACAAAAGCGGCGACTGACAAACTTGGGGCCGGCAGCTTGAGCAATGGCCCTTTTACTCGAGTCCGTCAGGAGGTGTGCCACCAGGTCGGCAATGGTGTCGACACTTGAATCGGTCGCAAGCAAACCACTCACATTGTTTTCGATTGCCTCACGAGATCCGCCGGCATCGGTAACCACAACCGGGAGACCGAGCCACTGTGCTTCAAGGACGACATTCGGCGTTCCTTCGAATTGTGACGTGAGCAGAAAAATGTCCATGGCCGACAGCGGTGTGACGATTTCCGGGCGCGCTCCCGGCAAATGAACCCGTTGATCTAGTCGTCTGTCGTGAACGAAGGACTCCATCTGTGGTCGCATCGGGCCCTCCCCGATTATCAGAAAATGTGTATCTGGAAAGCTCTGGGCAATTGCCGCTGCGGTCTCCAGCCAGAGCATCGGGCGCTTCTCCGCCCAAAACCGGAATACCGATCCGATTACGGGGGCATTCACCGGAATACCAAGCCCATCACGATAGGCACGCACGGCGTCGGCTCGGGCACGTTTGAGATAGCTGAAATCAACTCCATTGCGTACAACGGCAAACCGTTCCCGAGGAATCCCAAGCCACCTGGTGTAGTCCATCGCTCCAGCGTCGCTATTGTTCAGAAACACGACCGACGGCAGCCCTGCCAGTGCTCGATACGCGGGGTACATGTAGTCCTGGTAATACGTGAAATTCATGGGTGTGACGTTTCGACTTCCCAGGACAATGCGCGGCACGCCGGCAATAACCGCGGCAATTCCGGCTTTGATACTGGTCGAATCCTGCCAGGCATGGACCACGGTCGGTCGCCGTACGCGAAATTCCTCCACGAGGTTGAGCGTCTCTTCGAGTATGCTGCCCGGTAGTTCCGCGGCGAGTTCCGCGATCTGCGGTGGCAGAGACGAAACTCCCTCATCGGCCAGGGTCACCGCTTGCTCAATTTGCGCCACCTCGATCCCTTGGTCCTCGAGCTCGTGCAGGAAAAAATCTAGCTGCGGTGCGTGATCGATATATTCAGCGAGCAAGGCAACGCTTTCGCAGCACCCGCTGTTGCGCAGTCCGATCAAGGTATTGACAATCTGGCGTTCCGCTCCTCCCGCGGCGAGGCCGGCATTCACGAGCAGGACCCGGCGCGCTACTGGCTCGATTTTTTCAGTTGCAGGAAGCTCCAGAGCCCTTTGAAAAATTTCCCGATACAGTGCTTCGCCGTACAGTCCCGATGACGCCGTCGGCGCTGAATTCAGAGCACCGCGCTTGAAGGTCTTCGTCCAAATAGCGCTGACCAGAGGCAGGCGAGCAACCTTGTGGAGACCGCGACGCACGATGCTCTCGTGCGACAACCGCCCGATCTGCAGCCGAATTCTGTACCCGGCGCGCCAAAGGAAGAGACGCACAAGCGGTAGCGACTGGTACTTGCCGTTGATTCGGCACCGGATGCTCAACCGCCCCGAGCGCAGAAGGCGTAGAGCCATCTGACGAGTGAGCATTAACTGGGACCCGATGAAGACCAGCGTTCCCCGCGCGCGTGGCAATTGCCAATCCGTCGATCCCAGAAAGCAACCGAGCCAGTGGCTGCTCGCGTTGGCCGTAATTTCCGTCGATGGGTGATACAGCACCAAACCCTTGCAAACGGGTTGTTCCTTTAGCGCCAGGGCGTCAGGTGCGCTAAGCGGAAAAGGGACCGCAAATACGGCCCGACGGACACCGGCCCGTTCGCAGTAGTCCAGTGCCTCGCGCAGCTTCTTGTTCATCGTACGTTGCTCTTCCCGCAGACAAAGAATGCTCCCGCGGTGGTCAAGTCCTCGTCCGTCATCGCCCGAAAATGGCCATCGAGCTGGCCGCGCGCGATGCCGCCCGTCTCCGTCTGAAGAATTTCGGCGCGGATTTCGAAACCGAGCCCTTTTTGCATGCGCCGGTGTTCCGAGTGCGCAAGGCGATTGACAAACCAGGGTCGGCGCCCCCGCATCAGGCTCCAGAGCCATTGCGGGTATTTCCAATGTCCGTTCCATTCGGGTGCTGTCTCATGACACCGGTAATCGATTTGGTGTGTCATGACGCCACCCGGCTTGAGACAGCGGAAACATTGGCGGTATGTCTCACCCGGCTTATCTACGTGTTCCATGACCGCCTGCGAAAAAACCCAATCGACGCTCTCGGACTCGATGGTGTCCATCGCCCCCAACGGCGCAAGATACCGGATCACTTCGGCACCGTCTTGGTTCCACAGTGCGGAGCGAATTTTTTCGAGGCGCTGCGGCGCGAGCGCCGCCCCCAAAGATTCCTCATCGAGCAGTTGGTGCGGGAAGTCGTAACTGCCGAGCCGCGGACGGATGTCGGCGCACTCGCCCTCCGTCGGAATCGACGCGCGCCGCGAGAGCATCGCGACAAGCTTTTCGAATACTGCGAAGTTCGTTGCCAAGCCGGCGTGTCGGACCGCGTCAATGCCGATGTAGCGCTGCGTGCCGGTCAATAGAGCCATTAGACCGATTCCCAAGCTGTCGCCCGGACCGAGTTCGACGACGCACGCTGGGGTTTGCGTCAATCCATATTGCGCCGCCATGACCCGATGGCGCAGAAAGACCGAATAGCAGTACTCGGCCGATACCGTTCCCCCGGTACCCACGGGCGGCGTGACCACCAAGGACCGAAGTCCCTGAAGAACGAGGCGTTGAACCGAAATAGCCATTTGTGCTATCGCAATCCCAACAGGGTTGCGGGCGCGGACAGCGGTGGCTCGGGCGCATCGATCCACATGCGGAACCACAACTCCAACATCAATAATGCCCACAGACGCGTATGGTGCAATCGCACTCCGCCGCAGTGCTCGTCGAGCATGTTTCTCACAAAATCCGTCTTGATGAGCCCGCGTTGCCGGGCCGCCTGGCCCAACAATGTCTCGTAGGCGAACTCCTTCATGTCGGATTTGAACCATTGATCGATCGGAACCCCAAAACCCTTTTTCGGGCGGTACAACACCTCGCCGGGCAAGTAGGGTTCCATTGCTTTTTTCAAAATGATCTTCGTTTGCCCGCCCGCCATTTTCTGATCCGGGGGGATGCGCGCGGCCCATTCCATGAGCTTGTGATCGAGCAGAGGGGAGCGCGCCTCAAGCGCGTGCGCCATGCTGGCGATGTCGACCTTTACTAGTAGATCGTCCGGCAAATAGGTATGGATATCGGTCCAAGCAGCGCCGCCTACGTACGATGGTGACCGCGAAAAGAATCGCTCCAGCAAGTCTAGCGAAGAGGAGTCGAGGTACGAAACGAGTCGCTCTCCATAGCCGGCGCGCTTGTCCTGCTCGAAAAAGTACACCATTGAAGGTGCGTAGCGCAAAGAGCTTCTTTCGCTGACGTAGGTAAGCCAGCGTCGCGCCACGCGAATCAGGCGGTGGCGATCCAGGTTTGGCGGAACCGCATTGACGATTCGGCCGCCGAGTCGACGCAGCGATCGCGGAAGGTGGCTGATCCACTCGGTCTGCAGACATTGCGAATAGCGCGGGTAACCCAAAAAGCTTTCGTCACCTCCGTCGCCGTTTAGCGCCACGGTCACGTGCCGTCGCGCGATCTCCGACACATAGTAGGTCGGTACTGCAGACGGATCGGCAAACGGCTCGTTGTAGTGCCAGACCAGTTTCGGCAAAACCTCCATCGCATTGGGACGTACGACCATTTCGTGATGGTCGGTGTCGTAGCGTTCAGCAACCATTCGCGCGTACGCACGCTCGTCGTACTCCGCTTCCTCGAAACCGATGCAGTATGTCTTCACGCGCCCGCTCGAGTGACGGGCCATCATGGCAACCACGGAGGACGAGTCAACGCCGCCGGATAAGAACGCTCCAAGGGGAACGTCCGAAATCATGCGCAAGCGGACGGATTCGTCGAGAAGTTCGACCAACTCCTCGCGCAACTGCCCATCGGGCCGGTGCCTCGCTTCGCACGGATTCGGTAGTTGCCAATAGTCTTGCGTACGTACGCCGCCACCGCGCCTAAACACCATAAAGCTTGCCTGCGGGACCTTGCGCACCCCCTCGAACGCAGACCACGGCGCCGGAACGTA
>CAZSOI010000163.1:0-10162 GCA_964608115.1 uncultured Burkholderiaceae bacterium | reverse complement strand
CCACCTGCCAAATGGTCTTTGAGGATGCGGTCGGCTGGCTGATCGGAGAGGCAAACAAGGGTTTGCACGCGATGTTCGTGATGATGAACAGCGCGCGGCTCGAAGTCGGGGTGCAAGGCCTGGGCCTAAACGAGATCGCCTACCAAAATGCGGTGGCGTACGCCAAGGACCGGATCCAAGGGCGGTCGCTGAGCGGACCGAAGGCGCCGCAGCGCGCCGCCGACCCGATCATCTTTCACCCGGACGTGCGGCGCATGCTGCTAACGGCGCGTGCCTACGCCGAGGGCGGGCGCGCCTTCGCCTATTGGATCGCGTTGATGGCCGATTGCCAGTTGCACCACCCAGACGAAAAACAGCGCAGCTTCGGTGCCGACATGATGGCCTTGATGACGCCGATCGTAAAAGCATTTTTGACCGATAACGGCTTTTTGCGCGCATCAGAGTGTCTGCAGGTGTTCGGCGGACATGGGTACATCCGCGAAACTGGGGTGGAGCAGTTGTTGCGCGACGCGCGGATCAACATGATCTACGAGGGCACCAATACGATCCAGTCGCTCGACCTGATCGGGCGCAAGGTGCTGATGGACAATGGCGCCAAGCTGCGCAAGTTCGGCGCGCTGGTGCAGCGTTTCATCGAAGAACATGGCACTTCGGCGGCGATGAATGAATTCATTACACCGCTCGCGGATCTGGGCGACAAGGTCCAGAAGCTGACCATGGAACTGGGCATGAAGGCGCTGGCAAACCAGGATGAGGCGGGCGCGGCGGCCGTGGATTATTTGCGCGTGGTCGGACACCTCGTTTTCGCCTATTTCTGGGCGCGAATGGCGCAGGTTGCCGTTGCGCGCTGTGCGGCCGACGGTGACAAGGTCGATGAGTTTTATCGTGGCAAGCTTGCGACCGCGCGCTTTTATTTTCAGCGGCTGCTGCCGGAGACCGCGTTTCACATTCGCGCCGCACGCTCGGGGGCGGCGAACGTAACGGCGTTTCACAACGATTGGTTTTAACAGGACAACGCGAACGCTCGGATGCCGGACCGGCGGCTTGGAGCGATTTTAGGGAAAGAATATGAAAAATTTCGTGGTCAGAAAGGTCGCGGTGCTCGGTGCTGGCGTCATGGGCGCGCAAATTGCAGCGCACTGCATCAACGCGCGCGTGCCGGTTGTGCTCTTTGACCTGCCCGATACGAAGTCGGGCGACAAGAACGCGATCGTCCAGCGTGGCATCGAGGGACTAAAAAAACTCAGCCCTGCTCCGCTGGGACGTGTCCAGGAGACGCGCTACGTCGGTGCGGCCAACTACGAACAGAACCTGGAGCAGTTGCGCGAATGCGACCTCGTGATCGAGGCGATCGCGGAACGCATGGACTGGAAGTTCGATCTGTACGCCAAGGTGGGCCCCCACATCGGTTCGGACGCCATCTTTGCGTCCAACACCTCGGGGCTTTCGATCACGCAGCTCTCCCAGGGACTGCCCGAAGCGCTACGGGCGCGCTTTTGCGGTGTGCATTTTTTCAATCCGCCGCGCTATATGCACCTGGTCGAGCTTATCCCGACACCAGCCACACGCGCTGGCGTGCTCGATGACCTGGAAGGTTTTCTGACCAGCACCCTTGGCAAGGGCGTGGTGCGCGCCAAGGACACACCGAATTTCATCGCCAACCGCCTAGGCGTTTTCGGGATGCTGGCCACTATAAAGGAGGCGGAAAAATATGCCTTGCCCTACGACGTGGTCGACGACTTGACCGGCACGCGGCTGGGTCGTGCCAAGAGCGCAACTTTTCGCACGATGGATGTCGTCGGCCTCGACACCCTGGCGCACGTTGTCAAGACCATGCAAGACAAGTTAGGTCCCGAGCAGGACCCGTTTGCGGAGCACTTTGCCCTGCCATCGGTGCTCAAGACGCTGGTCGACAAGGGCGCGCTGGGACAAAAGAGCGGCGCGGGCTTTTATCGCAAGGAAGGACGCACGATCAAGGTTCTCGATCCGCGCAGCGGTGGCTATGTCGATGGCGTGGGCAAGGCCGATGAGCTGATCACGCGTATCCTCAAAAAGCCTGCGGCCGAGCGCCTTGCACTGCTTCGCACGACCGATCATCCGCAGGCAAAATTCTTGTGGGCAATTGCGCGCAACATGTTTCACTACGCGGCAATCCACTTGGCGTCGGTTGCCGAGACTGCGCGCGACGTGGATTTGGCACTGCGTTGGGGATTTGGCTGGGACAGCGGGCCTTTTGAAAACTGGCAAATCGCCGGCTGGGAACAAGTTGCCGAGTGGGTGCAGGCCGACATCGACGCGGGCGAAGCGCTTTGCAAGGCGCCGCTTCCCAAATGGGTCCTCCAAGGTCCGGTTGCTTCTGCGGCAGCGGTGCACACGGCCAAGGGGTCTTGGAGTCCAACCAAGCGTGCTTTTGTTGCTCGCAACGAATTGCCCGTGTACGGCCGCCAGCTATTCCGGGTTTCGCTAGCAGGGGAAGATGCTCCAAGCCCGTACAAGGCCGGCACCACGGTGCACGAGGACGAAGCATGTCGCATCTGGCACCTGGATTCGGGGATGGCCGCCGAGGTTTTGATTTTCTCGTTCAAGACCAAGATGCACGCAATCAGCCCGGCGCTAGGCGCCGGCTTACTGAAAGCCGTCGAGACTGCCGAGGCGCGCTATCGGGCTCTGGTGGTTTGGTCGCCGGATGATCCTTTTTCCGTGGGTGCGGACCTGCAGGCATTGACGCCCGTGTTCATGAGTGGGGGTGCAAAGGCAGTAGGGGAAGCAGACCGCCAGCTGCAAGACGTCTTGCTGCGTGTGAAGTACGCGCAGGTGCCCGTGGTTGCAGCGATCAGCGGCATGGCGCTGGGAGGCGGCTGTGAAGTGGCTCTTCATTGCGCCAAGAGAGTGGCTGCGCTGGAGTCCTATATTGGCCTGGTGGAGGTTGGCGTGGGCCTGATTCCGGCCGGCGGCGGGCTAAAGGAAGGCGCCCTTCGTGCGGCCGCGGCAGCCAGTTCAATCGGCGCCAACGACTTGCTGCCGTTTCTTAGCAACTGGATGCAAAATGCCGCGATGGCAAAGGTGTCGGGATCAGCACTGGAGGCCCAGCAGATGGGATACCTGCTCGATTCGGACACTATCGTCATGAACCGGCAGGAACTGCTGTGGACGGCAATCGGTCAGAGCTTTGCGATGCACGTCACGGGCTATCGGCCACCGTTGCGCGCGCGCCAGGTGCCCGTGGCGGGACGATCGGTGCTCGCCACCATGAAGGGGCAGCTTGCGAACTTGCGCGAGGGCGGATATGCAAGCGCGCACGACCAGTACCTGGCTTCCTGCATAGCCGATGTGCTGTGCGGCGGCGATCTGGACCCCGGTACGCTGGTCGACGAGCAGTGGTTCTTGGATCTGGAGCGCAAGCACTTTGTTCATTTGGTAGGACACCCCAAGTCGCTGGAACGGATGATGGGGCTTTTGCAAACGGGTAAACCCGTGCGCAACTGATCGATACGTGAAGCAAAAGCTAAGGAGTTTCGCATGAGCCGTCAGATTCAAGATGCGTACATCGTGGCCGCGACACGCACACCCGTGGGCAAGGCGCCCCGGGGTAGCCTGCGCAATACCCGACCGGATGATTTGCTCGTCACCGCAATTCAGGGCGCCCTCGCCGCCGTCCCGGAGCTCGATCCCGCGGCGATCGAGGATGCCATTGTCGGCTGCGCCTTCCCGGAGGGCGAGCAGGGCACAAACGTTGCGCGCAACGCGGTGCTGTACGCCGGTTTGCCCGATTCGGTCGGCGGCTGCACGGTCAACCGCTATTGCTCCTCGGGCCTAAATGCGGTTGCTATGGCCGCCGATCGTATTCGCGTGGGTGAGGCCGACGTGATGCTTGCGGGCGGCACCGAGTCGATGAGCATGGTGCCTATGATGGGCAACAAGCCGTCGATCAATCCAAGACTATTTGAGAAAAACGAGCATCTGGGTATTGCTTTTGGCATGGGCCTGACCGCAGAGCGCGTTGCCGCGCAGTGGAAGGTAAGTCGCGAGGCGCAAGATGAGTTTGCCCTGACCTCGCATCAGCGTGCACTCGCCGCCCAGGGCAAAGGCGAATTTCGCGATGAGATCACACCCGTTGATGTCGTCGAGCGCAGCCCGGATCTCGCCAAGCATGAGATTCAGGTCAAGCACCGGCGCATGGAGCTCGATGAGGGGCCGCGTGCCGACACGAACTTGGTCGCGCTCTCTAAGCTCAAGCCAGCTTTTGCGGCCAAGGGCAGCGTGACCGCCGGTAACAGTTCGCAGACCTCCGATGGCGCGGGGGCTGTAATTCTCGTAAGTGAAGCTGCGCTGCGCCGCTTTCACCTGACTCCTTTGGCACGATTTGTTTCTTTTGCGGTTCGCGGCGTGCCCCCGGAAATCATGGGGATCGGACCCAAAGAGGCGATTCCGGCCGCGCTGCGTTCCGCCGGACTGCAGCAGGAAGATATGGATTGGATTGAGCTCAATGAGGCCTTTGCCGCTCAGGCCCTGGCCGTCATCGGGTCGCTTGGCTTAGACCCCGCGAAGGTCAATCCGATGGGCGGCGCCATCGCACTGGGGCACCCACTAGGGGCCACAGGCGCTATTCGTACGGCGACGCTCGTGCACGCCTTGCGGCGGCGGCAGCAGCGCTACGGGATGGTGACTATGTGTGTTGGAACCGGCATGGGTGCAGCCGGCATTTTCGAGCGCATTTGAACGCGGCCGGGTCGCAGCCCGCAGGCACCGCGTAAGGTCCACTTGGAGGAGGCGCAATGACCATACGCATGCAGGTCGAGGAAGACGTCGCGTCCATCGAGCTCGCACGTCCAGAGCGCAAGAACGCGATAACTGCCGAGATGTACACGCAGCTGGAGCAGTCCTTTGCGGCGGCGGGAAGCGATGATGCCGTGCGCGCGATCGTCTTGCGCGGGGCGCCGAGCGTTTTTTGCGCGGGCAACGATATCCAAGATTTCTTGCAGCGACCCGAGCTCGTAAGGGAATCGGCGCAACGGTTCATGAAGACCATGATCGATTTGCAAAAACCGGCCATTGCCGCGGTCAACGGCGCAGCCGTTGGCATCGGCACGACTTTGCTGATGCACTGCGATTTGGTCTATGCCGCCGACGATGCCATGTTCTCCATGCCGTTTGTGAGTCTGGGGATCTGCCCGGAATTTGGCTCCTCCTTGCTCGTGCCACTGACCGCGGGCTACCACAAGGCCGCAGAGAAGTTGCTCTTTGGCGAACCCATCTCGGCCGAAGAAGCGCTCGAGATGGGACTGGTAAATCGGCTGCTGCCGCCAGGCGAAGTGGTGGAGTATGCGATGCACCAGGCGCGGCGGTTTCGGGCCTTGCCTCCGGGGGCCGTGTGCGAGACCAAGCGCTTGCTCAAGACGGGCTGGCGGGCTGCATTAGAGCTCACGATGGACGAGGAATTGCACACTTTTAGGCGGCTGCTCGGCAGCCCGGAGTCGCGCGAGGCGCTTAGCGCTTTCTTGGAGCGGCGCAAACCCGATTTTGCGCGCGCGGCGCACAGCGCAACAAAAGCCAGCTGAAAAAAAGAGGGGAGGACGCATGTCTTCGCTGCGTGGCAAAACCATGTTCGTCTCGGGCGCATCGCGCGGCATTGGTCTGGAGATTGCAAAGCATGCCGCTCGTGCCGGCGCCAATGTCGTAATTGCGGCCAAGACCGCAGACCCAAATCCCAAACTGCCAGGGACGATTTATACGGCGGCCGCTGAAATTCAGGCCCAGGGAGCAGCCTGTCTGCCCCTGCAAGTGGATATTCGCGACGAGCAGCAGGTGCTGGCGGCGGTGCAAAAGGCCGTGGATCGGTTTGGCGGCATCGACGTGCTGCTGAATAACGCCAGTGCCATCAACCTGACCTCGACCGAGGCGACGCCGATGAAGCGTTTTGATTTGATGTTCGGTGTCAATGTGCGCGGCACATTCTTATGTACGCAGGCATGTCTGCCCCAGCTCAAGCGCGCGGCGGAGCTGCGACGAAATCCGCATGTTCTGACCTTATCGCCACCGCTAAATATGCAGTCGCGCTGGTTTGCGCCGCATCTTGCGTACACCATGGCCAAGTACGGCATGAGCATGTGTGTGCTCGGGCATTCGGAGGAATTTCGTCCCTATGGGATCGCCGTCAACGCGCTTTGGCCGCGCACGGTAATCCAGACCGCCGCGCTGCAGATGATTGCCGGGGTGCGCCCCGAACACTGCCGTTCGCCGCGAATCATGGCCGAGGCAGCCATGGCCATTCTCGAGCGCGATGCGACAAGCACGACGGGTAACTTCTTCATCGACGAAGAAGTGCTCTCGGCTGCCGGCGTACGCGACTTTTCGTCTTATTCGGTTGTGCCGGGTAGCCGCGAACTGCTACCGGATCTGTTTCTTTGAAGCCTTCTCGCCTAAGGCATTAAGCGATCGGGATTTCGCGCTCGCCCGGTACCGCAAATCAACGTTTGCATGCCCGTGTTGGCGCATCAAGCAAGGAAGCTTGTGCACCACGTAGCCGCAGCTTGCGTGGATACGAAGCACGGGTTGCGATTGCTTCCGTGTTCTGCTGAGCGCGAGTTTGCGCTCCGAGGCGGTGTTCTCGAGCTGAAGAAAAGGCTCGCCTCGTTGCGCTGCTCGGCTAAAAGAAGCTTTTCTCCCAGCGAAGTGCATTGCGCGCGTTTGCCGCGAGCGAATTTAACCAGCGGGGTGCCGAAAAATCTCCCCCACTTCAGGCTACGGTCCCATCCGTAGCGGTAGGAAATCGGGCCTTGGGCAGCGGCTACCGCGAGTTTGCCGGCTCCGTGCGCTGCGCGCAGTAGCCCAAAGAGCTGCGGATCAACTGTTTGACCGTAGTCGTTCGAAAAAGTCCATGAAGACTTAACGTGATTCTTGTTCACGGTAGGCTTCGCATGAGTTTTTTCCAAATGCCACAGGCAACAAAATGCCTATTCCGGCCATTGATCGGAAGTGCTACCTTGTGTAAGTTTCCTGGGGCGGTTTCACCGTATGTGCAATACAGCTCGTATATTGCGGTCGGCGAGCGTTTTCATGGAGCCTGCTGCCCAAGCCAAAGGAGCGTCTGGACGTGGCGCCTGATGCAGCCGTTGCCGCGGCCATAGCCTTGCACGCTGATCGGCCCGGTGGCTTACTTCCTTTGCTGCACGAGATACAGGACCGTTTGGGGTACGTGCCGACGCACTGCGTGCCCATTGTTGCCAAGGCGATGCGCCTGTCCATTGCCGAAGTGCACGGAGTCATCGGCTTTTACCACCACTTTCGCCGCAGCCCGCCTGGTCGCCACGTGCTGCGCATCTGCTTGGCCGAAGCCTGTCAGTCCATGGGTTCACGCGAGCTCCTGGAACATGCGCGCAAGTTAGCTGGCGTCGACCTGCATGGAACAAGCGCCGACGGCGCTCTGACCCTGGAGCCGGTCTATTGCCTGGGCAACTGTGCGTGCTCACCTGCGGTAATGGTTGATAAGGAGCTCGTCGGCCGGGTTGATGCGGGGCGCTTGACTGACATCGTCGAGCACTGCCGGAGCCGCACATGATTGCCCGCGTGTTTGTTGCGCGCGATTCGTGCGCCATTTCTGTGGGCGCCGATTCGGTTGCGCGGGCCATAGCTGTCGAAGCCTCTCGCCGGGGACAAGCCGTCGAGATCGTCCGCACGGGCTCGCGCGGACTGCTCTGGCTCGAGCCTCTGGTCGAGGTCCAGACCCCCGACGGGCGCGCTGCCTACGGACCCGTGGGAGCGCAAGACGTGACGGAGCTGTTCGATGGCGACTTTCTGCACGGCGGGCGCCACCGACTCGGCCACGGTTTGACAGACCAAATTCCGTATTTGGCTCGCCAGCAGCGACGCACGTTTGCGCGCATGGGGTTAATTGATCCGCTGCGCCTGGACGATTACCTGCAGCATGGCGGCTACGTGGCCCTGCGCCAGGCGCTGACGATGGGGCCGGGCGCGGCAGTTCAGGCATTGATGGAATCGGGCCTGCGCGGTCGCGGTGGGGCGGCATTTCCCACGGGCATCAAATGGAAAACCGTGCTCGAACAGCAGTCGGCAACGAAGTACGTTGTTTGCAACGCGGATGAGGGGGATTCGGGCACGTTCTCCGACCGCATGATCATGGAGGGCGACCCATTCGTGCTAATCGAGGGGATGACGATCGCCGGTGTCAGCGTTGGTGCGACCCAAGGCTACATCTACCTGCGTTCGGAGTACCCCTATGCCGAGGCCACTCTGGCCAGGGCCATTGAAACGGCACGCGCTGCGGGATATTTGGGTGCAGATCTGGTCGGCTCTGGTCAGCGATTTGATTTGGAGCTGCGGCGCGGCGCCGGTGCCTATATTTGCGGAGAGGAAACCTCTTTGCTCGAAAGTCTCGAGGGCAAACGCGGAATGGTTCGCTTTCGCCCGCCGCTGCCGGCGCTACAGGGGCTCTTTGGCAAACCTACCCTGGTCAACAACGTCATTACGCTTGCCAGTGTTCCGATGATCTTTGCACAGGGCGCACAGGCATATCGGGACTTCGGGTTGGGACGCTCACGGGGCACGCTGCCGTTTCAGCTTGCGGGCAATATCCGGCACGGCGGCTTGGTGGAGATCGCTTTTGGTCTTACGCTGCGCGAGTTGCTGTACGAATTTGGCGGCGGCTCGGCGTCGGGCCGTCCGATCCGCGCTGTTCAGGTCGGAGGTCCCTTAGGAGCCTATGTTCCCGAGTCGCAATTTGACACTGCCCTTGATTACGAGGCTTTTGCGGCGATGGGCGCAATGATCGGCCATGGCGGAATTGTCGCGTTTGACGACACCGCGGATCTGGCGCAAATGGCGCGTTTTGCAATGGAGTTTTGTGCCATTGAATCCTGCGGAAAATGTACGCCGTGCAGAATTGGATCGACCCGTGCCGTCGAAGTGATTGACCGGGTACGTGCTCGGCAGGATGTTGCGGCCAATGTCGCGCTACTGCGCGATTTGTGCGAAACGATGACCGAGGGCTCGCTGTGTGGGTTGGGAGGCATGGCGCCCGCGCCGGTGCTGAGCGTGCTAAACCATTTTCCGGAGGATTTTGGCTTGGTTCCGACTTCCGCGACTCGCTCGGCCTAGTCGACGGCTACCGCGACATGTCGACCGCCGCGAATACAAGCAAAGCGCATCATGACCTCGTTGAAATCTCTTGACTTCGGCACGCCGCCAAGTCGCACGCAAGCGCTCGTTTCGCTGCAGGTCGACGGCGTGCAGGTCACAGTGCCGGCGGGTAGCTCGGTGCTGCGAGCCAGCATTGCCGCGGGCAGCAACGTGCCTAAGCTTTGTGCGACCGATAGCCTTGAGGCCTTTGGGTCCTGCCGCTTGTGCCTGGTCGAGATTGAGGGCCGCAAGGGCTACCCGGCATCGTGCACCACAGTGGTCGAGACGGGCATGACGGTTCGCACGCAAAGCGATGCGTTGGCGCGAATCCGGCGCGGAGTAATGGAGCTGTATATCTCGGATCACCCGCTCGATTGCCTTACGTGTAGCGCCAACGGCGATTGCGAGTTGCAAGATATGGCCGGGGCGGTTGGTCTGCGCGAAGTGCGCTATGGCTACGGTGGCGCAAATCACCTTGCGGCGAACAAAGACCTCTCCAATCCGTATTTCAGCTTTGACCCTGCCAAATGCATCGTTTGCTCGCGTTGCGTGCGTGCCTGCGAAGAAGTGCAAGGCACCTACGCGCTGACAATCGATGCGCGCGGTTTTGCCTCGGTCGTCACGGCCGGTCAGGCGGGAGGCTTCATGGATTCGGAGTGCGTCTCCTGCGGCGCATGCGTGCAGGCTTGTCCGACCGCCGCGTTGATAGAAAACTCGGTGATCGATCACGGGCAGCCCGAGCACGTGCACGTCACGACCTGCGCGTATTGCGGTGTGGGCTGCTCATTTCGTGCGGAAATGAAGGGTACTCAGGTCATCCGCATGGTGCCGCATAAGGACGGCCAGGCCAACCACGGTCACTCCTGCGTCAAAGGGCGATTTGCTTGGGGGTATGCAACCCACAAGGACCGCATTCGCACGCCGATGATCCGCAAGAAAATCACCGATCCTTGGCAGGAGGTTTCCTGGCAGGAGGCCATCGCGTACACCGCTGCGGAATTTCGTCGCATCCAGGCCAGGTATGGTC
>CAZSOI010000162.1:0-12905 GCA_964608115.1 uncultured Burkholderiaceae bacterium | reverse complement strand
TTGCTGCGCGGAGCATCACGCGATTGCTGTCATAGGCGCATCCAGGGGGCAGCTGCGCGGGCGCGTCGTGCAATTCATCGCCCGTGGACAAGACGCCAACTCGCAGCAATCGAAAAACCTCAAGCTCGACTTCCCCAAGGGCGCAAGCCAGCGCAAGGTCTGCGGCGCGCAACCTGCGGCGTGCCGGCAATACTTCATCACCCGCACGAACGTGCTCTGCCCGCAGGCGCCGGTTAGCGCCAAATCCGACCGGCCCCGGCAGGGCAACAAGATCGGACGAAAGGTCTTGCGCCACCTCCATGACGACCACGCTATCAGCGCCCTGGGGTATCGAAGCGCCGGTCATAATCCGCACACAAGTTCCGGGCTCCAGGCGATCGGCAAAGTCATGACCGGCAAGAGCGCGGCCAAGAACCTTGAGCGTTCGGCCGCCGGCAGCCAAATCTTGGGCGCGCACCGCGTATCCATCCATGGCAGCCTGATCTGTCGAGGGCAGATCCCGCCTTGAGACCAGCGGGTGCGCCAGCACCCGGCCTCGCGCCTGCATGAGCGCGACCCGCTGCACCTCTTCGATCGGAACAAGAGTCTGCAGCAGACGCTCAAAGGCCTGGGGCAAGTTGCACTCACTCATCGGTGCCCTTAAATTGGGGATTTAACGACGTATTGATGTTGACGAAAGCCTGCGGGTCCTCGAAGGCGACTTCGACGGCATTGAGCTTGCGCAGAAATTCCCGGGGTCGTCGCTCTCCGGCCGCGAGGGTGGAAGCCAGTTCTGGCTCAATTGCGGTCGGCATCAGGCAGAACACGACCTGCCGCTGCCCGGCGCACACCGCAACCGTCGGATGCGCGGCGTCGGTAGCACCGCTGAGCCTGGCAACCAGATCCATGGGCAAAGCCGGCGCGTCACAGGGCGCGAAGACTACCCACGGCAGGTGCGAGTGGCGCAGTCCCGCGAGCATGCCAGCCAGCGGACCGCAAAAATCACCAAAAGTTGCACGATCATCCTCGACCACGCGATGACCATAAGAGCGGTACCGATCCAGGTTCCGGTTGGCGCTGATGATGATTTCGCCAACTTGGGGTTGCATACGTACGAGCACGTGCTCGATCAAACAACGACCTTCAAATTCGACTAAACCCTTGTCCGCGCCGCCCATTCTTGAACTGCGACCGCCCGCTAGTATTACCCCGGTGATCAGATCGCGTGCGGGCTTTTGTAGCAGAAAGCTACCCACCAATGTAGGACATCTCGATGCGCTTGTTCGGTCGCGAGGTGAGCTCTGCGCGCAGCTCCGAATAACGGTCGTCGCGTGCGGCCCATACAGCGCCGATTGCGGCAGCGATTTGCTGATCATCGGCACCGCCGCGCAACAAAGCGCGCAAATCGTGTCCGCGTTGACTGAACAGGCAAAGATACAGGCAACCCTCCGTGGATAAGCGCGCGCGGGTGCAGTCACCACAAAAGGCGCGGGTAACACTGGAAATTGTGCCGATCTCTCCGCTGCCGTCCCGGTAGCGCCAACGCTGTGCAACTTCACCCGCCTCGGTTGCCTCGATCGGCTCGAGGGGCATCTCGGCGTTAATCATCGTAAGGATCTGTTCTGAGGCAACAACATCGTCCAGCCGCCACGAATTGGAGTTGCCCACGTCCATGAATTCAATAAAGCGCAAGATATGGCCACGGCTGCGAAAATACCGCGCCATAGACAACACCTGGTTCTCGTTGTAGCCGCGCTTGACGACCATGTTGATTTTGACCGGCGAAAATCCCGCTGCTGCAGCCGCATCGATGCCCTCGAGCACGCTCGCGACGGGAAAATCGACATCATTCATGCGGCGGAAAATCGTATCGTCCAGCGCGTCGAGCGAAACCGTCATACGACGCAGGCCCGCGCTGGCCAAGGCCGCTGCCTTGCGAGCTAAGATCGAGCCGTTTGTCGTCAAGGCCAGATCGAGCGGCGCGCCCAGTTCAGCACCCACACCGGCAAGCATGCGCACTAGTGACTCAAGGTCTCGCCGCAGCAGCGGCTCGCCCCCCGTGAGGCGAATCTTGCGCGTTCCGCGACGCGCGAAGATACGTGCCAGTCGTGTGATCTCCTCGAAACTGAGCAACTCACTGTGCGGCACGTAACAATGCTCGTTATTAAACAGCTCCTTGGGCATGCAATAAATGCAGCGAAAGTTGCATCGATCGGTCACTGAGATGCGCAAGTCGAGCAAGGCGCGATGCAGCCGGTCCTGCAGGGCGCCGGCGGCGTGCCTCAGGTCCAAGGGAACTTTTGGCGGCTGGCGCAGTGCCCTGGCGTCGAGCAATGGAATGACTCGGTCCGTCATTTTTTTCTCTCTTTTCGAAGTACCCTGCCCTACGCCACCCAGCGACGCGCGTTGCGAAACATGCGCATCCAAGGAGAATCCTCGCCCAACCCGGGGGGCTGCCACGACATCTGAACGGTCCGGCGCACGCGCTCGGGGTGCGGCATCACGATCGTGAAGCGTCCGTCGGCAGTCGTCAAGCCACAAATACCCATGGGCGATCCATTGGGATTTTCCGGATAGCGCTCTGTCGCGGCACCGGTCGCGTCCACATAGCGCATCGCCACAAAAGCTTCGGTCCGCGCTTGCGGTGTATCGAAAACTGCGCGCCCTTCCCCGTGCGCATTGACCACCGGCATGCGAGCGCCCGCCATGTCGGCAAAAAAGACCGAGGGTGACGCAGGCACTTCAACCATCACCAAGCGGGCCTCGAACTGCTCGGACGCATTGCGTTCAAAACGCGGCCAGTGGGACGCGCCGGGAATGATCGAGCGCAGCTGGCTCATCATCTGGCAGCCATTGCAGACCCCCAACGCAAACGTCTGTGGACGCGCGAAAAATTCCGCGAACTCATCGGCCAACTTCGGACTAAAGAGTATGGTTTTCGCCCAACCGCCACCGGCACCGAGGACATCGCCATAGGAAAAGCCGCCACCGGCGGCAAAGCCCTGAAACGACGCTAGAGCAACGCGACCGTCAATCAAATCGGTCATATGCACGTCGACTGCCGTAAACCCGGCGCGGTCAAAGGCCGACGCCATCTCATATTGGCTGTTGACGCCCTGCTCGCGCAAGATGGCAATCCTGGGCCGGGCGCTCGTTGCGATCCACGCTGCAGCGATGTCCTCGCGAGGGTCATACGGCAAGGAAAGAGAAAGTTGCGGTAGCAATTCTTTGGCCGAGCGCCCAAACTCCGAATCCGCACAGGTGGGGTTGTCGCGCAAGCGCGCAATTGCCCAGGAAACTTCATTCCAAGCAGTCAGCATTTCGCTCAGTTCGTAAGAGACCAGCACCTTGGCATCGTGGCGGACCTCGATAACGGGTTGCTCCGTGACGCTCGCCACAATATGGCTGAATGCACCGATTCCGGCTTCGCGCAACACCTGCATCGCTGCCGAGCGATCGGCCTTGCGCACCTGAATTAGGCAACCCGGCTCTTCGTTAAAAAGCGCGCGCACTGCCATGTCGTGGCGCCGCACAGTAGCCTGATCGGCTCGAATCTTGAAGTCCCCGTAATCTGCGGCGTGCGGATCGACTGCCAGCACGTCGATGTTGATCGATAGACCGCAGCGCCCTGCGAAGGCCATCTCACAGGCCGCGGCCCAAAGGCCCCCGTCGGAGCGATCGTGGTAAGCAAGCGCGATTCCTTGCGCCTCCAATGAACGTATCGCACGCAGCGTCGCTGCGAGTGCCGCGGGCGCATCCACGTCGGGCGCCTCGTCACCGAGTTGGCTGCAAACCTGCGCCAGTATCGATCCGCCCAACCGCTGGCGTCCCGCAGACAGGTCAATCAGGATCAGCTCGCTTTGACCCCCGTCGTGGCGCAACTGCGGGGTGAGGCTGCGGCGCACGTCTTCGACCCGTGCAGCCGCGCTGACAACAAGGGAGACCGGCGCGCTGACCTGCTTTTCCTCTTGCGCCTCACGCCAGCTGGTACGCATGGAAAGCGAATCTTTGCCCACCGGAATGGACACACCCAATTCGGTACACAAACGGCTTGCTGCGGATACAGCCGCGTACAGCGCCGCGTCCTCTCCCGGCACACCACAGGCGGCCATCCAGTTGGCAGACAGTTTTACGCGCGCCCATTCCACATCGGCAGCCGCCAGGTTAAGCAATGCCTCGGCGATCGCCAGGCGCGAGGCGTTGCTTGCGTCGATCGCGGCCACTGGAGCGCGCTCACCAATAGCAAAGGCTTCGCCCCCATATCCATCGAAGTCCAGCAGCGTGACGGCACAGTCGGCGACCGGAACCTGCCACGGGCCCACCATCTGATCGCGGCAGCTGAGGCCGCCAACCGTGCGGTCCCCGATGGTGATCAAAAATGACTTGTTGGCGACCGTTGGGTGGCGCAACACCTCAAGGGCAACTGTGGCAATGTCGACGCTTGTCAGATCAAGTGCCTGCAGATGCCGGTTGCCTCGTACAACGTCACGATGCATGCGTGGAGGTTTGCCAAAGAGTACGCTCATCGGCATATTCACTGCGCTTTGTGCATCGGCAAGCGCGAGGCGCAATTGGCCGTCGTCCGTGATCGTACCGATGACTGCCGACGGACAGCGCTCCCGGCGGCAGATTTGCGCCAACTGCGGCCAGCGCTCGGGTGCAACCGCCAGCGCATAACGCTCCTGCGATTCGTTACACCAAATCTCTAGGGCTGTCATCGAGCGATCCTCTACCGGAATGCGCTCCAGGTCGATATTGGCGCCGCGTGCGGAATTTTCTGCGAGTTCGGGAAACGCATTGGACAGGCCGCCAGCGCCAACGTCATGAATGGCCAGAATCGGGTTCTCCGCTCCCAGGCGTGCGCATGTGTCGATGACTTCCTGTGCGCGCCGCTGAATCTCCGCGTTGGCCCGTTGAACCGAGTCAAAATCGAGCTGTTCGGTGTTCGTTCCCGCACCAAGACTCGAGGCCGCGCCACCACCTAATCCGATGCGCATGCCAGGACCGCCTAAGTGCACCAGCAACGCCCCCGCGGCCGGACGAGCCTTCTGTGTCTGATCGGCCCGGATATTGCCCACTCCGCCCGCCAGCATGATCGGTTTGTGGTACCCCAGCCGTTGGCCGCCAACGTTCTGTTCATAGGCGCGAAAGTACCCAGCAAGGTTCGACCGTCCAAACTCGTTATTAAATGAGGCTGCTCCGACAGGACCCTCAATCATGATGGTCAATGCATCGGCAATGCGCGAAGGAAAGCCGTAGTCCGAAGACGGCTTGGACGAGACGCATGGAGCGATTACGTCGCGATCGTTCTCCCAGGCGCGGCGGGCCGACGGCAAACGCAAGTGCGAGACGCTAAATCCGCACAAACCAGCCTTGGGTCGTGCGCCTCGGCCGGTCGCCCCCTCATCGCGAATCTCGCCGCCCGCCCCCGTCGCGGCGCCGGGATTCGGCGCTATGGCCGTCGGATGATTATGGGTTTCGACCTTAAATACAAGATGCAGCATCTGCTCCTGACGCAGGTATGCACCTGCCTCACTCTCGTCGCGGTCGGCGGTTTGGGCCGTAAACACGCTTGCACGCCGTCCTTCGATGATCGCAGCGTTGTCGCGATAGGCAACCACCGTCCCGCGTGGCGCAGCATTATGCGTTGCCTTGATCATGTCAAAAAGACTTGCGCTCGCGGCAATTCCATCAATCGTCCACGTCGCGTTGAAAATCTTGTGGCGGCAATGCTCCGAGTTTGCCTGCGCAAACATCATCAGTTCGACGTCCGTAGGATTGCGAGCCATAGCACTGAAGGCTGTCACCAGGTAGTCGATCTCTTCTGGCGACAAGGCCAAACCCATTCGCGAATTGGCCTCCACCAGAGCCAAGCGCCCGTTTTGCAGCAAATCGACCTGTCGCGCCATACTGCGCTGCGTCGGTTGCGCGGCAAATAGCTGCGAACAGGTCGACTGCATATCAGGCGGTGCAGCAAGCACGGTTTCAGTCATCCGGTCGTGCAAGATCCCCGCGATGCGCTCCCAGGAGCCGTGGCCTGGTCCTTGGCCGATGGCGGCCAGGTCCTGGCAGTGAAGCTGGTAGGTGACGCCCCGCTCCAATCTGAGCACCTGCCGCAAGGCACAGTTGCGCGCAATCTCGGTTGCCTTGCTAGACCATGGCGACGTGGTTCCCAGACGCGGGACCACGATCAGACGCAAATCAGGAGTCCAGGGGCTTGCCGGGGCGCGCTCGCCATAGGACAGCAAGCGCTCTAGCCGGCCTAAGGAGTCTGCGTCCAGCGGCGCGGAAAGCTTTACGAAATGGCGGTAATGCGCATCGACCGCAACGATTGCGGGGTCGATCTCCCGCAGGCGGGCGAGCAGTCGCGTGAGCCGGAACGCCGAACCTGCGGCGGGCCCCTCGAGAACCAGGTAGGAATCCGAAGAACTCATTGCGGAAGGCAACTCGAGGAACAGCCAAGCCCGAAGACACGACAGCAACCTCGGCGCACTGACGCTTCGCACTCAAAGCCGACCGCAGTCAGGCGCACCGCAACGCGATGCCAGCAGCCTGCCGGCCGCCGAAATTGCGCCGCGTATCCGAGAGGGTTGAATTATAGCCGGGCAGTGCCGGGCGCTAGCCGCGAGGCGCTACCCGCCGCGATTGGTCGCCGCTATATGTCGCCGTCGAGCAGCTGAGCTGAAGCCAGCGATTTAAGAAGGGCCTCGTTGCACGCTGCAGTGGGAATTGCCAGCTCCTGCGTTTGCTTGCGGATGGCAATTGGGTCGCTTCGCTCGATAGCCTCGATCAAGGTCAAATACGCACCATAGGGGCCGGAGCGGTGCAATATCGCCTCAACAATGGTTTCTGACAAGGAAATGAGCTCAAACAAATGCGGGAACGGAGCTCCAGTGATCCGATCAAGCAGGGAAAACGCTCCGGTTATGAAGAGTTCGTCGCGAATCTCGCCCTGCGATGCCGTTGCGCCGATCGTTTCGAGAAAAATCCCGCGGCGAATCGAGGCGTGCATGAGGGGAAAGGTGTTTGAGTCCTTTGACGCAGTAGCCAGCAACAGCGAAAGCCAGCGGATGAGCTTCTTGTACCCAAGCATCATCACCGCATGCTGGAACGATGTAATTTGCACCGGCAGGTTAAACGCTGCCGAGTTCACGAGGCGCAAAAGCTTAAAGGCAAGGGCCGGATCGCGGCGCAGCGTCGCGTCGATTTTGTCAAGGTCCGCATCATCTCGCACCAGCCGCAGCAGCTCCATAACTACCGCCTGCCCGGGCTGCAGTGGTCGCGCCTTATTCGTGCTCTGGTCATCCAGTGGCCAGCCGACACAGGCCGCGGCATCTCGATCGAATACCTCCACCGCGTCGGCAACGTTTTGAACACCGGTGACGATGAAAGGGATGCGCCGAACGATCCCGGCTGGCGCCTGGCCACTCCAGCGACGACGGTCTTCGCTCACATGGATCAGCGAGTATTCGAAGCATGATAGCAGTGCGGGGGGAAGTGGCACCTCCGGAATGCCTCGCAAAACAAGGCGTTTGCCGTCTCGAAATAGCGCTTGCGCAATGCTTTGGGTAGGTGGGTCGAGCAAGGCACTGGCCGGAATTTCGAGCAGGGCATTGCGCGGTGCCGTCCAGTTCAGAGCGCTCTCATCAAACGCCGCGTCCAAGGGCGCAACAAGTACGGGGACGGGTGACTCAGGCCAGACCGCGTTTAAGGCGTCCAGTAACGCTCCGATGGCCGGGCGCTCCTGCGAATTGGCCGAGAGCATGGTCAAGCGCGTGCCAATAGCCTTGCGCTTCTTGTCGATCAACGGCGCATAACAGATCCAGACCGAGCCAAGCATCTCGGCCGTCGAAATCAGCTTCTCAGGTGCATTCATGAATTCGCTGGCAGACGAGATCCTGGATTTGCTGGGGATTGGCGCCAGTTTATTTGCCTCCATGGCGGCCGGGTCCGCCGAAGTGCCGGGTGAGAAGATCCGAATTCGCCCGTTTGTGAGCGCAAACGCAACGATTGACAGCAATGGGCTGGCCCAGCACACAATACGGCCAGAGTCTGTCCGACGAAGATATTGCAATGCATGCACTGTATCGGATTGAAGAACTACGAGCCCTCGAAGCGCGTGCACGTGCGGACCTGCCACCGGGCACACTCATGCAGCGCGCCGGTACGGCTGCTGCCCTAGCGGCGCATCTTTGGTACGCGAAGCAAGGTAACGCAACACCCGGTTCTGCGCTTGTACTGTGCGGTCCGGGTGACAATGGTGGCGATGGATTTGTCTGCGCAAACGGATTGCGCGATTTGGGTTATCGCTGCTCTTGCTGGGCGCCACTGCCCAGCACAACTGCCGACGCATTGAGCGCGCGGACCCGGTGGGTGCAATCCGGTGGAATCATTCTGGAGCGTCTGCCGCGGGCCGAATCCTTTGAACTGATTATTGATGCACTCCTTGGTATCGGTGCACGACGGGCACTTGGCGAACCCTTGCTTGGAGCACTGCGCTGGGTGCAAGAGCGCAAATTTCCCGTCCTCGCTCTCGATGTTCCCAGCGGGCTAAATGCGGACACCGGAGCCTGGATCGGCGGTGTCATCGGTGTGCCAGCGCGTCAAACGATAACTTTTATAGCCGACAAACCCGGCTTGCATACTCTCGAGGGCATACAGGCAGCTGGCAGCGTACGTGTTGAGACCCTGGGTCTTCAGCAAGCAATCGACCAATCACTGCCAATTGGGCAATTGATCACCCCGGAGTTGTTCGCAAATTTACTCAAGGCCAGGCCGGTCAACTGCAACAAGGGCGATTTTGGCAGCGTCGCAATCATTGGCGGCGCCCGCGGCATGATCGGCGCGGCCCTGCTAGCTGCGCGTGCCGCAATTCGCTTGGGGGCCGGCAAAGTCTACGTCGATTGTATCGGCGCCCCGGACTTGGGCTTTGACTGGCTGCAGCCCGAACTTATGTGTCGCACCGAAGGGGAGCTGCCGCCAGCCGACGTACTTGTAGTCGGATGCGGAATGAGTACTGATACTTCCGCACGCGCGCGATTGCAACGAGTGATGTCGCACGAGGGGCCCGTCGTATTTGACGCCGATGCGCTCAATTGCTTTGCGGCCGAACCGCGTTTGAGGCAACGCTTGTGCGAGCGAACGGCTTTGACGGTCCTGACGCCACACCCTGGCGAAGCGGCTCGCCTGCTGGCAACGCCTACGGCTAGTGTCCAGCAAGACCGGGTTGCCAGCGCACTGCGTCTGGCGCAGCAAACTGGTGCCACCGTCGTGCTAAAGGGTGCTGGCAGCATCATCGCCGAGCCTACCGGCCGATATGCGGTTAACCCAACTGGCGGGGCGGCGCTCGCTAGCGCCGGCACTGGCGACGTTTTGGCGGGCATGATCGGGGCGTTGCTTGCCCAATGTGCCGACGGCATTACAGCAGTTTGCGCCGGCGTCTGGCTCCATGGCCGCGCCGCCGATTTGTTCGGAGCTGACGTGGGTTTGACGGCATCGGACATTGCACCCCTAGCGGCTCACGCCTTGGCGCAATTGCGCGCCGGTGGCCAAGGCGAGCAAACCACCTCAGCGGCACATCCCTGTTAGGTCCGATCGGCTTGAATACGTCCGGCGTGCAGGGTGATTTTGCGAGCACAACGCTCGGCAAGACTTGGATCGTGCGTCACCAAGATAAGTGTTGAGCCGGCTTCACGGTTTAGTTCAAAAAGTAGATCGGCGATGACCGCGCCGGTTTTCTCGTCAAGACTTCCGGTTGGCTCATCGGCCATGAGAATCGCGGGCCGCGCAACAAAGGCGCGCGCCAGCGCCACGCGCTGCTGCTCACCGCCCGAGAGCGTGGTCGGATAGTGGGATAAACGGTCTCGCAGGCCAACGCGATCAAGCAGATCTGTCGCCAAACTTGCAAAGCGCTCCGACGCAAACGCGTTGGCACCAAGTTCCAGAGGAAGCATTACGTTCTCCAAAGCGGTCAGATGCGGAAGAAGCTGAAACGACTGGAACACGAAGCCCAGATTGCGCGCACGCAGCTGGGCACGCCCGTCTTCGTCCAGCGCGAAAAGCTCCTCGCCAAAAAGACGAACCGACCCCGAGCTGGGCACGTCCAGGCCCGCAAGCAGCCCCAGCAGTGTTGATTTGCCGGATCCGGAAGGGCCCAGTACGGCGACGCTCTGACCGCGAACCACGGTCAGGTTGATATTATCAAGAATGCTCAGGCTGCCGCTCGTATCGAGAACGACTTTGCAAAGTGCACGCGCCTCCAGAGCGGGAACTTGTGCAGTCCGCTGAAGCGGCGCTGCCGCTTGCGCCATCGCGTCGCGAAACCTTAAATCGTGAGAAGTGTCTTCAGACGCCATTTCTTGGCTACGTTTCTGCTGCTGCTCGCCGCGGTGCCAGCGTCGGCTCAGTCGACCAACAAGGCGTCTACCGCGATACTGGTGCTGGGCGATAGTCTTTCAGCGGAATACGGGTTACCCCGCGGCACTGGTTGGGTAAAGCTGCTTGCCGACCGCGTTGCCCGTAAGGCGCCGCAGTATAACGTCGTAAATGCAAGTATCAGCGGGGACACAACAAGCGGGGGTCGTGCGCGTCTTTTCGAGCTCTTGCAACGCGTGCATCCGGCAGTGGTCATTATCGAACTTGGTGCCAATGACGGATTGCGCGGATTGAGCGTTGAGGCTATGCGTGCCAACCTGCAGGCGATGATCGACGCCTGCCAGCGTCGCGGAGCGCGAGTGCTGCTTGTTGGCATACGAGTGCCGCCGAATTATGGATCGGCCTATGGCGAGCGCTTTTACGGCGTTTACAGCGAACTCGCTCGGCAAAACCACCTCGCACTCGTTCCGTTCTTGCTGGAGGGATTTGCCGATCAGCTCGATGCGTTTCAGGCCGACCACATCCACCCGCTGCCCCAGGCACAAGGGGCGATGCTTGACAATGTTTGGCCGCATCTGCGACCCCTGCTGCTTAGCGCGCAGTCCGGCTCCCAGTAACGAATCAGGGCGTTGACGGACTGTTGCGGCCTTTGCCGGCGCCGCGCAGGTCCGTGCGAATTACGCGCGCATCAAAACGCTCCCGCAAAGCCTGAACATACTCGGACTCCTCCGCGCTGGCAGTTCGCTCCGCGAGCGTTTTTTCCAAGGCGGCGCGCGCCGCGTCGCCACCCGAATTTGCGCTCGCTGAACCCAACACGTGAATGATCGCGTACGCACCATCTGGCTGCTGCAGACCAAGATATGTGGGCAGGTGATCGGCCGCAACGGTCATTACCGTGTTGATGGCAGCCGGTGACAAAAAATCCGTGTCGCGCCGGCTCGAAGCCCTTATCGTCTGCTGCTTGGCGCAATTGCGCCAGACGCGCCTCGCCCGCCTGTTGCGCGAGCTGCGCCGCGGCCGCACGCTCGAGCTTAGCCTTGATCGGGGCGCGTACCTCGTCCAAAGCGCGCACCGTTGCGGGTCGGTATTGCGCCACGTGCACCGACACGAGCGAATTGTTGCCGATGTCGATTGCCTTGGTGTTGTGGTGACGTTCCAATGCGTCGGCCGAAAACACAGCGTCGATCACTGTGGGCGTGAAGATTGCGGCTTTGTCTCGTTGCTGCGGCGCCCCCTGACGGGTCAATTCGTCAATGGTCTGCAAAGGTAGTTTGAATTTCTCCGCCGCTGCCGCAAGACCATCGGATTGCTCGTACACGAAGTTCGTAAATTGCTCAGCCGTCTCGGCGTAGCTTTTTTGCGCCGCCTGCTTGCGCATTTCCGCCTCAATTACGGGTCGGACCTCTTCAAAAGGCTTTGCCTGCGCGGCCTTCACTCCTGTCACCATGATGATGTGGAAGCCAAAATCCGACTCCACGACCTCACTGATTTGGCCCTGCTTGAGCGCAAAGGCCGCATCTTCAAAGGGTTTGGTCATCATCGCCCGACCGAACCAACCCAGATCACCACCCGCCGCGGCCGATCCCGGATCTTTGGACTTCTCTCGTGCCAAGCGCGCAAAATCTGCTGGCTTGGCTCGCACCTGTTGCAGCAGATCCTCTGTCATCTTGCGCGCTTCCGCCTTGGTCGGCGCCGAAGCGTCTTTCCCGAAAGTAATCAAGATATGGCTTGCGCGGCGTTGTTCCGGATTGCTCCAGCGCGCCTTGTTCTTCTCGTAATATTCGCGCAGCGCTGCCTCACCCACGGGCGTGCGCGCCGCCAGATCATCAAGACGCAAAACCAAGTACTCGGCCTTGACGCTCTCTGGCGTGCGGTACTGATCTTTGTTGGACTCGTACTCCGACTTGATCGCATCCTCGCTAACCTTCGCCCGGGCGAGAAAGTCCTCGGGGCGAAACTGCAGGCGCCGTACCTGCCGCCGCTCATTTTCCAGCGCCAGCAAATGCTCAATCACCGTGTGCGGCGCCATCGCTCCAGCCGTTACCCCAGCATCTAGGGTCTGACGCCCAAGGTCCATTCGCACCCGCGCTTCAAACGAGGCTTCGGTAAATCCGCGCGACTGCAGCAAGCGCAGGTACGTGTCGTAGTCGAATTTGCCGTTTTGCTGGAACTGAGGCACCGTTGCGATAAGTTCCTTTAGGCGCGCGTCGGAGATCGCAATACGCAAATGCGCCGCCTCGTGCTGAATCGCCTTCTCGGAAAGCAGGGCATCGAGCGTCGATGCGCGAGCCTGCGGCGCATCAAACAAACGGCTATCGGCATTGGGGCCGAGCATTTGCATCAGGCGTTCGACGCGCTCGCGATGCGCGACTTCAAGTTCCTGCAGCGTAATGGTCTCCCCGTCGATCTTCGCAACGGTGTTGTCATCGCTGATAAATCGCGTAAAGCCATATATGCCAGAGAACACAAACGGTAAAAACACGGCAACCGATAGCACCGGCATTAACCATTTGCGGTGACGTCTTACGGACTCAAACATGGAGGCTCAGATT
>CAZSOI010000161.1:0-3930 GCA_964608115.1 uncultured Burkholderiaceae bacterium | reverse complement strand
CTCTTGCCCAGCACGCTGCCTTGGCACGCCATCCAGTACGCGGTTTTCTGGCGGCAGACCAGCACTTCGAGCCCCCGGGAACAAAAACGTTTTGCCAACCTGGAACAGGTGTGCAAGCGTGCAGGCGACTGGATTCAGAGCTTTCAACCCGCTCTAATAGTTTTACTTGCTGACATTGGGGGCAAAACCGGTTTGCCGGTTTTTGAGGTGGAGCCGGGCGGACGCCCGGTTGGCAACGTTGAAACACCAATTTTCCGGCAAGAACAAAAGCGGACGTTTGACGAGATGCTTGCGGACCCGACAAAAAAACCGCCGCAAGAGTCTATGGACACAGCCATTCGAACGGGCCTTAATTTTGCAAACCGTATGGTCTCGGCAATGAGCGCACTCGAGCTCGAAGAAGCAGTGCAGACGTGGTCTAAGAGCAAGTTCCTGCCCGACCTCGCGATGGAACGCGAGCGTGATGACTACACGACCGTTCCGCTGGACCATACCTTTACGCCGCCAGTCTCGACTTGAGCGTTTTTGCTGCACGGTATTAGCGTCTGACGCGGGCCATTTGGCTGAATCGCGCGATCCTTGGCGTTGTGAGCGCAAAGCGCGCCCAAAAAAGTCGGGCGCGAGTTTTGCGTGACCCGGCATGTGAACAGGTGTTCAGTACAGACAGAAAAACGAAAAAAGCGGTAACCAACAAACGTTAATAAGATCAAACGCCTGCTCTACGAACCAAGGAGCTCGTGGGTTCGAAACCTGCAGGCTCGCTCAGGGGCGTCTGTGGCGATGCTGGGCCTTGTGACTTCCGGGAAAAAGTAACGTGGTCGCGCGCTGTTGGGACAAGCAAAATGCCGTGTATTGGCGCTCGAGATCGTGTGTCTTGCTCAAAAAACAATCTGACCAGGTTTTAGCGTTCAGCACGAGCAGCGATCGGCTGCAAAGCCGATTGAGATTTTCGATTGCTGGAGTGCCTAGGTCGTAAGTTTCGCGCCGCGTCCGCGCTTGCAGCGCACTTGCGCCGCCCGACGGCAAACAAATCGCGTAGCAAGACGACGCTAAGCGGCCTGCGCACCGGGCGCGTTGGCACCAGATGATGGGCGAAGTTCCTCGTCCGTGAAAATGGCGCCGCTTAGCCGCTCGAGCATGAAAACGCCCTGAACCTCGGTTTCGTATAAAGGAACGATGGCTCGGACGCTGTCACCGAATTCAAGCCAGATCGTGCGCATGTGCTCCTGTTGCATTGCCACGCGATTGCGCACGAATTCGGCAGCACCCGGGCCGGCCGAATTCGGATCCATAACCATATTGACGAGCACGCCGCCTACTGGTATTCCAAATTCCTTGAACCAGCGGATGAAGCGTGTCACCACGGCAATGGGAAGCGCCTCCGGTAGAGTCACAAAATAAAAGGCGGTGAGTGCAGGGTCGGTGAGCAGCGTGCGCGCGTGCTCCATGCGGTCGCGGAAACCGACGAGGTAGTCCATCAGGGGGTCCGCCTCCTTTTTCTTTGTAAAGGAAAGCATCTCGCGCAAGGTGCGCGCCTCTTCGCGGCTCTTGAGCATCTTGTTGACCCAAAGCGAATAGACCTTGGACATCCCCAGCAGCCGTCGCGCATTAGCGGTGGGCGCGGTATCAAAGACGTAGACCTCGTATTCGTCCTTGAACATAATGTCGATCATATTTTCGAACATCGCCGATTCCTCGAAGGCGGGATTCATGGTGGCCGACTCGACGAAATCTTCGGCCTTTGTGGTGATATCGGCGAACTTGAGAAACCAGCGGATCTTTTCGCGGATCTCGACTTTCTTGGCTTCGATGCTCTCGCGCGTGTCGATCTCAAGAGCCCAAACGTTCTGCACCTCCTGGATCGGCACGCACTTTCCCAGCATGTCTATCCCAAAAAGCCCGGTCAGACTGTGTACCGGATTAGTCGAAACCAGCAAGGTACGGTGGCCCTGGCGCGCAAGTCCGATGGCTGCCGCTGCAGCAAACACTGTCTTTCCGACGCCCCCTTTTCCGCCAAAGAACAGGTACTTGAGGCGGGAGTGCTCTCGAAGGTAGCGGGCCATTGATAGGCTGATTTCACCCACTGCGATTCCCGCCTATCCGAACATGACGTTTGCCATTTTTTCGATCATTGCCAGCCCGGTCACGTCGCGTTCCATTTCGGGCACAAGCGCCATCACCTGATCTCCAAATGCGGAGCGCACGTCATTTAGGTGCCGTTCTTGCATGCTAATGCGTCGGCGCAAGTAATCCGGTATGGTCTGATCGAGCAGGCTGCGGGGCAGGACCCGGTTGACCACATAACCTGCGAGCGGAACGTCGAACTGCGCGAACATCCGTGCCGCCTTCTGCGTGTCGTCGATGACCATGGCCTCGGGAACAACAACGAAAAAAAATCCCGTCTGGCGCTTGTCGGTCAGGACGCCGGCGGAGGTGTTGATGCGCTTCTTAATGTAAAGCAACTCTTGCAAGATCTGGTCCTGCTCGCTTGGCTTCTCCCGGCGAAGCCGGCTCACCATTTCTTCGTACTCGCGCATCTCCTCGCGCAGCTTCGTGATCTTATTGATCCACTCGTCATAGACCTTTGCCATCGAGAGGTAGTAAAGCGCGTGCCCCAGTGGAACGAGGTCATAGACGTAATAGTCAAATTCGCCCTTCATCACCACGTCTACCACCGCGTCGAAGATCGCGCTTTCTTCCATTGCTGGTTCGGCACTTGCCGCTTGGATGTAGTGCTCGATTTCCTCGGGAACCGCGGGCAATCCGTACATGTCTAGGATCTTCTGCCGGATTTCCTGCTGGTAGGCGCGGATGTGACTATCAGCGTCGATTTCCTGCGCCCAGAGGTTCTCCATTACCTGAACTGGCCCCTTGCCGAATATGTCCTGCTCGAATATGTCGGTGAGCGAGGCTTGGGGGTCCACAGAAAAGACAAGTACCTTCTTACCCTGGCGCGCCAGCCAATAGGCCGCGGCGGCGGAAAACGTGGTCTTTCCCAAACCACCTTTGCCACCGAACATGATGTACCGGCGCTCGGGATGTTGCAGAAATACGTCCTTAAGAGACAAGGCAGGATCCCTTCTAGAACATCGCGTCGGCGACGTCCTTTTCGCGCAACATGCGCCGCTTCCATGTGGCAATCTGGGGTACGACGTACGGCAGCAGGCGCAAGCTGTAATACGGCGGCAATATCGGAATACCTAGCAAGTCCCCCATCGTAATCAGGATGAACAGGTGTTCCATCGATGCGCGCGTGCGCAACGCGGCGCGGCTCATGTCGTGTGCAGCCATCCCGTAGATGGTTTCGCGCAAACCCTGCCAAAGTCCCTTTCGCGCCGCTGATTTGTCTTCTTCGCTCATAACTAGCTCCCTGTTTATAGCCCATGGAGGTGGTGCTCGTGATCGGTGCCCAGCTCCCGCTCGCGAATGAGCCGGCGCTTCCAAGTTTCGATCTGAGGCACTACGAAAGGCAAGATCCGCAGCCCGTAATACGGAGGCAAAATGGGCACACCGAGCATGTCGCCCAACACTGCCAGAATAAAGAGCGTTTCCATTGTTGCGCGCAGCTCGAGCGCTTGCTGGGCGATCTCGTACGCGGACAGTCCATAGGCGAAATCGCGGATCGCATCCTTCCAACCGCTCGCAGATCGCGTGTTATCTTTGATCTCACGATGAATGCAATCATCGGCATTCTCGCGGTCGCCGTGGTCGCCTGGTTTGCCGTTGGATCGATCCGGAACATCGGTCGCGGACGCGCGCTGTTGCGCTGGATGCAAAGCGGCCTGCCCTTGTTCGGTGAGCGCGCCAGTGTCCGGTGGCTCGGCTCGACTGCGGTCGAGCTCGTCATCCGAGAGGCGAGAGCGCCGTTCGCGAACGTTACGCTCATCCTTTTTTTCGAGGCGCGCGACCTGCCTTGGATGTGGGCCGTTG
>CAZSOI010000160.1:0-6296 GCA_964608115.1 uncultured Burkholderiaceae bacterium | reverse complement strand
TTGGGTTTTGCCACTCGCAGTGACATCGCAACCATTTCGCAGCAGGGGCCCGCCACGCCAGACCACGTCATCCGCACCAAGCGCTTGCCTATGCTTGGGCGCAACGTGTCCGCATACGCACAGGCATATGGGCAGTACTTTTCCGTCCAGCAAAAGGCGACGAGCGAGCGCAAGACAATGCTCGATTGCGCGCCACGCCTCGTGCTTGACCCGCAGCTGGGTCTGTGTGCCTTGGGTAAAAGCGCGATGGAGGCCGCCGTCGCGGCCGAAATCTATGCCCACACCATCGATGTCATTGTTCGTTCTACGGCCTTGGGCGGGTATGTGGCACTGCCGGCTAAGGATCTATTTGATGTGGAGTATTGGGACCTGGAACAGGCCAAGCTGCGCCGCACCGGCAAGGCGCCGCCCTTTGGCGGGGAGGTGGCCTTGGTTACGGGGGCAGCCTCGGGTATCGGCAAGGCCTGCGTCGATGCCTTCTTGTCGCGTGGCGCTGCCGTCGTCGGCCTCGACGTCAAGCCGTCAATTGTCGATCTGCACCAGCGCGCTGACTTTCTTGGGCTCGTCTGCGATCTGACTTCGGAGGACGCATTGCGCCAGGCACTGGAGCGGGCGATCGGCGCCTACGGTGGCCTTGATATGGTGGTCCTGAACGCCGGCATCTTCCCAAGTGGCTGTCGCATCGAAGCTTTGTCCTCGGCCGATTGGCGGCGTGTCATGCAGGTGAACCTCGACGCGAACCTGGCACTAATGCGGGAAACCCACGGATTTTTGCGGCTTGCGCCAAAAGGCGGTCGCGTCGTAGTGATCGGTTCGAAGAATGTGCCGGCGCCCGGCCCGGGCGCGGGCGCCTACTCGGCATCCAAGGCCGCCCTCAACCAGCTGGCGCGGGTTGCTGCCCTTGAATGGGGTGCCGATGGCATTCGCGTCAACACCTTGCATCCGAATGCGGTGTTCGATACGGGCATTTGGACCCCTGAGGTCCTTGCCTCCCGAGCCCAGCAATACGGCATGACGGTCCAGGCCTACAAGAAAAACAACGTGATGGCAGTTGAAGTGACAAGCCACGACGTGGCCGAGCTGGCCGTCGAGCTGTGCGGTTCGACGTTTTCCAAGACGACCGGCGCGCAGATCCCAGTGGATGGCGGCAACGACCGTGTGATTTGATGATCGGGTCGAATCGCGATGCACAAAAAGCGCAGGCCAATTTGCGTGTTCAAACCCTGCGCTGGCATGACGACCGCTTGGAGCTGCTCGACCAGCGCCTGCTTCCTGCGCTGGTGGAGTATTGCAAAGCGGTCACGGCACAGGAGGTAGCCCAGGCCATCCGCGCAATGGTCGTGCGGGGTGCGCCTGCCATTGGTTGCGCCGCGGCCTACGGGGTCGCCTTGGCCGCTCGGGAGTTGCGTTTGGGATCACGAGCGGATTTTTCCGCCGGCATGGACAGGGCGTTCGACCTGCTAGCCGCGAGCCGGCCAACTGCGGTCAATCTCTTCTGGGCACTGCGACGAATGCGTGGCGTCTTGCAGCAAGTGCAAGAGCAGGACCTGAGCATCATCGCGGAAGTGTTGCTCGACGAGGCCCATGCGGTACTAGCCGAAGACATCGAGATCAACCGAGCGCTGGGTGCTCGCGGTGCGCAACTGTTGCCGGACGGAGCTTGTGTGCTCACACATTGCAATGCAGGTGCTCTGGCCACGGCTGGCTATGGCACGGCCCTGGGCGTGATCCGCGCCGCTGTGGAATCCGGCAAACAGATCTCGGTAATCGCAAACGAGACTCGACCCTTTCTGCAGGGCGCGCGCCTTACGGCCTGGGAGCTGCTTCAAGAAGGAATTAGTGTCACTCTAATTACCGACGGCATGTCCGGCTACCTGATGAGCCGCGGCGAGATTGATGCGGTCATTGTCGGGGCAGATCGGGTAGCGGCGAATGGCGACGTCGCGAACAAAATCGGCACCTACATGCTGGCAGTGCTCGCGCGCCGCCACGACATACCCTTTTACGTTGCCTGTCCTTTGTCAACGATCGACCAGCAGTGTGCCAACGGATCGCAGATCCCCATCGAAGAGCGCGCTGCTGAAGAGGTGCTCGGTGCTGGCGAGGCACGCTGGGCGCCAAGCGGCGTAGCGGCCCGCAACCCTGCCTTCGATGTCACACCCGCTGAGCTTGTCACCGCTCTCATCTCGGAGCGCGCGGTGTTGCACCGACCCGATGCGCACAAGATTGCTGAGCTGTTCTCGTGCTGACGTCTGAGCGCAAGGAGCCGGTGATTGCAAGGGTGCGGTGGAGCGCGATCGTATGTGCGTCACGAGTACGCGTTCAGGGTCGACCAGCTCCGGAGGGCATCAAGCCCCGACAATGTCCCGGAAGTACGCAATGGTCTCACGCAATCCATCTTCCAGCGCTATCTTGGGCCGCCAGCCAAACTGCTCGCGCGCTAGTGCGATATCGGGTTGGCGCTGCCGCGGATCATCCGAGGGCAGAGGCTCATGAACAAGCTTGCTGCGCGAGCCCGTAAGTCGCAGAATTTTTTCCGCAAGCTCGAGCATCGTGAACTCACCCGGATTACCGATGTTCACGGGCCCGGTGAACTCATCGTTTGTTTTCATCGTAAGCACCAGAGCGTCGATCATGTCGTCGACGTAACAAAAACTGCGCGTCTGCTCTCCCGTCCCGTAGATCGTAATCGGTTCTCCGCGTAGCGCCTGCGTAATGAAGTTGGACACCACGCGCCCGTCATTAGGATGCATTCTTGGCCCATAGGTGTTAAAAATACGCACCACCTTGATGCGCAAACGATGCTGGCGCCAATAGTCAAAAAACAGCGTCTCGGCGCAGCGCTTCCCCTCGTCATAGCAGCTGCGCAAGCCAATCGGATTCACGCGCCCCCAGTAGCTCTCAGGCTGCGGATGCACCTCCGGGTCTCCGTAGACCTCGGAGGTCGACGCCTGCAAGATCTTGGCTTTGACCCGCTTGGCCAAGCCCAGCATGTTGATTGCGCCATGCACACTGGTCTTGGTCGTCTGGACCGGGTCGAACTGGTAGTGGATGGGGGAAGCCGGGCACGCTAAGTTGTAAATCTGGTCGACCTCCACGTACAAGGGAAAACATACGTCGTGGCGCATCAGTTCAAAAGATCGCGAACCCAAGAGCACCTCGACGTTGCGCCGAGTGCCCGTATAGAAATTGTCTACGCATAGCACGTCGGCGCCTTCCTTGATGAGGCGCTCGCACAGGTGCGAGCCTAGAAAACCCGCACCGCCGGTAACGAGAACACGCTGGTTGCTATGCACCGGCCTTCGCTCCTGTCAACACAGCCCGTATTTTGCCGCTCCCTTCCAAAGCACAGCAAGGCTGGCCCGACACACGGCCCGCAGACAGTAAGGCACTCGACACATAAGCGAGCAACCCTAAGTCGTCTTAAACCCCCTGCCCGGGTATTTTAATCGCGGCCAATCCACTTAGCCGACACCAAATCCTCTTCAAACGAACGGAGCCATCTGTCTTCGTATCGAGCCCGCACTCGACCAAATCGGCCAGCATCGCCCGCGCCCCCCGTTTTCTTGCGTCCTGCTTTCCGAGAGGGAACCCAAGCACGAGCTTATTCCTCTTGGCATCATTGCCCAGCCCTACAAGCATCACGCGGTCGGCAAAATAAATGTCGTCAATCATGATGATCGGCAGGTCGATCTCGGCGAGCGTAGACGTGAACCAGTATTGGACTTGCCCCGCGCTGAGCGGCACAAACCGGCGCAACACCGCCCTTTGAGGCACCGCACGCTCTTGTTCCAAAACCAGCGACGGACCGCAGAATTCTGCGGCGGCGGCGTGACGTCACGCACAGACCGAAGAACGCTCCGTGGCCGTCGCGCAACACTCCGTACAGTAGCACGGACACCTGCAACTGAACTTCACTGGCGCAACGTTCCTACACAAGCTTTCTCGTGTCAAATTTTTTCTCGGTGGCTCTTTTCTTGGCTTGGCAGCGCCTGAATACCACATGCGGACTGAAAGAAGTTGCCGCCTTGCTCTACCGCTTTAGTTCGACGAATTTCAGGACATCGCTACTCACGAAGACCCACGTTTACTTTTATGAAAAAAAACGCCATTTATGCTTGTATTAGTGCCAACGATAGACAATACGTCGTCTGCCGCTTTTATTTGGTTTCCGTTTTCAAAATATGATTGATATCCCAACGAATTTAACAAGGCAAAGATGTCTCTGATTGAATCATTTTGAGCGTTCAATGTGTACTCGCATAGTTCACAGAAAATCGTCGGTTTAAAGTTGGAGATCGTTTCGCGAGCTCCGGATAAAACCTTGAACTCGTAACCGTCCACATCTATTTTGAGTAGATCCAGTTTTTTCATCGCTTCTGTTTTCACAAATTCATCGATAGAAATACCTTTTGGTTCCACTAACCTGGTTGGAGCCTGCACTCCGGTACGCTTCCAACTCGAGTTGATAGTTAGGTTGGGAAGCGAATTCAAATTGTCTGTGACAAGTTCGGTACGAATGGTGATGTTTTTCAGGTCCGGATTGAGTGCGATATTTGTCCGTAGTTTTTTTAAGGCAAACTCTGTGGGCTCAAAGGCAAATACGTGTCCTTCGTTGCCTGCGTACTTTGCGATTAGTAGGGTATGAGCGCCAACATTCGCCCCGACCTCGATAATGCAATCCCCTTTGTGGATGGTTGTTCGCAGAAAATCTATAGTCCCACGCTCCCAGCCGCCAAAAAATATTCCGAAATCAATCACTTCACTCAGGTCGACTTTGTATTTGATTTTCTCTCGGGTGATAACTTGAGTCGGAAAAGTTTCCGCATAAAGACGACTAATTCTTAAGGCAGCGCCTTGTAATCTCAGGGCTTTTAGTATTGCTTTGATGTATTGGATCACAGTGAAATTCTTTCGGGTTGTGGTTGCAGTTTGCTTGGGGCTTGGGTGGAATTTTATGCGCAATGCGTTCCTCGACTGTTTGGACGGTTTGACCTGCAGGCCGAGCGCTGGCATCTCGAAAGCGCCGACATGCTGCGCGACCTGGATTAGATGCAAGAGATCGAGGCGCGCGTGCGGGCCAGCTGAAGAACTTCTGCATCGATACCACCCAAGCACGAACCAGCGTGTTCATCGGCTCCGCCAGAAGACGCCGGCCTTGTTGCATGTTGCGGTTGATCCGCAATTTGCCGTCCTCGTACAGCCGACGGCGAAGATTTAGACCGAGTTCGCGAGCCATCACTACTAATGCGCCCACACGATGAGGCCCTAATCGTTGCCGCTTAACCCTTCGCCGCAGTGGTCCACCGAAGCTGTGTCAAATAGCCATTTCTAATGGTGGTCGATAGGGTTTCGTAGCGATTGTAGAGGCCGCCACTTCGCTATGAACTTCATCAGTGTCGCGCCGATTGCTTCCAATGGAAGCGCAGTTGCGCTGTCCCGGGCGCTCTTTGTGTGATAAATTGTTTTTTGGGAAACGCGTACTGGCAACCATAAACCAGCATTACAAGAAGAGCTGCTTGCAGGAACCACCCGCGATTCGTTGGGTCCAGGACATGACGGAAACTGCTGCACACACTGGCCGCGAGTCGCCCTGAAGTGCTAGGTCAGCGATATATCAGGGCTGCGCTTAGGGCTGCCTTCCTTTCGCAGAGCGATGAACGTTATCGCGCATTGTCGCTGCTTGCGAACCTCGTTTATCCGTACTTTTGCCACACCGAAAGGGCGAAGCTTTTTCTGCGTGACACACAATTCCTCGAGGATTACCACCGTTTCGAGCGCAATCCACATTCGATGGACCGCAAAAAGATGATCATCGAATTGCTCAAACTCGTTCCGGGTGTCGCGGGTGATACTGTTGAATGTGGTGCTTTTCTTGGAGCGACTTCGTACCTTATGCTCGCTCACGGCACGCCCGGTCGGGTGCATCACATCTTCGATTCCTTCGAGGGTTTGAGCGCCCCCGGCCCTGCCGATGGGAATTTTTGGCATCAAGGCAATCTTGCCAGCAGCGAAGAGCAGATCCGCCGGAATCTGGTCCAGTTCGCGAATGTCCATTACTACAAGGGCTGGATTCCGGAGCGCTTTCACGAAGTTGCAGAAAGGCGTTTTTGCTTTGCCCATATTGACGTAGATCTTTATCAGCCGACGCGCGACGCAATCGAATTTTTCTATTCGCGCTTGAGTCCGGGGGGAGTAGTTGTCTGCGACGACTACGGCTTCGCGACCTGTCCGGGTGCGCGAAAGGCGCTGGACGAATTCGCCACTCGGGAAGGCGTTCCTGTACTGGATCTACC
>CAZSOI010000159.1:0-1958 GCA_964608115.1 uncultured Burkholderiaceae bacterium | reverse complement strand
CCCACCATGCCATGGCCGTCGGCGCCTTCATGGTCGTCTTTTGGATCGTTGAGGTCGTTCCGCATGCCATGACCGGACTGGTCGGCTGCTGGCTCTTTTGGGCGCTAAAGGTTGTGCCCGCGGAGACCGCTTTTCGGGGTTTCAGCAACGAGAATCCGTGGTTTCTGCTGGGCGCCTTGTTCATCGGGGCCATGGTGACGGAAAGCGCCCTCGACAGGCGGGTGGCGTACACCATTCTCTCCTGGGGCGGAACCTCCTATTCTCGCATCCTGCTCGGATTCATCCTCACTGGATTTGTGATGGCCTTTATGATTCCCGCAGGACCTCCGCGGGTGATCCTGCTCGGCTCCATCGTGCTCGGGGTTGTGGCCAGTTTTGGGCTGGACCATAAGAGCAATGTCGGCAAGGGGCTGATCCTGGCCATCACTTTTTCAGCCACCCTGTTCGACAAGAGCATCCTTGCCAGCACTCCCTCGATCCTGGCGCGCACTCTGATTGAGAGATTCGGGCACGTGCCCGTCTACTGGAGCCAGTGGTTCGTCGCTTACCTGCCGCTGGACGTCATCAATATCGTGGCGGCATGGTGGATCATGGTTTGGCTCTACCCTCCGGAGGTCAACGAGCTGCCGGGCGGCAAGCCGCTGCTGCGCCAACAGCTCCAGGCTTTGGGTCCCTGGAGTTCGCGGGAAAAAAAGGCGGCCTTTTGGACCTTGCTGGCGATCCTGCTGTGGGCGACCGACTTTTGGCACCACATGAACCCGGCCATTGTGGGTCTGGGGATCGGGTTGGCGGCTACGCTCCCCCGCATCGGAGTTTTGACCTCAGCAGAAGCAAAAAAGGTCAACTTCTTCATCGTCATTTTCATGGGCGCCAACATCAGCATGGCGGAAGCCATGCGCGAGGCCAAGGCGCTGGAAGTGGTGGCCGACTCCTTGTTCCGATTCCTGGCTCCTTTCATCCATAATGTCTTGCATTCCACCGTAATCCTCTACTGGGCTGCCTTCCTGGACCATCTCGTTCTGGCCTCGGAGACCTCGATGGTGGCTGTTTCCATGCCGCTGGTGATGAGCTTCGCCGTGAAAAATCATTTGAATCCTCTGGCCTTGGGATTGGTGTGGAGCTATGCCACCGGAGCGAAACTTTTCATCTATCAATCTTTGGTGCTGATCGCCGGCTATACGTTTGGAAGTTATAACGCCAAGGATGTTTTTAAGGTCGGGATCTGCTTCCTGATCATCCAATCCCTTCTCTTGCTCCTGGTGGTGCCTTACTATTGGCCTCTCATCGGAATCCGGTAGGGCACTCCGCAGCACTTCAGGCGTTCTCTACCCAAATCCTGGAGCCGGACTGGCTCGAAAACGTCGCCCGGCGCTCTCCCACGTGCAACTCTAAAACTCCGTCGAAGGTTTTGCGCAGCAGCATGAGCTGGCTTCCCGGTACCAGGCGAAGCGCAGCCAGAGAGTTCAGGAAATCCTTTTCTTTTTCGTGCAATTCGGCGATGCGCACTACGCGCAACCGTATGTTTTCCGGGGCTTCCGTCAAAGGGAAATAGCGCGGGTTGCGTCGGAGCGGCAGAACGGGTGTGAAGGAGCTACCATGGGGGCATGTGCCGTTCTTCCCGAAAAGCTCCAGCAAGCGTTTCTCCAGTTCCGGCGAAATGGCGTGCTCCAGTTTCTCTGCCTCCGCATCGACTTTTTCCCACGGCATATGGAGCATATCGGTGAGCAGCCGTTCCACCAGCCGGTGCCGCCGCACCAGGTCGGTGGCCACGCGCAGGCCTTCGGCAGTCAAATGAATCGCATGTTTGCTCGAAATGCGCACGTGCTTTTTCTTTTGCAGGCGCTTGAGGGCCATGCTGACCGCCGGCGAGGAGATATGCAGGACTTCGGCCAGGCGCGCCGCAATGGCTTCCTCGCCGTTCTCGTTCAACTCCAGGATCGCTTTCAGCAAGTTCTCGG
>CAZSOI010000158.1:0-15984 GCA_964608115.1 uncultured Burkholderiaceae bacterium | reverse complement strand
TGACGGCCGGTGACATCGCGGCAAAGCCGGTTATAACGGTACGCGACGACGAAGACGTTCTTGAAGCTCTCGCACGTATGCGCGAAAACGGTGTTCGACGTCTGCCCGTAACCGGTCCGCATGGCCATCTCTCGGGCGTTCTTTCGGTTGACGACCTACTGGCCGTACTTTCGGAACAATTGGACTCCATTGTGCGCGTAATGGTCGCGGAGCGAGCCAAAGAGGGTGTAACACGGCGATAGACACAAAGCGACTGCCGCAGCGTGCGCCGAGTTTGTTTGCGCCATCGCGATGCCTGCCGAGGCGCCGGCACGTTGGTCGCGCCGCGATAGTGGCTCGTGTCGGTCCACCATCGCAAGTTTCGCGGCGCGTTGCGCAGCCCCCAGCGGAGTCAAATGGCCGCAGACAAAATCGAATTCTTGTAATTACCGGCAAGCCGGGGTTGCCCTTATTTTGACTTTTTGCAAGCAGGCTTCGATTTGACGGCACTGACAAAATGGTTGTAGCCATCTCCTGCCGCCTACCAAAGACATGGACCGGCCAGGTTCATGCGGGTTACGGCGGTAGTCCGTGAACGTTCAGCGCGGGTTACTTCGAGAAAACGTTTCAAACTTTGGACGGCAAGATCGCCTCGCTAGCAAGCACCACGTGATTCATTCGGCCATCTCTTTGCCGCAAGGAAACGAAAATAGCCGACTGAATTGCGGGACCTCAAATTCTCGAAAGCTGCGGCATATTGCTCTGACGCGCTTTGCGATTTCCATGTGCGTTCTTTTTCTACGTTGCCGACGAAGACGATAAGGGTAAGGGGGAAACCTGTACTTGACTTCTTATACCCTGTAGGGATCGACCTTTGACATCGCGCAAGTCAACCTCCACTCAGATAGCGCAACATTTAACCTAGACGGTAGGCGTTAACTACCGACCCATGGGGGTCGCTAGTTGCATCGGGAGAATCGCGATGAAGACCGCAAGCACCGCGGCAAGGCCGCGGGCACTAAAGAAGCGAGAACCTGCTGTAGAACAACCGCTACCAGAAACGGCAGCCGAACCCTCATCTAGCATCGGGGCATTTTCTGAACCCGATCAGCCGTTTGAAGAGGGCGCCCACGACATGATTGACGCAGATCTGCGGCATCGGCTGATCAGCGAGGCGGCATTTGAAATATATGCCAGCCGAGGTTTCGTGGACGGTTTTGACGTCGAGGATTGGTTGTCGGCCGAAGCGCAGGTTGACCATCTGCTGTTAAATCCGCAGTTCTCCTAGCTCAGCGATTGACTTCGTTTCGCGGCCGTGTCGGGTAATTTCGTTGGAGTACCGTCCGCGACTTACGCCCTTGAACTCGGAGGATGCTGACCGGTAGCGTTCGTGCCGGCGCGGTTTACTCCCTTTCCCATTGCCAGTGCAAGACCATGGGTTCCTTGGTCGCGCGCGCGGGACCATCGCCGTTTGGTACCCCTACGATAATGGGCGCTACCACGTTATGCGATGCCGGAATCTTCAGCTCGCGTTTGCTCTCGTCCTCGTTCAAGACTGGAACAGCCGCTCCAATCAGGCAGGAACCCAGTCCCGCCGCATAGGCAGCCAAGAGAATATTCTCTGCAGCCAACCAACAATTGGCCATTACAAACGGTGCATCGGTCAATCCGCACAGCAGTATCAAGGTCCCGGCGTTATAAAAGATGTTGAAATCCGGCTCAGCAAAAATGTTGAACCCATGTCCGCTGCGTCGCACATGAACACGCTGTATTTCATCCAGAAATAATGGTTTCGCACGATCCGAAATGCGTTTCAAAACGGCTCGGTCCTGGACGACGACGAACGCACAGGGTTCCTGCTGGATTGCTGTCGGAGCGAAAACTGCTGCCTGTAAGAGCCGCTCAATTGTTTTCCGGTCGACTTTATCCGGGCGGAAATCGCGTACTGAACACCGACCGCCAATGGCGATTCCAAGCGGCATTGCAAAGGGCAGGTCCCTCAAATCGTTCATTGCACCTCCGAAATCATTAAGAAAAAGCCTACCTCGCAATGGAAACGAAAATCTTGATGTAGGTGAATGGATGCGGGGATCGGCTTAAATTCTGACTCGAGATTTCGTGCAGGGATGGTGCCACGGTATTGTTCGCGAACGTTTTTGATAAGCAGTAGCACTTGCGAACGGTTTCGAAAATTCGGGTGCGAATGCCCCTCACTGTTACCCAACATCAATTAGGCGCTCAGCTCGATTGCCAGCGCTCACGAGCCTGGGGTGGAAGTCGGTCCTTCGCCCCGAGACTTGCAAAGACCGCGTCGCACAGCTGCGGCCTCGATGCGTTTTGCGCTGGCAAGAAATTTGACCGCAAGAGTCGGAGTGCGTGAGAAGGCGCTGGGTAGTACTCTAAGATCTTGAAAGAACAACATGGGAATGACAGTTCAATGAGAAAAACCGGTGGACTCAGAGACAAGTTGGCGCGCGATCCCAGGTGGGCGGCAGTGCTGGCACGCGATGCGAAAGGCCTTCCCTCGTTCGTCTACGCCGTAAAAACCACTGGTGTGTATTGTCGGCCGGGCAGCGCTTCGCGCCTACCGCGAGCTGAAAACGTCGAATTCTTCGATACCGCGGAGGCGGCCGAAGCTGCCGGCTATCGGCCGAGCCGTCGTCGCATTAGCGACCGGGACAGCATGGCGGTGCAGCACGCAAGGATCATCGCGGCGGCTTGTCGGCTTATCGAAGCGCGCGAAGATGTACCGCGTCTCGCTGAGTTGGCAGGTGCGGCGCGCCTTAGCCCCTGGCATTTTCACCGCGTGTTTAAGGCTGTTACGGGCCTTACACCCAAACATTATGCGGACGCGTGCCGCGCAAAGCGGGTTCGACAGGCGCTATCGGGAAAGCGCTCAGTCACGGATACCATCTACAAGGCAGGTTTTCGCTCGAGTAGTCGTTTTTATGAATCATCCAATGGCTTGTTAGGAATGACGCCCAGCGATTACCGCGCCGGGGGCACCAACGTGCAGATCCGCTTCGCAGTCGGCGAGTGTTCTTTGGGTTCCATCCTTGTTGCTCAAAGCACTCGCGGCGTCTGCGCTATTTTGCTTGGGGATGATCCAAACGCGCTCGTGCGGGAATTGCAGGAGCGGTTTTCCTGTGCCACTTTGATCGGGGGTGACGCAACATTTGAAGATTTGGTTGCAAGGATTGTTGGCTTCATTGAAACCCCGGCCTTGGGACTGGACCTGCCGTTGGACGTGCGAGGAACCGCCTTTCAGCAGCGCGTCTGGCGGGCTCTGCGCGATATTCCTCCGGGGAAAACCGCTAGTTATGCGCAAATCGCAGCACGCATTGGTGCACCCAAATCGGCACGTGCTGTCGCACGTGCCTGCGGCGCAAACCTGCTTGCTGTAGTCATCCCCTGCCACCGTGTCGTGCGCAGTGATGGGGATATTTCCGGGTATCGCTGGGGTGTGGAACGCAAACGACAGTTGCTACAACGCGAGGCGCAATCGAGTTGAGCCTTTTGTTCACTACCAATTAGCAACTTGATGGCCCATGCTGCAAAAGGAATGGTCGAAGCTGCTCAACCAGCGCTGACGGTGCTTCTTCTGGGAGAAAATGGCCGCAGGCGATTGCAGCACCGCGCAGGTCGGTGGCCTTATCCCGCCATATGGACATCAGGTCGTAATTGGTGCCGACAAATCCCTTCGCGCCCCACAAGATGAGCAAGGGAGCGGTAATTCGCCGCTGTGCGTCGGCCTCATCGTGTCGCAAGTCGATGCCGGCAGCTGCACGATAATCGTCGCAGCTGGCCCGAATCGTTTCTGGATCAGCAAAGCAACGAACATATTCAGCAACGGCCTCGGGCGCGAACGCCCGTTCGTCGCCCATGCTCCAGCGAGCAAGACAGCCTCGCAACCAAAATTGCGGGTCTGCGCTGATTAAACGTTCGGGAAGAGGCGCCGACTGTATGAGCAAGAACCAGTGAAAATACGCCGTGGCCATGGCGCGATTGGTGAGCGCATAGGTGGTTCGCGTCGGTGCGATGTCCATCAGACACGCGCTAAGGACGTTGCCTGGATGGTCCAGACACAAGCGATGGGCGACACGGGCGCCTCGATCGTGACCAGCAAGATGAAACGTCCCGTAACCCAGCGAATCCATGAGCTCGACCATGTCCTGCGCCATTGCCCGCTTAGATTGGTTCTGTGCATCGGGCAGTGATGGCGGTTTGGCCGAGTCTCCGTAGCCTCGCAGGTCGGGCAGAACGAGCGCAAAATCGCTCGCTAGTAGCGGCGCAACTTTGTGCCACATAACGTGCGTTTGCGGATAACCGTGCAGCAGCAAAAGCGCGGGTTTATTTGGATTTGGACGCACCAGCGCATAAAGTTCCGTGACCTTCACGCTAACGCGCTGCTCCTTGAACGTATCGTCAAACAAATCCACGTCTATCCCATCTCGTCAACTGTTTTGCGAAATGCCCATTGCGATAATGCCAAGTTCGTATTCTCGTGCAAATTCCCTCACATTCAATATTAATAGCCCAATGCCCCGTATCGTCGATAACACAACCTGGCGCGCCTGCTGACTGACCCGGTGCTGCGGTTAAGATCGGTGAAACGTGCTTGCGCATCGCGGTCAGCCAGGAGTGAAAATTGCGCTGGGTCGCCCACGATGTGCCGAAAATAGGCCAGCGAGTTAAATCGGGATTTTAAAGAGTGTCATGAGGGTTTTCGGTGCGCGCACTTGGTACCCAAAAATTTTCTACCGCAAGGCGCTGCTGTCAAATTTCGGATTCGTGTCGTGCGTCTGTCCGCTAGGAAACATCGACTGGTACAGTACGGCTGCCGGATGACCGAGGCGATAGGAAGGCATCGGTGCATCCTCCCCCATTTTCAGCAAGGAGCAATGCATGAAGAAGCTTGAGGGCAAGGTCGCGGTGGTTACGGGTGCCGCAAGCGGAATCGGAAAGTCGATCGCACAGACTCTGGCGGCGGAAGGAGCTGCGGTCGCGATCGCTGATCTGCAGGCCGAAGCGGCGAACGCGGCTGCTCAGGAAATCCTCGCTCGCGGCGGCCGCGCCTTGGCAGTACCGATGGACGTCACCGTGGAGGAGCAAGTCGATCGGGGAATCGACGCCGTCGCGGAGAAATTTGGCAGTGTCGATATTCTGGTTTCCAATGCCGGAGTGCAAATTGTCAATCCAATCGAGCAATATGCATTTTCCGATTGGAAGAAGATGCTCGCAATTCATCTTGATGGTGCCTTTCTCACAACCCGCGCGGCGCTGCGCCACATGTACCGGGGCGACCGCGGCGGCATTGTGATTTACACGGGTTCAGTGCATTCCCATGAGGCATCAGCGCTCAAGTCCGCATACGTGACCGCCAAGCACGGCCTTCTGGGACTGGCGCGCGTTCTTGCCAAGGAAGGAGCCAAGCACAACGTGCGCTCCCACGTAGTTTGTCCGGGCTTTGTTCGAACCCCGCTCGTTGAAAGACAGATTCCGGAGCAGGCAAAGGAGTTAGGTATCAGCGAGGCCGAAGTTATTCGACGCGTGATGCTTGGCAACACGGTTGATGGCCAGTTCACTACGCTCGAGGACGTTGCCCAGATGGTGCTTTTTCTTAGCACCTATCCTTCGTCGGCATTGACCGGGCAATCGTTCGTCGTCAGCCACGGCTGGTATATGCACTAAGGCGTTGCATAGGACGGGCGCTAGCCAAGGAAGCATTGCAACGCGCTTGGCAAGCCCCTTCTTCAGCTGGCAATGTATCGCCCGTCTGAGGCAGGAGCGCCATTCGCACTGGCGCTCTCGCCACCGAGGGGTTGCGCCCAGCTAACGAGCAAATTAGACCGCAATCTCCTGCCTCATTAACGGACTGCGTTGAAACACATCGTTTCAACTTTCGGTCAGCGGCTGACCCTAGCCGTGCGTTGATGACTGCAGCCGAGCAAAACCGATGCGGGCACGGCCAAGAACCGATACCGATGAACCGTTAGGAGAGTGACATTATGAAAGTTTCTTTTGCTAGAAAGACCCTCGTACTGAGCGCCAGTGCGCTGCTGATCGGCATTGCTGGTGCCGCCCATGCAGAAAGCCAGTGGGACAAGGACCATCCGCGGCGGGCCGAAGTGAACAAACGCCTGGACAACCAGAACGCTCGCATCAACAAGGAAGTGAAGGACGGCCAGATAAGCAAGGCTCAGGGCGCAAAGCTTCACAAGGAGGATCACCAGATTCGCCAAGAGGAGCGCGACATGGCCAGCCAGAACAACGGTCACATCACGAAGCAAGAGCAGGTGACTCTAAATCAGCAGGAAAACAAGGTTAGCCGACAAATCGGCAACTAATTGCCACAACCCTGCCGGCGGGCGCAGCAATGCGCCCGTCATTTTCTTGCATGGAGCTTCTCATCGGCTTCGAATGAGCGTGCTCTTGCCAAAAAGCGACTCGACGAGTTCAACAGTGATCCCAGCCGTTTGATTGCGAACATCGAGCGCGGGATTTAGTTCCATGATGTCCAACGATCGCAAAGAGCCGGTGTCGGCGATCATTTCCATGCATAGCTGGGTCTCGCGATAGGTCGGCCCGCCGCGAACCGCCGTTGCTACGCCTGGCGCCAATTCTGGATCGAGGAAATCGACGTCGAAGCTGACGTGAAGATGCGTGTCCAATTCCAAACCCTCGAGTACCACCTCCATGCTGCGGCGCATGCCTATCTCATCGATACCTCGCATATCGATCACCTGAATCCCCATATCGCGCACCAGCCGACGCTCTCCTTCGTCAACACTGCGGATTCCGATCAGCCGTAACCAAGACGTTTCAATTGCCGGCACGCTTCCGCCTATTTCGATAAGCTCCTGCGGTCCGTTGCCGCACAAGCATGCCACCGGCATGCCATGAAAGTTGCCGCTAGGCGTCAATTCTCGTGTATTCACGTCCGCGTGCGCGTCAAACCACACGATGCGCAACTTCCGATGCGTCTCACGGCAGTAGCGGGCGACAGCACTTATGGAGCCGATTGCAAGACTGTGATCTCCTCCCAGAAGAATCGGAATGCGCGACGCCATCAACTCAGCGTATACCGCCGCGTGGACCGTACGATTCCACAAAGTGACTTCCGGCAGATGACGAAAACCGTGAGCGGGCGGCCGCTGCAGATTCCCCGGTCCAGACAGGTTACCCGCGTCGCGCACGTCGAGTCCCCGATTGCGTAACGCGGTGAGGATATTTGCAACGCGCAGCGCCTCCGGTCCCATTGACGCGCCGCGGGCACTGGCACCGACATCCGTCGGCGCTCCGATCAGAGTTACCCCCAAGTTCACTTGATCAGAGTCCGACATCTGCACGCCCTTCCTTCAACAATCCTGAAGCGTTTCCCTTGTTGCTCCAAGCAAGAGATTTCGCGTGCGCAACGAATGCCTTGCATGGCTTCGGGAACAAGCCGCATTGTGCTCCAATTTTCCAGACGAGACCGATTTCGAAGAACTAACGCGCACGGCATCCGGTGCCAAGGCGTTACGGACGCACCCAAGAGCGCGTCGCTTCGCACGCGCAGCTGTCCTTGGCCGAGGCATTGGCCAGTCGATTGGGCTCGCGCGCTCTTTGGATCCGACGCACTGGTGGCGGCAGATGATCGTGCGAAGCTAATGACGGTAACCGGAGCGCGGTTGCCGTTTCGCATGCGGTACCCGCTTTGGACTGCATGAACTATCAGCCGTCGGGCGGTCGCGGCTATCGGTTGATCACTCGCTCGATGCGGCGATCAGGGATCAGCCATAAGCATGCAACGATGACAAAAAACAAAACCGAAACCCAGGTCTGTACGAAAGCAAATACGATGGCAGCGAAATAACAGGCAATGGAAACCTTTCCCTTGACATCAGCGCCAATTGCTGCGGCCAAAAGCGACTGTTTGCCGTGCAGTTTTATCACACACTTTTGCAGCATGGTGTACGCAATTGCGGCCATCACGAGGATTACGGCATACAGTACCGTTGGCCAGGTCGCAAAAGCGTGCTCGGCCATCCAAGCAGTCGCAAAGGGCACAAGTGATAGCCAAAATAGAAGATGCATGTTTGCCCAAAGAATCGCCCCGTTGACGCGCTCTACGGTGTGCAACATATGATGGTGGTTGTTCCAGTAAATTGCAATGAAGACAAAGCTCAGCACGTAGCTGAGCAATGGTGCTACCAGCTCGCGCAGACTTGCCAAATCCGCGTCGTGCGGAATTTTGAGTTCCAAAACGATGATCGTAATGATCACCGCGATAACTCCGTCACTAAAAGCCTCTAAGCGCGATTTTCCCATGGGCTGACAACGAGCAGTCAGATACGTCCGAGCAACTCTCTGTACGTCGGGGCGTGGTGCTGGATGAAGGGGTCGTCGGGATTCTGTCCCGCGTAAGCGCCAGTGGGATCGCCAATAAGAGAAATCAATGTTCCTGCCATCGTGTAATTGCGCGAGCAACCGGCAGGAAATTTGCATTCTCTTGCCCGACACGATATGTGTTGTTGCGGATCCAACAGCAGATCGTCAGAACCAATTAAGTCCATTATTTGCCGGTCCAATTGCGAGGACAGACAATGCCGCAGTTGCCGTGCAGGGCTCTCGATCGCATCGATGAATTTGTCGAGGCGGCTAGCAGATGGCAAGTCTTTGGAAAGATCGCTAAGCGACTGTCTCGTAAGGGGAAGCGCCGGCACTGGATCGAGCGTATTGTTCAAAACAAACGAGCTACCCTCGCCCGCAGTACCTCGTTCGAAGTCAGAGGAAAATAAGGCATTGCCCGGTTTTGGTTGGGCAAAGACATATGAGTTCAACTTCACCATCTTGCCAGTCAATAGCCGATTTTCAACCACCGAGTAGCGCATCAAGGCGTGCAGCAGTGTCGCCATTGCCGCTCCCTGACTGTGCCCGGTTAGGGTTAGCGCCACTTTCTCCCCTGGGAGCGCCTGAAGCGCACGGATCAATCCGAACCTGCGGTCAAAAAGCAGGGACAGGCAGCCATAAGCGAATCCTGCATGGATCTCCGCGCCAGGCAACTCAGCAAATACCAGTGATACTTCGGCACCTAGGGCGCTTCGGGCCACACGATGCGTCACAATGGTGTTGGCAAAGGCGTCCTCTATAACGCTGGGGCGACTCGAAAATACTGTCCCGCGGATTGCGACCACATACGCCGGCACATTCCCAGTCTTAGAACGCTCAATCGGCTTTGCGTCCCTGGCCAATATCCAGGCGTTGGCAAATGGTCCAAACCCATTGCATTTCGGATCAGCACCATCCCACGACGGCTCAATTTCGGTAGTTCGCTTGCTTCCGTCGGCGTATTGGATTCGCGTGTCAATGAGTATCTCCCAGCGATCACCGTATTGAGGCACGTAAATCGAAGGCGCCGGCGGCGCATTTGGGAGGTGTGCTGCAATGCCGTCGCCTGCCCTTAATTGCTGCTGCAAACGCAGACGATTGTCTTGCGCGTCCAGATCAACTGCGAATTCCACAAGATCGCGCGCCATCGCCAGATCAAAACGCGCAAGATTCGCACGCACTCTGGCGCCAGATGCTTCGCGAATAGTCAAATTGGCAGCCAACACTGGTCTTTTGCCCAAAACGGCACTTGCGTAACGGTGCGGCTTCGCACGCCCTTAAATTCGCGCCAACTTGCGCGTCGAGCAACGCTAGGAACTGGACACCGCCGCGTCAATCGCCCCAACAGGGGCGTGCCGGTCGAAGACTGCATGCATAAGGGCCAAGTCGCGCTCACGGCAGCAAGACAGCGGCGCCTCGAACGGCTCCCACGCGCAAGCGCTCCAGCGCCTCGTTGGCTGCGTCCAAACCGAATGATTCGATGCTGATGTGAATTTTTACGCTTCGCACTAAGGCGAAAAACTCCTGACCATCGCGTCTCGTGAGATTAGCCACCGACCGAACTACCCGCTCGCCCCACAAGATAGAGTAAGGGAAGGACGGGATATCGCTCATGTGAATTCCCGCGCAGACGACGATCCCGCCTTTGACCGTGTGACGCAACGCGACCGGTACTAACGACCCGTCGGGTGCAAATAGCAGCGCCGCGTCCAGCTCCTGTGGGGGCGCCTGCTGCGAATCGCCCGCCCAAGCGGCGCCCAGATCTCTGGCGAACTGCTGGCGCTCTAAGTCGTGCGGTCGCGTGAAGGCAAAAATTGTTCTTCCCTGGTAACGCGCGACTTGTGCAATGATATGCGCGGCGGCACCAAAACCGTAAATGCCAATTGTCTTTGCGTCGCCAGCGGCCGCCAGAGCGCGGTAGCCGATAAGACCTGCGCACAGCAGCGGTGCGACCTCGGCATCGGAATAGTTATCGGGAAGCTCAAAGCAAAAACGTTCGTCGGCTATCGCATGCTCTGCATAGCCCCCGTCGCGTGTATAGCCCGTAAAACTTGCGCGCTCGCACAGATTTTCCCTCCCACTGCTGCAATATTTGCACTGGCCACAGCTCGATCCAAGCCAGGGAACACCAACCCGTTGTCCGATCGAAAATCGCTTCGCCCCGACGCCGCGTGCCAACACTGTGCCGACGACTTCGTGACCAGGAATGAGAGGAACCTTTGACTCGGGTAGCTCCCCGTCGATGATATGAAGGTCAGTGCGGCAAACGCCACAGGCACACACCTTTAGCAAAACTTCCCCGGGACCGCACTGCGGTAGACGAACAAGCGTCTGCTGCAGTGCCTGCCGCGGCCTGTTCAAAATCATCGCACGCGTCTCGCGAGCCATCGCTACACCTTTGCGCGTCGGCATTGGGCCATTAACATGCAAGCGGCCCAGTGTCTGCTTGTTTGCGATTACGGTCCTTCGCCTTTACCGCCCCAGAACATAGCTGCCTGGCGCTTGCATCAGTGGGGGATAGCCGGCCTGGGGCTCACCAACTCCCCGTGCGGGCTCTTGACTGCCCGCCCTTAGTTTTAGCCACGCTTCCCACTGCGGCCACCACGACCCTTCTTTTGCCGGGACACTCGCCTGCCAAATTTCGGGGTCTACATATCGGTCCCCTGCCACACGCGTAGCGACTTGGTAGCTGCGCGTGTCCCCGGGTTCGGGAGGATTGACTACGCCCGCGTTGTGCCCTCCGCTTGTCAGGCAAAACGTCACATCACTATCAATGAGCAGATGCACTTTGAAGACAGAACGCCAGGGCGAGACGGTATCTCGCACTGTTCCTACGGCAAAAATTGGAATGTGTATGTCGGTCAATGCGATCGCTTTGCCGTCGACGCGATAGCGACCTTCGGCCAGATCATTATTCAAGTACAGGCGCTCGAGATACTCTCGATGTTGCCGATACGGCATGCGCGTAGCGTCGGCGTTCCAGGCAGCAAGGTCCGAAAGCGGCTGGCGCACACCCATAAGGTAGTCACGCACTATTCGCGACCAGAGCAGGTCGCGCGAATTTAGCATCGTAAACGCGCCGATCATCTGTTTGCCGTCGAGATACCCCTTCTCCCACATCATGTCTTCCAAGTAGGCGAGCTGCCCCGCGTCAATAAAAAGACCCAGCTCTCCCGGCTCCGTAAAGTCAAGCTCCGACGCAAGAAGAGTCAACGATTGCAATCGCTCGTCGCCTCCGCGCGAAAGCAGCGCCGCAGCCATTGCCAATAAAGTTCCCCCAAGGCAATAGCCGACAGCATTTACGCGAGCACGAGGACGAATCGCGGCCAGAACATCGATCGCGCTGAGCACACCCTGCTTCAGATAGTCGTCCATGCCCAGATCGCGATCCTCCGACCCCGGATTTCGCCAGGAAATCATGAAAACCGTATGTCCGCGCTCTACGAGATAGCGGACCAAGGAGTTGTGCGGTGACAAATCCAGGATGTAGTACTTCATGATCCAGGACGGGACGATGAGAACTGGATCGTGGTAGACACTTTGGGTCGCGGCTTCGTACTGGATCAATTCCATCAGTTGATTGCGAAAAATGACTTTACCTGGTGTAAGCGCAACGCCAACCCCGGGTTCGAACTGCTCAGCGCCTTCCGGTGCCTGTCCCGCAAGCAGTGCCATCACATCGCGCCACCAGTACTGCGCGCCGCGAACGAGGTTGTACCCTCGCTCTTCCATCGTCCTGTGCAGCACTTGCGGATTGGTAAACAACCAATTGGACGGCGAAAAAATATCGATCCATTGTCGTGTCAAAAAGGTCACCATCTGCTCGTGGTGTTTCGTGACCCCACGCACGTCGCTGGTCGCGTTATGCCACCATTGCTGCCCGCAAAGAAAGAATTGATAGACGACATTAAAGGGCCATTGCTGCCACTCCGGGCCATCGAATCGATGGTCTTGCGGCAGCGGCCTAACGCAGGGCTCGGGTGCTTCGAAAGCAGCTCGCGAGGAGTAAAGGGTCAACCGCGCCAGCTTTTTCGCCGCCTTGCCCAACAACTCGTGCTGCTTGCCAGGGGCAGCCGCTAGGTGGACAAACCAGTCGGCGTAGGCCCCCATGACTGACGCAGGGGAAAGGCCTTGTGTCAGTCGGCCCATCGCGGCCGTGACAACGCGATCTAAAGCACTGCTAATGGGCGGCGCTTCGAGCAAGGTGCCCAGTGCTTCCGAACTGCTCTCTACCAAATTTTGCTCCGCCATGACCTTGCTCGGACCGAAATCGGGGCGACACTTCGACCCCCCGTGAATTGATCCCTATTTATGCGACCCAAGGATGACACTGTCGGCATTTGAGGGTCTTGACGCGTAGCAAGTGTCCCCCCAGCAACCCGATAAGATTAGTGCTCGCAGCCGCGCCGCCAGATAAGGTAGACGATTTCGGAGCGATTTGGTTGCGCTCGTTTCACATTTTGGTACGAGCGGCGCGATGTGGACCGTGCAATGATTCGCGCACCGATAGGTCAAGTGGCCAGCGATGAGTATCGAACGATACTGTACGAGGATCCTCGACGCCTGGATGCGGCGGCATGGGACCAACTCGTTCGCGCAGATGCCGATACCAATCCGTTCGTACGGCACGCCTTTTTGCGTGCCCTTTATTCAAGCGGCGCGGCAACGCCGGATACGGGATGGTTTACGCGCTTCGTGACAGTCTGGCGAGGTAAGCAACTCGCAGCGGCGGTGCCGTTATATGCAAAGACGCACTCATACGGCGAGTACGTATTTGACTGGTCGTGGGCCGAGGCCTATGAACGACGCGGCATTGCCTATTATCCGAAAGGCGTGGTAGCGGTTCCCTTCAGCCCCGTTCCCGGTACACGAATCATTGCTGCTGATCACAGCGCAAGGCGAGAGGCGATCGCTATTGTTCTGGATCTCGTGGCCCGGATGGGGCTGTCTTCCGTGCACATCTTGTTCGCACCCCCGGAGCAGATTGAGGTTTTAACCGCCGCAGGCATGTTGATCCGCACCAATGTGCAGTTTCACTGGCGCAACCGAGAATATCGAACATTTGACGAATTCCTGGGCGCTATGGCGCAACCAAAACGCAAAAAGATTCGCGCCGAGCGCCGCAAAGTCCAAGAAGAGGGAGTTCTCGTGCAGCGTAAGGTTGGGCGAGATATTACCGAAGCGGATTGGCGGTTTTTCGTGCGCTGTTATGAAAACACTTACTCAGAGCATTGCGCCCCACCCTACCTGAATTTGGATTTTTTTCTATCGATCGCACGGGACATGCCTGAGAACCTTTTGCTGGTTCATGCCACACGTGACGGTCTTCCCATTGCGAGCGCCTTGGCGCTTTTTGATCAAGAGCAATCAGCGCTCTACGGGAGGTACTGGGGCGCCCTCCGTGATGTGCCGTGTCTGCATTTTGAGTGCTGTTATTACCAGATGATCGAGTTTGCCATCGAGCGGGGTCTGCGGGTGTTCCAAGGCGGCGCCCAAGGGGCTCACAAAATGGCGCGTGGACTGGATCCACAGCTCACCGCGTCAGCGCACTGGTTGCGCGACCCCTCGATGCATGCCGCCGTACGAAGATTTGTCGAACACGAGCGCAATTCCGTGGCGGCAATGATCGATGAGCTCAACGAACACAGCGCGCTGCGGCTACGCCAAGAAAGGCAGCTCTTGCCGCAGCGAGCGCGATGACACGCTAAAGAAGGCTATCGTTCGGCCCGGTCGGGCAATTGCGCCAAGTGGGGTCAAACAGCCGCTTAAGAGAACGAGCAGCACTAGCCCAGGGAGACCGTCCTCTGGCAGCCATCTTCCCGCGTTCTCGAACTCGCACCCGCGCCGTCTTGCTGCCTCAGGTTTGTCTTATGCAGCCGTAGCTTGGGCTTTTTAATGCTGACGTGCCGGGGATTGCGAGCGCAACAGGTCACAGGTCGTTGCGCGCTTGCACGCTCGCGCGCGCTGCAAATCGCGCTTGGTTCCGTAATCTTGACGCCTTCTTTTTTAATTTCCGCTAAATATTTATTGTTATAAAACAATAATTTATATCGTATATTTAACTTTATACAATAACATGGGGGTTTCCAAAAAACAACGGCGACGAAAGCAGTAACTGCGAGGCTTGCCAGTGCCAGGGGAATGATTGCGGCCCGCGGCTTTAGAACTCAAAGTGCCCTTCGCAACGCCATACCCAATAGCACCTTTGCCTGCCCCCGGTAGCCGAAGGACCTGTCCTTGCGACGCGAGCGCATCAAAAAAAGCTCGCCGACCGGGGCCATATCGAAAAGTGTTCCCAAAGCTTGCTCGGCACCCATTTGCGCTTTTTTAGCCGGCATTGGCCCGCGAAATCGCTCTTGCCAAGACCCATCGCCCGTCTCCCCCGAGTCTTGCCGGGGCAACCCAATGCCCAAGCGGATAAATCCGCGGGCCCGTGCAGCCTTGGTCGCGAACCTCATAAAGCTTCTTGTCCAAGCGGTAAAAAGCCTACCGCCGGCACTTGTGTTTCGGTGTAGGGAGAGCCAAACCATCCGACGACCAACGGCGCCCATCGCGTGACCCTAGAATTAGCTGTCTGGCTTCAGCTGCCTGCCCCTCGTCCCAGGCGCAAACGCTGCGGCGCCGCTCGCTATGCCTTAGGCCTCATGCGAATCTCGAACCTCGGAGTCGGTTGTTTTCGGTCAAAAAAGCCGCCAAAGCCCGCCCTTAGGATCTAGCTGACGGCTGCAGATAGCCCCAAAGCCAATGCACTGCTGTGTGTGACGGACAAGACAGGGAACGAGGACTTTTCATTATGGCGAGCAAGCAGATCGTATTTCACGAGGATGCGAGGCAAAGGCTCCTCGCCGGACTTAACATCCTTTCGGATGCCGTAAAGGTCACCCTGGGCCCTAAGGGCCGCACCGTCGTCCTCGGGCGACCGTATGGCGGCACTACGGTCATCAACTCGGGCGTAGCTGTGGCCCGCGAAATTGAGCTTGCCGATCCGGTCGAGAATCTTGGTGCGCAGATGGTTCGCGAAGTTGCATCCAAGACCTCCGAAAAGGCGGGGGATGGCACGACGACCGCAACTGTTCTGGCGCAGTCCATCGTCGTCGAAGGGGTAAAGTTTGTCGCCGCTGGGCACGATCCGATGGAGATCAAACGAGGTATCGACAAGGCGGTGGAACTGGTCGTTGCCGAGCTGCAGAAATGTTCACGACCTTGCACGACCAAACAGGAGATCTCCCAGGTTGGGACGATTTCGGCAAACGGCGATCGGGCGATTGGTGATCTCATTGCCGATGCGATGGAGCGCGTCGGACATGCTGGCGTAATCAAGGCCGAGGACGGACGCGGCATGTCAAACGAGCTGGAGGTCGTAGAAGGATTGCAGTTCGACCGTGGGTATCTTTCGCCCTACTTCATCAATGACGCGGAAAAGCAGCGGGTGGTGCTGGAAGATGCCCTGGTGCTCGTGCACGAAAAACCGATTTCTTCCGTACGCGAGATGCTTCCGGTGCTCGAAGAAGTCAGCAAAAGCAATCGGCCATTGCTCATTGTTGCCGAGGATGTTACTGGGGAGGCATTTGCGACACTGGTCGTAAACACAGTTCGCGGCGTTTTAAAGACCTGCGCAGTCAAAGCCCCCGGTTT
>CAZSOI010000157.1:0-8643 GCA_964608115.1 uncultured Burkholderiaceae bacterium | reverse complement strand
GGCCAAGGGCGGGGACGTCGATCGCATTGTCGGTCTGGAAATGGGCGCGGACGACTATTTGGCCAAGCCGTTTAATCCGCGCGAATTGCTCGCCCGGATCAATGCCGTGTTGCGACGCAAAGCCCCCGCTGAAGTGCCCGGCGCGCCTTCGCAAGAGCCGGTGAGCGTGACCTTTGGAGAATTTTCGCTTGACTTAGCCACGCGCACGCTGACCAAGTCTGGCGAAACGATGCCACTGACGACGGGTGAGTTTGCCGTCCTGAAAGTCTTCGCGCGCTACCCCAAAGTGCCGCTTTCGCGGGAAAAACTGATGGAAATGGCGCGCGGACGCGAGTACGAAGCCTTTGACCGTAGCCTCGATGTGCAAATTTCGCGGCTGCGCAAACTCATAGAGCCCGATCCGAGCAAACCTCGCTACATCCAGACGGTCTGGGGTCTGGGCTACGTCTTTGTTCCCGACGGAACCAGTTGAAACGCTTCTTTTTGAAAGTGCGCTCCCCGCCGCTTTTCTGGCGCACCTTTTTGCTGATCGTCTCGCTGGCCGTAGCCAGCCTAGTGGCGTGGGTGCCGACGGTCCGGGTTTTTGAGCGCGAGCCACGGGCACATCAGATTGCCGAGCAGGTGGTCTCCATCATCAATGCCACTCGCATCGCCCTGGTGTACTCCGATCCCGATCGGCGCCGTGACTTGTTGGCCGATCTGCTGGAAAACGAAAGTCTGCGCGTGGTACCGCTCGAAACCAGTGACCGGGTAAAGCCGCTTCGCGATTCGGCGTTGTTGCGACTGGTAGAGCAGGAGGTGCAACGGCACCTGGGGGCCAACACGCGCCTTGCCTCCGAGGTTAACGGCATCAGCGGCTTCTGGGTGAGTTTTTCTATCGACGAAGACGCGTACTGGGTGTACATCGAGCGCGACCTACTACGACGCGACATTGGCCGTGGTTGGATCGCGTGGGCGGCGCTGGCCACCGTTTTTTCTTTGCTGGCGGCAATCACCATTGCACGTCTAGTGAATCGGCCCCTGGCAGCACTGTCGCGCGCGGCAGGTGATTTGGGAGCAGGACACGTCCCTTTGCCGCTGCCCGACAAAGGGCCCATCGAAATCCGAACCGTCAACCGCAGTTTTAACCGAATGGTTTCGGATCTTGAAAAACTCAATCGCGATCGAGCGATCCTTCTGGCCGGAGTATCGCACGATCTGCGAACGCCCTTAACGCGCATGCGCCTTGAGCTCGAGATGAGTGAGCTGCCCGAAGCAAGCCGCGATGCAATGATCGGCGATCTTGAGCAAATCGATTCGATCGTTCGCCAGTTTCTGGATTATGCGTTGCCAACGCCTGCGCGCGGGGCCGAAGAAGTTGATCTCTCCGCGCTCGTACGAGAAGCCCTGATTCGCAATCGAATGCAGGCACCTGTCGGCGCAGGGGCAGCAACGGAAACAGATGTCTCGCTGGCGCAGTTTGTTCAGCTAAACGCAAACCTGCAGCCGGGAATCTTCGTGCTCGGCCATCGAACCGAGTTGGCGCGAACCTTGGATAACCTGTTAAGCAATGCGCAACGCTATGGCAGGTCCGCCGATGGATCCTTGCAACTGGAGATCTCCTTGCAAAGCGACGGCAACGAAGCCGTGCTCATAGTCGCCGACCACGGGCCGGGCATTGCGCCGCACGAGATCAGCCGTCTGGTGCGCCCATTTGAACGTGGCGATCCATCCCGCTCAGGCGCCCTTGGCGCTGGCTTGGGACTGGCAATCGTTGAGCGCGTTGCTCGGTTACATGGAGCGCGGCTTGATTTTCACCCTAACAAGCCAACCGGGCTGCGCATAGAGTTGCGCCTGCCAGTGCGGACCCACGCTGCCGCGATGGCCGCGCCGTAGGCGGGCAGCACGCCGCGCTAAGACGTATTACGCTATCGTTTTTTCGCAGCAGCGCAAATCGCGCCCGCCGGACAAATGGAACCGACGAAGCCCCGTTACGCCCTAGGATCGGCCGCACTGATGATCGGCAGCGCGGTGAATTATTTCGGAGATCGCCTTCTGGGCATAAAGATGGAACTTTGGCACGGCTTTTCGGGGCTAACGAGCGCGGTGCTGTGGCTGGACGTGTTTATCGTGCCATTTATTGCGGGTCTGGCCGTTGCCTGGGTCTTTGGCCGTGGCGGAAAATGGCTGTGCTATTTCCCACCGCTCATCGTGCGCTTTATCAGCTATGGACAGCTCCGATACCTGGGCGAGATCCCGGCAGAAAGCACCCTAATTCCGCTTGGCTGGTGGGGATTTTTCGTCATTCTAGCCATCGAGGGCGCCGCTTTCGGCGGAATTCTGGGCGAGGTTTTCATCAAGCGAATTTACACACGTTCGGCCGCAGCAAAGGTGGCCTCCAAAATACCGGATCGCAAGCAATGAGACGGCACGTGCTTCCCGGCCCCGAAGAGCGCGAGCGTCGCTCGCGCTTTCTTGCTGCCACGGTTATCACCTGCATGGCGCTGTTAGTGATCGGCGGCAGCTTGCACGTGGTCATGATCGGCTCTACGCGCATGGGCGAGATGCGCGAGAAGGCGACATACGATTTGCACGAAGAGACCTCGCATGTGCGAGCGGCCGGCGAGGACATTGCCCTGCATGAGCGCAACGAACACCAAAAGGCCCGTGCCGCAGTCGCGGACGCTAGCTACACGGTTGAAGACGCGCAGGCACTTTTGAGCAAGGAGCGCTGGGAGGAACTCGATTCGATGGTGGTAATCCCCGCAGGTGTTTTCGCCATGGGTACTAACTATGATCGAGCCGACCCGCAGGACCACCCGCTGCACACGGTGACTCTGCCAGAGTACCGCATTGACAAGTACCTCGTCACCAATGCGCAGTACGCCCGGTTTCTTGCGGAGACCGGGCACCGCCCGCCGTCGACATGGAAGGACGGCCGCATACCCGAGGGCGAATTGCTTTACCCCGTCACGCTGGTCAACTGGTACGACGCTCGGGCCTACGCTGCATGGGCGGGCAAGCGCCTGCCAACCGAAGCCGAATGGGAAAAGGCGGCGCGAGGTACGGACGCGCGCCGCTGGCCGTGGGGCAATACGATGGATCCGAAGCGGTTAAACACCTATTACAATGTTGGGTCTGCGACAAATGTGGACACCTACAAAAACGGTGTAAGCCCGTACGGCACCTTTGATATGGCGGGCAATGTCAGCGAGTGGGTGGATGATGACTTCCTGCCATACGAAGGCAGCGATGCCCCCGCCGATCTCTTCCAGGGCAAGATAAGTGTGAGCAAAGGGGCGGAAGATCGCGCAATGAAAATCTCTGACCAAATTCCGGTCAATCGGCATTACAAGGTGCTGCGCGGCGGTTCGTGGAAGGGTGATCCTTTTTCCACCGCAACCTATCATCGGGGCTACAACTGGCCCAATTACGCGTCGGACTTTTTTGGCTTCCGTTGCGCAACGGACGCGGCCGGTCCCCTGGCAAAAGCCCGATGAGTCGAACGCTTCGCCGCCTCTGCATGGCCTTGCTCACAGGCGCGCTTGCGTCGCCCGCGTGGTCAGCCGTCAACAGCTACCGCTTTTTGCACGTCACAATCGACACGCCCTGGCACATTTTCCTGTTCTTGCTAATGGGCGTTTTTGCGCCGTTCATCCTGATGGTCGTCCTTATGTGGCGCAATTCACTGCGCAAGCGCGACCGAACACAGGTGCCGGACTCCAGCAAGCCGCCGCAGCCTTAGAACTCCGATGCTGCTCTGGTACCGGTTTTTTGGCGCGATGTTCCCGCAGCGTTTGCTGCGACTGTTGGCGGCATTCTTTGTTTTCGGCGCTGCCGCCCTGGCGCTGCCGGCCGGCGCCGCAGAGGAGCCTTCCACCGAAACCAGCGGTACGCAGATCCTGCAATCGTTCGAAAAGGCCGCAGCCGCCAACCCGCAGGCCAACGCTACGGATCGTACGCGGCGTTGGGTGATGTTTGCGTTGGGCGCGCCGCTGCTCATTCTTTTGCTGATAACCGGCTCCTTGGGAATTGCCATGGGCGTATTCGGTAAACCCGTATATCTTGCGCACATGGTATGTGCCGGGTTGAGCGTGACCCTGGCAATCGTTCACGCAATCGTCGGCATAGTCTGGTTTCGCCCGTTTTGAGCAAAGCAGATCGCGCCAGCGGTCTTGCGCCGGCGGCTGGTCGGCTACTTGCCGCGTTGTACTTTTTCAGTGGTGCAACCGGTCTGTGCTACGAGGTGCTTTGGGCGCGCATGCTCTCGGCGCAATTCGGGGTAAGCATATTTGGCGTGGCCGCGACCGTAACAGCCTTCATGCTGGGACTGGGCGTCGGTTCCCTGATTGCCGTTGGCTACAAGGGAACGGTCGGCGTGGCGCGAGCCCTAAAGACCTTCTCGCTGCTCGAATTCTCCGTTGCGCTATACGCGCTGGCCTTGCCAGCGCTCGCCGAGGCAGGCGGACCAGCGTTGGAGGCGCTCGCTGCACAAACTGCGTGGTGGCAGTGGTACACGATACAGGCAGCGGTCGCAGTCTTCATGTTGGCGCTTCCGGCAGCCGCAATGGGGGCAAGTTTTCCGATGGTCCTTCGCGCATATGACTGGTCGGCACAACTGCTCGGGCGACTTTATGGGCTAAATAGCCTCGGCGCGGCCGCCGGAGCTTTGGTCAGCCTCGCGTTATTGGCGGCATTCGGATGGTCCGCGGCGCTGCGAGCAATTGCGTCGTGCGGAATTCTCGTGGCTGGTGCAGGCTGGTTGCTAGGAAAAAGCGCATCGCGCGCGCCATCAAGCACTTGCACCCGGCAGGCAGCCGAGTCGGCCTCCAAGCGGCCTACACGAGGATTGCTGATGGCCTATGCAATGGTGGGCGCCTGCGCGCTCATGTTGGAGATGGCGTGGACGCGCCTTTATGGAATCGTCATGCTGCGCACGGAATATGTTCTGGCAATCATCTTGGCAGTGTACCTATTGGGTACCGCCGCCGGGAGCTTGCTCGCGGCGCGTGCACACAACGCGCGCTGGCTCGCTGTTGCCGTCCCTCTCGCCGCTAGCGGTTGTACGCTGTTGGGACTTTGGGCCTTGCCCGCGTTCTCCGTATGGATGCAGGAGCAGCACTTTGCATCGCTGTCTTCCGCGCTTGCGGTGCAGGCGCTGGCGCTTGGACTGTGCACGCTGCCAACGACGATCGCATTGGGGGCATGGTTGCCCGTCCTGGCACACCGCAACTTCTCCGCCAGCGAAGATCCATCTCGTGCTGTTCTCCTGTACGGCGCCAACTGCATGGGAGCAGCCATCGGTGCGGTTTTTACGGTGTTAATTGCCATCCCCTTGCTGGGAACTGCGGCAAGCGTTGGTCTGGCCGCTTTTATGCTCCTAGCGCTAGGACTAGCTCTGGGCGCCCCGCGCAGCTTGGCGCTGGCTCTTCCCCTGGCATTGGCCGCAGCTTGGTTGCTTCGCGCGTTTCCCGAACCCAAACGTATGTTGCCCCAGTCGGCGGCAGTCGTTGAGCAGCTCGATCACTACGAGGATGCGCTTACCCTAAATCACGTGACTCAAGGTTCCGATGGCCAACGCACATTGCTAACCGATCTGCAACACATGGACGCTTCAACCGACCCGGCGGCAGTACAAATCCAGGCCGACCAGGCCAGATTGCCGCTGTTGTTGCATCGCGCACCACGAAGCATCTTGTTTCTGGGGCTGGGCACGGGCATCTCGGCCAGCGGTTCTTTGGCCTATCCCGAGTTAGACCGCACCGCGGTGGAATTATCGCCAGGCGCCATCGCCGCAGCACGATCGTGGTTTACGCCGATCAACCACGAGGTCATGCGCAGCATGCGCGTGGTGCACGACGACGCGCGGCACTTTCTGGCGGCAAGCGAAAAGCAATACGACGTAATCGTCGGTGACCTGTTTCATCCCGATTTGGCCGGAATGAGCAACTTGCTTTCCGTTGAACAGTTCCGCCGGGCCCGCAAGCATTTGGGGGCGGACGGTATCTTTGCTCAGTGGATCGCTTTAAATCAGTTTGATCTCGAATCCTTGTATACCGTCTTGCGCAGCTTTCAGCAGGTCTTTCCCAACGCGCAAATTTTCCTGGACGGGATGCACCTGGCAATGGTGGGATCGCCAACACCCCTATTTAGCGGCCGCACCGTCGCGCAGAATCTTACTGGGCGCACCAACGAGCAGATCGACGCGATGACCGGCAAGGAGGGAGCCGAAACCTGGCTCGGACGATATTGGGGGCCCATCGCGGCGGGCCTTGGGCCGGTTCAAAGTGAAAGCCGTCCCGTGATCGAGTTTCGTCTTCCGCACCTTCGCTATCAGGAACAAGCCCCACTGGCGGAAGTGTTGCAGGCGCTGGTGCGCCGTCGACCCGACGCAGTAACTGCAAGCGCCCAGCTCGCAATCGAACCCGGTGAGCAGCAATCTTTTGCCAGTGCGTATGTAGCCAGCGAGCTGGCAGTGCAATCTTGGCTGGCGTTTATGGCCTCCGATACGACACGCGCCCGCCAGCTCACCCGCTTGGCATTTGAGACCAACCCCCGAGATCACTGGATTGCAAGCGCACTGGCCGACGATCTCTTTGAGGTCGCAGCCCAAGAGCACAGGATTGGGGAGCGTCGTGCGCTCGAGCGCATCTTGCGCATTGATCCTGACCATTTGGAGGCACTGCGCGCGCTGTGGCGCTTAGATCGCGACGGCGGCCGTCCGACCGCCGTGCCCGCATTGCAGCGCTTATGTCAAGTCGCGCCGCTTGATGCCGAGGTTGCGGCGTCCTGCGAGGGCGCGCAAGTTGCAAAATCAGAATGAGAATTGGTCGCTGGCAAGCGTCTGAATCCAGTTTGCGTTGCGCCGTTGCGCCATCTCACCAGGCAAGGGACAAAAACCCGCCCGGCAAGAGACATAAGGTCCTGCGGTGCGTGCGATTAGGGTACGCTTAACACCCCTATGTCGTACTCCGCCCAGACTCGTCTGCGTCAGATACCGGTAAGGGCGATGCCTTCGGGATCCTCGCCAGTGGCAGGGCCAAACGCGGTCGCATTTCATGGCCGCCGCCGAGCCGCTCAAGTTCTCGCGCTCGCACTCATTGTGCTCGTGCCAACGACCGGCTTGTTTCGCATCGACCCGACCGCTGGTGCTTTGGTAATACTTGATCGCCAGATCTGGTTTTCGGATTTTTTCTTGTTTTTTGGGCTTTGGATTTTTCTTGCAACGATGCTCGTATTTTTGTATTCCATCGCGGGAACCGTGTTTTGCGGATGGGTTTGCCCCCAGAACAGCGTCGCTGAATGGGCTAATTTCATGACCCGCAAATTTCTAGGAAAGCGCGCGGAGGTCAGTTTGGACGGCGCGCCGGTGCAGGTTACAGCGTCCAAGGACCGGTTGCGCAACTGGATCTTGCTTGGGATTTGCTTCATTGCTGCCTCAATGGCAGTTGCCCTCGTGCCGATGCTCTATTTTTACCCGTTGCCAGTGGTGTGGTCTTTCGTGCTTCTTCGACCCGATGCTGCGCTTGCCAGTTCGCTGCACTGGATTTATGGCGTATTCGTGCTCATCGTGCTCCTGGACGTGACGGTGATACGCCACTTTTGGTGCCGCTTCATATGCGTATATCGAGTCTGGCAGCACTCTTTTAAGACCCGCCAGACGCTGCACATTGCCTACGATGCAAGCCGGGCCGCGGATTGCGAGGGTTGCAATTACTGCAGCACAAAGTGCTTCATCGATTTGGATCCGCGCAGTACCGATGTTTTCGACAGTTGCATAAATTGCGGCGAGTGCGTTGATGCTTGTAACCGCATGCATCAGAAGCAAGGCACGCCGGGCCTGCTGCGTTTTGAATTCGGGGAGCGCGCTGGTCGAGCGGAAGCTTTTACACGAAAGCGCAACAACGAATATTCGCTGCTCGGACGCTCGCGTTGGGCGCTGCCATTTAGTTTTCTTGGCGTCGGCATGTTTGCCTGGGGAATTTGGAGCTACGAACCATATCATCTGTCGGTGGACCATCGCCCAGCCGTTGCCGGCCAAGTCATCACCGATTATCAGATCGCGATTGCAAACAAGCGCTACCGCGAGGGGGACTTACGCGTTCACGTTTCGGGAATCGACCCGCGCGACTATCGTCTGAGCACTGAGGCGCTAAAACTCGGAGAGGTGCAGCACCAATCTTTGATCTTGTCGATCTCGCCGCAGCTCAAACATGGCTTGTATCCCGTCCAGATCGACGTGCGAGCGCAGGACGGATGGGTGGGTCACTTCCAGTTTCAGCACTTCGCCGGCTAAGAGTCACGGGTGCGCCGAGGCATTTGGGCACCCAGCATACGGAGGGTTAGCAAATGAACGAACCGGCCAAGCAAGAGTCGCAACAAACAGCCGCAGGCGGTGAAGAGTCCGATACGCAAGCGCGCTCGCCCAATCGCAGTCAAGCGACGGGGTTTGAGCACCTTGGGCTGCCAACGCCGGTGCAACCGGAATGGGGTCATAACCCCGAGGATCATTTCGGCTACGCGTCGGACGCGGAGCGGCTTGCCAAGCGGGGCATGGAGGATTGGGAGTTGGTCGATAAAATTCCCAGTTCGCAACGGCGCGTTCCGTATTGGTTTATCGCCGTCGTCGTTGTCGTGCTGTTAATTGCCGTTGGTCTGGGATTT
>CAZSOI010000156.1:0-4494 GCA_964608115.1 uncultured Burkholderiaceae bacterium | reverse complement strand
ATTTTGGGCGCCACGTCAGGCGATACTGGCTCCGCCGCCGAAGTGGCCATGCGCGGGCGGGCCCGCATGCGCGTATTCATGCTCTCTCCATACGGCCGCATGAGTGACTTTCAGCGCGCCCAGATGTACTCCTTGCGGGACGAAAATATCTTCAACATTGCCATCGATGGCAGTTTCGACGATTGCCAGGACTTGGTGAAAAGTATTGGATCGGATGTTGCGTTTAAGCGCAACCATCACCTGGGAGCAGTCAATTCCATCAACTGGGCGCGCATAGTGGCGCAGGTCGTGTACTACTTCCGCGGCTATTTCAGCGTCACGCACGATGACTTGGAGCAGGTGGATTTTTGCGTTCCGTCGGGTAACTTCGGAAACGTGTTGGCGGGGTGGATCGCGCGCCAAATGGGATTGCCCATAGGGCAGCTGATCGTGGCGACAAACGAAAATGACGTTCTCGATGAATTTTTCCGCACAGGACGCTATCGCGTCCGCCGGGGTCCGGAGACCTACGTCACGAGCAGCCCCTCGATGGATATTTCCAAGGCATCGAACTTTGAGCGCTTTATTTTCGACATTGTCGGTCGCGATCCGACCGTCGTGCGTGAACTGTGGTGGTCGGTCGATACGCAGGCCTGCTTCGATTTAAAGCAAACAGCCTTCTGGAGCGCCGTAGTTGCCAGCGGCTTTTCGTCCGGGCGCAGCACCCATGCGGACCGACTGGCGACCATTCGGGCCCAATTCGAACGCGATGGGCGCATGATCGATCCGCACACGGCCGACGGTGTGAAGGTCGCTCGCGAACACCGGCGAACGGGTGTGCCTATGATCTGCCTCGAGACGGCTCAGGCGGTAAAATTTGCGCAAACAATCCGCGAGGCGATTGGTCGCGAGCCGGATCGACCGGCTGCATTTCGTGGCATCGAGGAGCTCCCGCAGCGCTATGAACGGCTTTCCGCTGACCCTGAGCGGCTGCGCCAGTATTTGCAGGCGCACGCACTGTAGCTCAGGCTATTGCTCGCGTGCGCGGCGGTGTCCGAGGGTTTCACTTGCACCGCGCTCACACGAAGGACACTCTTGAAAGCGATTGGTTTTGTCGGTAGTTCCGGCTCGGGGAAAACGACGTTGATCGAGCGCCTAATCGAGCACTTTTGCCAAGCAGGGCTGCGGGTTGCCGCGATCAAGCACGCTCACCATGGGTTCGATATCGATCGGCCGGGCAAGGATTCCTATCGCTTTCGCGCCGCCGGTGCGACGCAAGTATTGGTTGGGTCCGGACGACGCTGGGCACTATTGAGCGACGAGGATTCGACCAACGATTCGGGTGCGGACGAGCTGGCTCGGCAACTCGCCAGACTTAGTCCCTGTGACCTGGTTCTCGTTGAAGGTTATCGAGGGCAAGCGGGCCTGCCCTTTATCGAGGTGCAGCGAAGCGCAATTGGAGCACAACCGCACATTGCCTCTTCGGGTGTGGCAGCGCCCATGATCTGCGCCGGGGTAATCGCCCTTGCCACCGACATGAAGGTGAGCGGGGGACCGATACAATCGCCAGTGCCCATTTTGGATTTAAATGACGTTGACGAGGTTGCCCGATTTATCGCGACCCAACTTAAGGTGCCCTTGTGCTAACCGTCGATGAGGCTCTTCAGCGAATGCTTGCGGCGGCACAGCCGCTAGTTGGTGTCGAGGAATTGCCGACGCAAGATGCCGCTGGTCGTGTGCTTGCCGAGGCGGTGGTCGCGCGCGTAAACGTGCCCCCGCTAGACAATGCACAAATGGACGGCTATGCGGTGCGCTGCAGCGATTTGCGGCAAATACCGATGAGCCTGCCAGTGGGTCAGCGCATTACTGCCGGACAACCCCCGACCCGGCTAGCAGCCGGCTCCGCAGCGCGTATCTTCACGGGCGCACCGGTACCCGAGGGCAGTGACGCAGTCGTCATGCAGGAGGCAACTCGCACAGACGGCCAGAGCGTCGTTATTTTGGAGGCCCCCAAGCCAGGTCAGTGGATTCGCCGCGTAGGTAGCGATTTTACGCTTGGCGCGCCGGCGCTGCTGGTCGGCCAACCGCTGCGCGCCCAGCATTTGGGCATTGCGGCCTCGGTGGGCGTTGCGCGCCTTTGTGTGGTGCGGCGCCCCCGAGTGGCGCTGTTTACCACTGGCGACGAATTGGCGATGCCCGGCACCGAAATCGCACCGGGGCGCATCTATAACTCGAACCGATTTGTGTTGAAGGGATTGCTCGAATCGCTCGGCTGCACGGTCAATGATTTGGGGATCGTTCCAGACTCGCTGCAGGCGACCTGTCAGGCGCTCGAAAAGGCGGCAAAGGACGCGGACCTTATTTTGAGCTCCGGAGGCGTCTCGGTAGGGGAGGAAGACCACGTCAGAGCGGCCTTAACGCGATTGGGAGCGCTGCAGATGTGGCAAATCGCCATGAAGCCCGGCAAGCCACTTGCTTTCGGGAACGTGGGCCAAGTGGCGTTTATCGGCCTTCCTGGCAATCCAGTCTCAAGTTTCGTAACCTTCGTGCTGTTTGTTCGCCCTTTTTTGCTGCGCTGTCTGGGCGTTCGCGACGTCATGCCAAGGACGGTGCAACTGCGCGCAGACTTCCAATTTGGGGCCGACCTCGCAAGACGGCAGTACGTGCGGGTGCGATTGAATGAATCGGGAGGGCTGGACCTTTTCCCCAGTCAAAACTCCTCGCTGCTAAGCTCCGTTGCGTGGGCTGACGGCCTTGTCGACCTGCCCGCGGCAACACCGATCGAGCGCGGGCAAAGCGTACGGTATCTTTCTTTCTCAGAGCTAACGGGTCCAGCCTAAGCGAATCAAAGGACAATATTCCTACGGTTGCGGCCGGACCGATCAGCCAGGGATCCGAGGCGACGACATATGAAGCTGACAATCTTGTATTTTGCTCGTATGCGCGAGGCGGTCGGCCGCTCGCGCGACATAATCGAGCCGCCAGGCACGGTAAAAGACCTTGGGCAGTTGCGCACCTGGCTAATCGCACGCGGCGAACCGTGGTCGAGTGCCTTTTCTCAGGTGCAACCATTGCGCATTGCACTCGATCAGGTCGTTTGCACGGACGATGCGACGTTGCGCGATGGCGCCGAGGTGGCGTTTTTTCCGCCCGTGACCGGCGGATGATTGCCCGAGTGCGAGCCGAGGTCTAAGGCAGCTAGGCTGGTGAGAGGGCGCATATGAGCGAGCGGTGGCAGATCAGCGTTCAACGGGAGGACTTTGATCCCGGCGCTGAACTCGAGGCTTTGCGCAGCGCGGCCGCTGGGGCAATCGTAAGCTTTGTCGGAGTTGCGCGCGATTTTAGCGATGGCTTTTCGGTCGAGCAGATCACGCTGGAGCATTATCCGGGCATGACGGAGCGAAGCCTGGAAGATATCGTGCGCGCTGCGCATGCGCGCTGGAACCTAACCCAGGTGCGCGTCATTCACCGTTTCGGCGAACTGCGACCCGGCGATCGGATCGTGTTGGTCGCCACCGCAAGCACTCATCGGGAGCACGCATTTGATGCGTGCCGATTCATCATCGACTATCTAAAGACTCAGGCGCCATTCTGGAAGCAAGAATCCGGAGCGAAGGGTACACGTTGGGTGCAGTCGCGCCAAAGCGACGAGCAGGCGCGCCAGAGCTGGGAGAACACACAAAACCTTGCCGCGCAAAAGCGGTGAGCCAGGAATTTGAGTGTCCGTGCATTTCTCCTCTGGCGAAGGCTAGGGGCTATCGGGCAGAAGCGGATTGCGGCGCGCAACGAGCAGCAGGGGCCAGAAGCGGAAAATGCACTTGAAATTCGCGGGTTCCTGCCCAACCTTGGGCGCATTAGGGCCCTTTGCAGGGGGCATGCACTGCCGTTTAGCCTTAGTGGCCGACCCATAGCAAACGACAACGATTCTCATGCGCCAAGATAAGCTTACGACGCGCTTTCAGGAAGCACTGGCCGACGCACAGTCAATTGCGCTTGGCAACGATCAGCAATATATCGAGCCGATGCACGTGTTGGCGGCAATGCTACGCCAGGACGACAGTTCGGCGCGCTCCCTGTTGCAACGGGCAGGTGTCGCGGTCGGCCCCCTGAGTGCTGCCGTCGAGACCGCTCTGAAGCGTTTGCCGCAGGTGCAAGGCACCGACGGCCAAGTTCAGATTAGTCGAGAGCTGATGGCGCTGCTTAACCAGACGGAAAAAGAAGCGCTAAAGCGTGGCGACGCCTATATCGCCAGCGAACTTTTTGTGCTGGCGCTAGTTGACGACAAGAGTGAAGCAGGTCAATTGGTGCGCGAGCACGGGGCCAACCGCAAGGCGCTGGAGACGGCGATCGATGCCGTTCGCGGCGGCACCAACGTCGGTTCGGCCGAGGCCGAAGGTCAGCGCGAGGCGCTGAAGAAATACACGATCGATCTCACCGAGCGGGCGCGGATCGGCAAACTCGATCCGGTGATCGGACGCGACGACGAGATCCGCCGTTCGATCCAGATCCTGCAGC
>CAZSOI010000155.1:0-21867 GCA_964608115.1 uncultured Burkholderiaceae bacterium | reverse complement strand
CGCATCTACCAGCGCGAGTGTGAGCGGCTTTTGTTGTGGGCTGTTCACGAATGCGGCAAAGCGCTTTCGAGTCTGACGCGACAGGACTTTGAAGGGTATTTGAATTTTCTTGCCGATCCGCAACCGGCACAACGCTGGTGTGGCCCCAAGGTCAACCGAGCCTCGAAGGATTGGCGACCATTTGTAGGTCCGCTTAGCGAATCGGCGCTGCTCACGGCGATCGCTGCTATCAATTCCTTGATGGCCTACCTTGTCGATGCCGGTTACCTCGCCGGAAACCCACTTGGGCTCATTCGCCAGCGCAGACGAAAACTTGCCCTCGAGGCCCTAGGACCCGGCACCGCGGCCGCGCCCCTGCCCGAGTCCACGTCGGTCGAGCGTTTTTTGGACACCGACATGTGGTCGGCGGTAACCCGCGCGGTCGAAGCGCAGCCGCGCAACACACCCTCGGAAGCGGACGAATACGAGCGTCTGCGCTTTATCTGCGCGATACTGTATCTGCTTGCACCGCGGGCCGGGGAACTCGAAAGCCATCGCATGAACAGCTTTCAGGAGGAACGCGGACTATGGTGGTGGCATGTCACCGGCAAGGGCGGCAAGCGCGCTAAAGTTCCCGTCCCCGATGACATGGTGCAGGCACTGGTGCGCTATCGCAAACATTTGGGACTATCGGCGGTTCCCCGGCGCAGCGATACAACCCCTTTGTTAGTGGGCTTGCGCTCGCGCACGCCAATTACAGCTAGACGTTTAAATCAGATACTTAAGCGATTGTTTTTTCAGGCCGCGGATCTGCTGGGACCGGGTTTGGAACACAAAGCTGAGAAGCTGCGCGCGGCCTCCGCGCACTGGGGGCGCCATACCGGCATCACCGCCAAAGTCGACGCGGGTATGGAGGAGCGATTCGTACAAAAAGATGCGCGGCACTCTGACAGAAGGACCACGCAGCGGTATATTCACGAAGAGGAACGGCGCTGGCACGACGAAGCGCAAAAACAGCGGCTGCCTTGGCCGCAAAGCGAGCGCCGTTGAGGTCTGCAATACGAATAAATTGTAATTGATCTCCGACAAAAAAATCGCCGATTAGGCTGAGGGGTTGAAATTTTCCTAGGAAAATTTCGGCTGAAATCGACACGAAGAAGGCAAAGTGCCGGAGTATGCAGATGCGAACGATCTACGCCAGTGATGCGGAGGCGGCTGTACATGAAGCCGCAATTGACGCGCTAGCCACGGAAATGCGCCGGCCCGCAGCGGAAATCAAAGTTCATTACGAGCGGGAACTCTTGCGCTTGCAAGAGGGCGCGCGGGTTCGTGATTTTCTGAGCGTGTGCACACAGCGGCACTTGCGACAAGCGCTTCGCCGCACCAAGCAGCACTAGGCGGCCAGTTTACGGAGCACGTGTGCCGCACACGCGCTCGAAATGCTCAACGTGCGGCGGCTTGACAAAATAGGGCCCAACGATTTCGCGCCAGCGCAAGAACGCGTCGGAGCCACGAAATTGGACGGTGTGACTTTCCACGCGGTCCCACTCGATCAGTAGCACATATCGCTCGGGTGACTCGATTCCGCGCTGCACTTCGTAGCGGCGAAACCCCGGCGAAAATGCCACGACCGAATCGATTCCTCGCCGGATCGCGGCATCAAATTCTTGTTGCGCCCCGGGACGAATAGAAAATTCGGCAATTTCAACGATCATGTCCCTGCCCGCCTTTATGTTGGCTGCGACGCTGGGATCGTACGCCAACTTGCTTTGCGTCCGAGGCTTTCGACTGCCGCTACACTGCGCTTTTGCCCCTACGAACGTATCGCGTTTTGGACTCGGGGCGCATCGCTTGTAGCGACCTGTGGATGAGAGCACGCACTTTTTTGGCCGCAAGATTTTCAGTCGAAACAACAAATACGAGCAGGCGTTTTTCGCTATCTGCGTACGTCGCCGCGTCGCTTGGCGCCAGTGCGGCTTTGCTTGCTGCGTGCACATCGACGCCAACCGCCCACGTAGACACGCAAGCGGTGGCGCAGTATCGCGCCACCGCCTACCCGATTGCCAGTGAGCATGCAATCCAAACATTTCGGATCATGGGTCCGAGCTCCGAGACGCCTTGGAGCGCCACCGTGACACGTCCTGCCGACAGCTTCCGGCACCCGATCGTCATTTATTTGCCAAGCCTCGGGCAAGGCGATGATGAAGCCAATCACTGGGTTAGCGCTTGGGCGAAGTCTGACTACGCCGTCATCGTCATCCAGGCCCTGCCCGAGGACGCGCAAGTTTGGTCCTCGGCCGAAGCTCGAAGTGGCGATTTTGAGCGCGCTGCAAAGGCTCGTTTCCGAGCTGAACTAATGGCGGATCGGATCGCAAGGTTATCGACGCTGCTTGGACAAATCCGCGCGCGCAGCTTGCGCGACGAACCAGGACTTCAGAACCTTGATTGGTCTGAGGTCGCGTTAGCGGGAGCTGACCTCGGCGCCTATACCGTGCAGACCATCGCAGCAACGCCGGCCGGGCGCCAGGCGCAAATCTCCTGGCCGATTACTCCCCTCGGCTATCTCGTGATCAGCCCGTACGCCGTGCGTAACGTGGCCCAATCCGAGCGTGCGGCCACAGTGCCGCATGCGCCGGTTCTGATGATTAGCTCGGCCGACGATATTGATGCCGATGGCATCATCACCGACACGTCGCTTCGACGCGTGGCATTTGATCGCTTGGGCCAGGGAGACGACTATTACTTTGAACTTGCATCGGCCACACACCGCTGGCTGGGTGGCGTAATTTCTCCCGCGTCGGCTACGGAACCCGCACACCACCCTGCTGCACCGCCATCCAGCGGCGAGCGCAAAGGCAAGCAGCGCGGCAGCGGGTCAGCTTCGCGAGACGCGGTAGCGCCAGATAGTGAAGAGGACGATACCTCGCCCGATAAAAGCACCCCTACCCCGGCCGCGGCGCGCGCCGAGTTGGAAAAGGCGCGCAGCCGTGCGCTGACTCAGGAGGCGCTAAGCGAAGTCTCCTTCGCAACCATTACAACCGTGTTTCTCGATGCGTACGTGCGTCAGCAGAGCGCCGCGCATTCCTGGCTTGCAAGCTCGGCGGCAAAGTGGCTGCGAAGCGGTGATCGCCTCAAGCACCGCTAGGAGCACGTAACTTAATTCGACGTGCACGCAGTTCTAGCCAAGACGAACACTGCCAGAAATTTGCCATCGAGCACACCTCTGATGGCGGCGAGGCGCTTAGTCCAAGAAGGGGCATTCAACATTGCACCGCTGCGCAGAGTACGAGCGTTTTCGCAGGTGTTTGATTCTCTGCTGTCGTTTGGCGAACTTGCGCCTTCGACTCTGAGCTAGCTCCCTGGCTCCTGGTGCTGCCAAAAACTAAGTAGGAAACGGATTCACTACTGCGCATCGGCAAAGCGCATTCGAGCTCACCGGATGCAAATAGTGCCGCTCACTAGCTGCAAACGATAAAGCTAAATATTTAAAGTATTAGATTAAATATATTGTATAATATATTGAAATATAATATATACGCGCCAGGAGAATTGAATCTTGGCGCTCCGGGGAAGAAATTTTTGTTTGGGCTCTTGACTTTGCCGCAACGCAGCATATACTTTGATTGTGCAACGCACCAAAGTCCATCAGCCGAACCAGGAGCCAATCATGTACCCCAGCCCAAATCAGATCGTTGAAATGCAAAAGACTCAGCTTGAGGCCATTGAAGCCGTCGGCTCGAGCGTTTTGCTAGCCGCCGAAAAATTCGCGCAGCTCAACCTCGCCACGACCCGCGCGCTAATGCAAGACACGGCGGGAGCAGCCCAGAATTTGATGGGAGTAAAAGATCCCCAGGAAGCCGCGACAGTGGCCGGCGCCCTCGCCCAACCTGCCCCAGAAAAGATGGTGAGCTATTCGCGCAGCGCCTACGGCATCGCCAGCGAAGCCGGCGCTGAGTTGACAAAGATTTTCGAGACGCAACTCGCCCAAGGCAACCGGAAGTTGGCTGAGTTCGTCGACTTTGCGGCGAAGGCCGCACCTGCGGGTTCCGAGCCTGCGATCAGCCTGTTAAAGAACTCGATCGCAGCGGCCAACAGTGCCTTTGACGCCGTAGCCAGGGCCGCGCGCCAAGCAACCGAGACGGCGGAGTCCAACATCGCTGCAGCCGTAGCGGTTGCAAGCGATGCGGTAAAGCCCAAGGTGAAGAAGAGCGCCTCGTAGCATCTGGGCAACGTTTTTAAGAAAAATTGCAACAAAAAGGCCGCCTTGGGGCGGCCTTTTGTCTTACCATTTTTTGATTATTACTCAGCGAGAGATTTGCCGCGTCCGCCGCCAATCTTGGCCAGCAACGTCGGCTCCAGTTCCTTTATTTCTTCCGCCTCAACTACTTGCTCCACCACTTCTTGCTCTTTGACTTCCATTCCGACCTCCGCAAAGCCAACGTTATCGTTAAAGTAAGCCACCTTTCTTGCCGTAATCCTTATTTAGACTCGGCGGCTTTTTCATGCTAGGGTATTTGCGCTCGGGGACCGATGCCGCGTTCGCGGGTAGTAGGTGTTTTGGCGACAGCGCTTTTGAGGAGGTGGGCGCCATGGATGACGGTATGTCCTACGTCGAAGTGCGACGCGCCCGGCCGGAAGCTACGACGATCGCATTAGTCGATGGCGCTAGTCCGAATCCGTCGCGAGAGAGTCTCCGCGAGCTAATTGCGGAACTGCGATCCTTATTTGTTCCTTCCGCTAGCTCAAGCACCCGCCTGCTAGCCACAGAGCGCGCCTGGGACACCATTAAAAAATTACCGGGCAAGGCTTCGAGTGAAGATCGCTTCGAAGCAGTGCGGCTGATTGCGAGGTCGTTTCTTCTTTCTGGGCAGGCGGGACGAGCCCTTGGGCCAGCGAACTTCGCGGTCGAAGAAGCGCGGCAGCTAAACGATACCGTGCGGCTGCGCGGGGCGCTGACAACTTTAAGCGCAGTGTATACGGATACCGGTAATCAGCCCGGTGCTATCGAAGCGGCCGCGGAAGGATTGAGTTTAGATGGCGACGATGCCGACGCACCGCGCGTTCGCGCAAAACTGCTAAATAATACTGGTATGGCGCTCATGTATTCCGGCCAATACGAGGACGCGATCGACTGTTTTGAAGTCGGATTCGACAATCTGGAGCGCACTCCGGCCAATGCCGAATCGAGAATCGCAACACTGGGCAACATCGCGCTCGCGTGCCTGAATCTGGACGACCTGCGTGCGGGGCTGCGAGCGGCACGGCGCGCCGTAGAGGAGCCGCTGGATCCTGGCGATCTCGGAGCGATCGAGGCCAGATGCTTTGCGGAGTGTCATTACGTTCGCCTGCTGCTGGAAGCGAGCAATGACGAAAAGGCCCGCGAACGCTGCAAGATCATGCGCGACCTTGCCTCCCGGGTCGGTTCTGCGCACGACACGTTCTTCGTCGAGTTGGCGGAGGGCCTGACCGAGGTTCACGACAAGAAACTTGACATCGGCTTTTCGCGCTTGCGCCGGCTGCTCGAAACCGCGCGTAAATCCGACCCAATGGGTGTTGAGACGATTCTTCGGGTCCTGGTTTCCGCGCACGAGGGCGCAGGTCAGATCGACGAGGCACTGCTGCACCTCAGGGAGCTGATGGAAGTCATCCGCACCCAGCGCGAGCACTCAGCCCTGCTGCATCATCGGCATCACATGGAGCGGCTGCAGGTCGATCACAGCGACGAGGTATCCCAAGAGCGCATGCTCGAGCGCAAGGAAAAGCTGCTCGCGGGCCAACTTGCCAGCCGGCGCTTTCGCGAACTCTCCACGGAATCGCTTGAGCGCCTGGCCGTTACCGCCGAACTGCGTGACGACTCTACCGGCGAGCACTCGTACCGGGTAGGCCTCTTGGCTTCGCTGCTGGCTCGGGACCTCCAATGCGAGGAGGAGTTTTCCTTCAATATGGACCTTGCGGGACGCTTGCACGATATCGGCAAGATCGGCATCCCGGACCATATTTTGCTGAAAAACGACCGCCTCACCGACGTCGAATTCAACATGATGAAGACGCACACGACGGTGGGCGCGGAGCTGCTTGCGCGCAGCAACTTGCCACAGATGCAGATCGCCGAGGAAATTGCCCGCTACCACCACGAGCGCTGGGACGGCAAGGGCTACCCCGTCGGCTTGGCCGGCGAGGCAATTCCACGCGCTGCCCGAATCACCGCTTTGGCTGACGTGTTCGATGCCCTGACCCACGTGCGTCCCTACAAGCACGCATGGCCAGTCGCCGATTCGATCGAAGAAATCAAGCGGCTGTCAGGTACCCATTTTGACCCCAGCATGGTGCCGGTGTTTGTTGCGCTCGTTCACCGCCTGCAGCGCGAACACGGCGACCTGGACGGGTTCCTTGGTCAAGCTGCGCGCAAGTCCGGGTTTATCCAGGCCCGCAAGAGCATTGCAGCGACGCTACGTCGACGAGACGACGAGCGCTCGCTGGACGCGCGCCGATAGTTACCGTCGGTAACAAGGCTCCACCCCCGTCCAAATACGGGCTGCCGCGCGCAGTACAATGACTTTTTTCCGATGGGAGACGAATTGCCTGCAGGCAGCCGTTTGCCCGGGTAGTTTTCGGGCGCCGCGCAAGGCGGCTGGCTTAACTGCGGTTCATTCGCGCACACCCTACGCTGGTGCATGATGAAGATTCTCCTGGTTGACGACCACGCGCTGATCACCGAGGCACTGAGCGCGCTGCTATTGGACCTCGATCCGAACGTCGATGTGCGCACCGCCCGCGATGCGGAAGGCGCGATGCGGCTCGTAGCCGAGAATCCCGATGCGGACTTGATGCTGCTGGATCTTGGGCTACCTGGGGCGACCGGTACGTCTCTGCTTGAGGCGGTTGTGGCGCAGGCACCGGATCTGAAGATCCTTGTACTATCAGGAGTGCAGGATCAGCGCAGCGTAATGCGCGTGCTGCAGTTGGGTGCGGCGGGTTTTGTACCCAAATCGATGGCCACGGAGACCTTGGTAGCTGCCATCAAATTCGTGCTCTCGGGCGGAGTCTATATTCCGGGCGATCTGCTCGAGGAGGCGCAACGCCTTGGTCCTCTTTTCGGCCCACCGCCGCGCGTACACGATGTGGCGCCCGGCACGGCGCGCATCTCGCTTACCGAACGCCAAGAACAGGTGCTGCAACTGCTGGCGCGAGGGGCCCCCATCAAGGTGATTTGCCGTGAGCTCAACTTATCCGAGGGCACGGTAAAGACCCACGTGACCGCGATCTACCGCGCGTTTGGCGCGTCTAACCGCACAGAAGCCTTGCTGGCAGCTCGCCGAAACGGGTACGACATCAACTAAGGCGCTACAAGATTCGCTCTTCGCGGCCCTCGGCGACGTGTTGATTTCGCCCCACTGCTGCTGGGTCCATCGGCGGTATTCCCAGAGCCGTCAAAATGCGTGCGTTAAGCACTGCAGCGTCGGCGGGCTTGGTCAGCACGATAGGCTCCTCGACTCGGCTGCGCGCGATGGCGCTGGCAGCCTCCGGATTGTGGGCCATGCGCAACTGCATCTGGCGCTGAAACTCCGCCAACACGTCAAGCGTGCCCGCTGCCGTAAGCATTATGACCGGCACCGGAATGCCAATTAGCTCGCGAATACGGAAAACAGCCTCGGCACCATCGATGGGCCCGCCCAGGTTCTGGTCGGCAATGATCAGATCGACGCTGCGATCGCGTCCTAAGCGCTTGATCAGCGCACCGGTAAACCCCGTAGAAGAAATCACGTTTGCGCCCCAGGAGCGCAACAGTCGGGTGAGGCTGTTTAGTATCGCTTCATTGTCTTCCAGCACCACGACGCACTGCCCTGCGATCGGCTGGATTGCCGATTCGGCGGAGGCCCCGGCCGCAGGGCGGGGCACGTGCGCTTGCTCCGAGCGCGGTACCGCCACGCGAAACATTGTTCCGGAACCCGGGCGCGTGCGAATCGACATTCGGTGTCCGAGCACGTTACAGATGCGACGAACGATAGATAACCCAAGTCCAAAGCCGCCACTACTCGGCGCACCGGTGACTTCACTCTTGGAGCTCTCGCCTCGATAAAACTCCTCAAAGACCCGCCCGAGTTCCTGCTCGTGGATGCCGGGTCCGGTGTCCCAGACCTCGAGATGAATTGTCTCCCCTCGGCGTCGAGCCGCCAGTAGTACTCCACCGCGCGCCGTGTATCGGATCGCATTGGTCATCAAGTTGCGCAAAACACGCGAAAGCAACAGCGGATCGGACATCACGCACAGCTGCGTTGGCCGAATGCGCAGATCCAGCCGTTTGGCAGCGGCCAAAGGCAAGAACTCGCGCTGCAGAACTAAAAACATTTCCGCCAAAGATGCCGATTCGATCTGCGGTTTGATCGCACCGGAGTCCAGGCGCGAAATTTCGAGCAGCTCCTCGACCAGCTTCGATAGCGTGTCCACTCCCGTGGATAAGTTGCGCACCAATGGCACGAGAGGTCCGTGTGCCCGCTTGCGCAGCAGCGAGCAGTAGATACCGATCGCCTGCAATGGCTGGCGCAAATCGTGGCTTGCCGCCGCAAAAAACTGGGTTTTTGATCGGGTTGCAGCCTCCGCCGCGCGACGAGCATCGTCGGCAATGCGTTTTTCTGCGAGCAATTGCCGAACCAGGATCTCGTTTTCGAAACTCCTTTTTACCGATTCGGCGATTGTGCGGCCAAAATTGCGGCCAAAAAACGCGGTAAAGGCCAACACCGCCAGCATGATCGCAGCACCCGTGTAATAGGCGGGGTCGTGGCGAACTACCATCCGCCAGATAAGCGGCAAAAGCGCCAGCGGCAAATATACGTAGAGGGCCTGCGTATAAGAGGCATACTGGGTCAGAGAACCAAAAGCCACCGCCAAGATCACCGCCACCAGTACGAGCTGCAAGATGGTTGAGTCCGGCGGATAAAAATGAAGCGCCGCCGTGCCCCAAATTGCTCCGGCCGTTGCCGACATCCAAATCCAGCGAATTGCCCATTGGGACGTATCTTTGGTCGCGATCCGACCAAGACTAAAGGCCCGGGCGGATCGAAGCCTAAGAAGCGCTTCGAGCTGCAAAGCGATGAACCAGAAGATGAGCTCGGTCTGGTCATGGATGTGCCAAAACACCGCCACCAGTGCCATGCCACCCACGATGCTCACGAGCACCGCTTGGGGCACCTGGCGAAACAGGGTCCCTAAAACGCCGGCGAGCAGTTTTTGTCGGCGCTGCTCCGGCGACTCATCATCAAGCCCCAGAAGGGTGATCGGTCCGCCGCTAACGCTCATAGGCAAATCGTTTCACTCGCAAGGTCGGGTGACCCCGAAATTGCAACCGTGCCCGACCCCCTAGAACGCTAAGTCGAGCTTGGGCACCAACCGGCAAGGTCAGCCTGTGCCGGCCGTGCCCAAAGGGCAAACCGGTGATCAGCGGCACCGCGGTGCGCGATCGCAAATACTCCCAGACCATAGGAAGATCAAAACCTGAATCGTTGGGCATGCTCGGAATCGACAAAAAATCGCCCAGCAAAATAGCCTTTTGGCGCTGCACGATCCCCGCGTGCAGCAGCTGCAGCAGCATACGTTCGATCCGATACGCCGGTTCGTTGACGTCTTCTAAAAACAAGATTCCGCCGCGGACCCTGGGGAAATACGGTGTGCCAAGCAAGGCGCACACCATGGCCAGGTTGCCTCCCCAAAGCCGACCGTCAACTTCGAGTGACTCTGCGCTGCCCACACCCGTAGCGTCAAACTCCACTGTGTACGGCGACTGAGAAATGGCACCGAAAAAATGCTCCATAGTGAAGGCCGATTCGGTATGCCCGGAAAAATCAACCGCCGTCGGTCCTTGAAAACTGATACCTCCTGCGCGGGCTAGCAATGCAAGGTTAAAGGCCGTGAAATCACTATATCCCACGATCGGCAGGCCGCGCGCCACCACGGAAGAGTAATCAATCTGATCCAGTATCCGAGACAGGCCATAACCGCCGCGCGCAGCAACGGCAACATCCAGGCTCTGGTCGGTCGCAAAACGTTCCAATTCGCTCGCACGCAACGCATCAGGCCCCGCAAAACGCTGCTCGCGCGCAAAGACGCTGTCTCCGGCACTGATGCGCCAGCCCCGCCCGGAGAGGTACTGCGCAGCGCGATCCATTACGGTCTGATCAGGCAAAAAGCCCGACGGCGCGAAAAAACCCATGGACCAGGCGTGCGCCGTCGATCTACTACTCAAGAATGATCTCCTCGATATCGCCCGGTCCTGTTTGTTCCTTCTTGCGCTGCCGGCGTTGGGTAAAAAAATCTCCCAGCACTCGTGCGCACTCTTCGGCCATGACCCCGCCACGCACCCTAGCGTGATGGTTCAATCTCACGTCGGCAAAAAGGTCCACGACGCTGCCGCAGGCACCAGTTTTCGGATCGGCAGCGCCATAGATCAAGTGCGCGATGCGGGCATGCTGTATTGCTCCGGCGCACATCGCACAAGGCTCGAGCGTAACGTACAAGGAGCAGTGATTTAAGCGGTAATTGCCAAGAATCTCTGCCGCCGCACGCAGCGCCCGAATTTCCGCGTGGGCCGTCGGATCCGCGCTTCCAACAGGCTGATTAAACCCCGTGGCGATCACGTGCCCTTCGCGCACCACTACAGCGCCCACCGGTACTTCGCCGAGTACCCAAGCGTTGTGCGCCTGATCCAGCGCCATGCGCATAAACACCGCGTCCCGCTGGTCCTCGTCGCTGCCCGGCACTTGCACCCCATGGGCTCCAATCCCACACCCCGCCATCGGAATGCTAGGGACACCGCTGCAATACTACTGCCCGCGGGCCCTATCGCCAATTGAACCATCCTCCACCCAAAAGCAAGCTGCGAGTACGATTGGTCCATCACCGCACCGTCCGATTCAAAATTCAACGCCTCCGGCGACACGATCATGTCCTGGCAAACCCACGAAATTCTTAATCAATTCGACGAACTCACTGGCTATAACGTTTACTCGACGGACGCAGCGCTTCTCCAGGGTGTGCAGCAATCGGGTGCGGGCGCCTTCGCCTCAGCGCTTGCGAACTACGGAGCGAGCATTGGCAGCACTGAGAACTTTTTCATGGCGGAGCAGGCAAACCGTTGCGTGCCAACGCTACGGGCGTTTGATTCGCGTGGCCGGCGCATCGATCAGGTTGACTATCACCCGAGCTGGCACACCCTCATAGCGCAGTTTCGCGAGGCGGGATTCGTTTCCATGGCCTTCGCCGACCCGCGCCCGGGTCGCTGGGTAGCGGCCTGCGCTGGCTTTTACTTGCACTCGCAGGTCGAAGCCGGAACGATGTGTCCAGCCTCCATGACCCAGGCATGCATCCCCCTTCTGCAGAAGGAGCCCGCACTGTGGTCGTTGTTGGGGGAAAAGCTCTTTGCAAACGCATACGACACCCGCGATCTTCCGATTGCTCAGAAACGCTCCATATGGGTTGGGATGGGAATGACTGAGAAGCAAGGCGGATCGGACGTGCGCTCCAACACCACGACAGCCACTCCGGAAGGCGCCGGCGGCCGCGGAGCGGAGTACCGATTGCGTGGGCACAAGTGGTTTCTCTCGGCACCCATGTGCGATGCGCACTTGGTCGTTGCACGCAGCCAGCAAGGATATTCGTGCTTTTACGTCCCGCGTTGGTGTCCCGATGGTACAAAAAACTCGGTGCAGATCCAGCGCCTGAAGGAAAAGCTCGGCAACCGCAGTAACGCCAGCGGCGAGGTCGAGTTTCTGGATGCTTGGGGCGTTCTCATGGGCGAGGAGGGTCATGGCATACGCACCATCATTGAGATGGCGACCTACACTCGGTTAAGCTGCGTGATCGCAAGCGCCGCCATCATGCGCCAGTGTCTGGTTCAGGCCCTTAGCTACACGCGCCAACGTCGCGCGTTTGGCCGTCACCTGGTTGACCAACCGCTGATGCGCGGCGTACTGGCTGACCTGGCGCTCGAGAGCGAAGCTGCAGTGGCATTGATGTTGCGCCTGGCCCAAGCATTCGAGAACGCAGATGCACCGCAACAGCGCGCCTGGACGCGCATCATGACACCAGCAGCGAAGTTCTGGGTGTGCAAGCGCGCCGTCGAATTAAGCGGTGAGGCCATGGAGGTTTTTGGGGGTAACGGCTACGTTGAGGACAGTCCCTTGGCACGCTCGTATCGCGAAGCCCCGGTCAATTCCATCTGGGAGGGTTCGGGGAACGTGATGTGTCTGGATGTGGTGAAAGCCGTGGCGCACGAAGCGCAAACCACCCAGGCGCTATTCGATGAACTCGAAAGCCTGGGCGGCTCCGAGTCACGCATTCGCGCAGAGCTCATTGCGCTGCGCCGTGATTTAAATTTGGCCCCGGACGCGCTTGAGGCTCTTGGCCGCAGCCTCGTGCAGCGCCTCGTAGTCGTTGCGCAGGCCTGTTTGCTACGTGCCCATGCTCCAAGCGCAGTTGCGGATGGATTTTTGGTCAGCCGTTTGGACGCAGGTTGGGGACATGTCGTTGGCGCAATTGATGCACGTCGGTTTAACGCGGCGGCAGTGCTGGAACGCTCCTTTGCGTCCAGCCACACGGAAGCACGCATGTGACACATCCAAGAACGGAACACGATTCCTTTGGACCAATTGCGGTCCCATCCGATCGGCTTTGGGGTGCCCAGACCCAGCGCTCAATTGAGCACTTTGCCATCTCGACGGAGCGCATACCAAGCGAACTTGTGCTTGCGCTGGCCACCGTTAAGCTCGCCTGCGCCATCGTCAATCGCGAGCTAGGACTCCTGAGTGCAGTCAAAGCCGACGCGATTGTTAGCGCCGCCGAGGAAGTTCTGGCTGGCCGTCATCCTGAGGAGTTTCCCTTATCGGTGTGGCAGACGGGCTCCGGCACGCAAAGCAATATGAACATGAACGAGGTGCTCGCCAACCGGGCGTCCGAACTGCTGGGAGGGCCCCGTGGCCCGCAGCGCCTGGTTCACCCCAACGATGATGTAAATCTTGGCCAGTCGTCCAATGACATATTTCCCACCGCCATGCACGTAGCGGCGTGCTTGAGCATCACGAAAAGACTGCTGCCAGCCTTGCGGCAGCTAAGGCAACAGTGGTCGGAAAAGTCCGAAGAATTTCGCAACATCGTCAAGATTGGCCGCACACACTTGCAGGATGCAACGCCGATTACTTTGGGCCAGGAGATCTCCGGTTACGTCGCGCAGCTGGTGCACGCCGAATCCGTCATCATTGCCTGTCTCCCCGGGTTACACGAACTTGCCGTCGGTGGCACGGCGGTCGGCACGGGACTTAACACCCATGCGCAATTCGGAGCGAAGGTTGCCGCGGAACTTGCACGGCGCACCGGGTTGCCGCTAAAAAGCGCCCCCAATAAGTTCGCGGCGCTTGCCGCGCACGATGCGCTGCTTGCAACGCACGGCGCCCTAAAGACGCTTGCGGCCGCACTGATGAAGATTGCCAACGATGTGCGATGGCTCGCATCGGGACCGCGCTGCGGCTTAGGAGAGCTAAGCATCCCGGAGAACGAACCGGGTAGCTCAATCATGCCGGGCAAAGTAAATCCGACGCAGTGCGAGGCTCTTACCATGGTCTGCTGCCAAGTCTTTGGCAACGACGTGGCAATCAATTTTGGGGGTGCCTCAGGAAATCTCGAACTCAACGTGTTCAAACCCCTTCTGGCGCACAATTTTTTGCAAAGCGCCCGACTGCTGGCGGACGCAATGACGAGCTTTGAGGTTCATTGCGTGCGCGGAATCACTGCCAATCAAGAACGAATTGCTCAGATGTTGTCGCATTCGTTGATGCTAGTTACCGCCCTTGCACCACACATCGGCTACGACCGAGCGGCCCAAATCGCCAAAAAAGCCCATCAAGAAGGCACTTCGTTACGCGAGGCTGCGCTGAGCCTGGGTTACGTTTCCGCATCCGACTTCGAGCGCTGGGTGGTCCCGGAACAGATGATTAGCCCCGCCAAGAGCTAGAAACCTCCCCTTAGGGTCCACTGCGGAACTATACTGAGGAGCGATTCCGCGGGGATGTATGCACGGCTCCCCGCGGTTGGGTTCGGCGTGTGCGCCCGAGAAATCTCGGACGGCTGGCGCCGGCCAACCGGGCGGATCAGGAGCTAAGACCATGAGCAAAACGCACCAAAGCACCAAGGAAAGTAAGAAACCAGCGACGATGACCTTGAAGGAAAAACGCGCCGCCAAGAAGGCCAAAAAGGAGGCCAAAGGTGGTGGGCAGCCGCTTCCCCCTCGATAAAGCGAGCTTCTGGTTGCTTATCCAAATCGCGTAAATTCGCGGGGTAGTCGCGGACAACGCAGGTGCTGCCAAAGCCACACGTGTAAAAGGCGCACATATCGTTAAGCGCCTAAATAGCCGCGAACACTTAGGTAAGTTGCGATCGCAAATGCAGCGGCGGCTGCGCTAGGCTCTGTCGGCTTTTCCGCAGACGCATCGAGTTACCTTCGCCCATGTTAGCGCCTGGTGCGCGCATTGCCTCCCTTTGCGGGGCGCAAGCTGTGGAATTTGCCGCGCGTCTTGCTAAGGGCCTGCCGGCAGGCCTGGCGTTTGTAGGATCGGGTTTTTAGCCGCTTTTCGCCCGGTAGAGGGTCCGCACCGGGCCCGGCGCCCCCTCTTGCCTCGCGTCCGCCCTCGAACACCTGTAAGTAGACATCGCTCCCCCGGCACAGGATTCCCCTAATGCCAGCGCCCGCATTGAGCCTGCGCGCCTCGGCAAGGATCGACTCAATGACGCTTGGCTCGATGGGTTTGGAAGAGCGGCCGGCATAGAGCAGCCATACGAGCAAAGTGGGCCCCTAAGAGGCTTTCTTCTCCAGCAGAGCGAGAAATTCCCGCCGCAAATTTGCGTCCGTCAAAAATGCGCCACGCATCACACTGTTAATCATTTTTGAATCCATGTCCTTAACGCCACGCCACTGCATGCAGAAGTGGTCAGCCTCCATGACCACCGCCAAGCCGTCCGGATGCATACGCTCTTGCAGCAGATCAGCAAGCCGCGCTACGGCCTCTTCTTGGATCTGCGGCCGGCTCATCACCCAGTCGCAAAGTCGCGTGTATTTGGATAGTCCGATGAGGTTGGAGTGTTCATTGGGCATCACGCCGATCCATACCTTGCCGATAATTGGGCAAAGGTGATGGGAACAAGCACTGCGCACGGTGATCGGGCCAACGATCATCAGCTCGTTGAGCCGCTCCATGTTGGGAAACTCGGTGACGGCCGGCATGGGTGAATAGCGACCCCGAAAAATCTCCGTCAAATACATCTTTGCGATGCGACGTGCCGTATGTTGGGTGTTATGGTCGCTTTCGGCGTCGATCACAAGTGCCTCGAGGACACCTTGCACGCGGGCCTCAACCTCTTTGAGCAGTTGCGGCAGCTCGCCGGGTTCGATGAATTTTGCAATGTTGTCATTGGCGTGAAAGCGCTCTCCGGCCTCGCGGATGCGTTCTCGGATCCGACCTGACACTGCTGCGACCGGGGCGTCCTCCGAGCGCGGCGATTGGCTTGCGGTCTTTTTATCTTCCATGAAATTTGCTCAAAGGGGGCGCGAACAAAACTCGTATGCTAACCGGCATTTGCGCCACAGCGTGGCGAGACGACAAATCGCCGCCGTTCCAAGATTCGGCAAGCGAATGCACATCCTTTCTGGGTTCTTGCGCAATCAAATCCAAGGCGTTTGCGGCCGGTACAGGTCGAACGGAAAAAATTCAATATCCCCACTGATACCGAGTCAAAAATGTCGAGGAATTGTCTCACTTTTCCGGGCTAGCACTCGAACCTCGAGGCCATCGGGTCGATTGCCAAAAGTCCGATGCTTGCGACCAAGTACGGTCGTATGATGCACTTAACCCGACCCGGATGGGAGCAAGAACATGATCAAGATCCTGGGTATATCCGGTAGCCTGCGCGCAAAGTCGTACAACACGGCTCTCCTGCGCACCGCGCAATCGCTAGCCGAACCCAACACCACGCTGGAGATTGCCACATTGCACGGAATTCCGCTGTACGACGGCGATCTGGAGGAGCGCAATGGAATTCCTCAGATCGTCAACGATCTGAAGGCACGAATACGTGGCACTGATGGCTTAATTCTGGCCACACCGGAGTACAACAACGGGATCCCAGGCGTCTTTAAAAACGCGATCGACTGGTTATCCAGGCCACCCGCGGACATTCCGAAAATCTTCACCAATCGCCCCGTAGCCGTAATCGGCGCCTCTCCCGGCGGGTTCGGCACAATATTGGCTCAGGCCGCTTGGCTCCCCGTCCTAAGGACTCTTGGCGCTCGCCATTGGGCCGCAGGACGGCTGATGGTATCGCGCGCAAACCATGTTTTCGATGAAAACGGGACGATGACCGACGAACCGGCCCGCAAACAGCTGCAAGACTTCTTGCGGGGATATGCTCAATTCGTCCGTTCCAATCAACTGTAGCGGTCGAAGGGACTTTACCGCTCACGAACCAAAAGGCTTGAACGCTTGCATTTGCTGCTGCCCCGATGTCGCTACATCGCAAGACATTGCGACGCGAAGTCCGACGACTCTCCCCCGTGGCCGCCGCAGCACCATCGAGGGCTTAGGCAAGGTGGCGCAATGAAACAATTTGCTCCGCTCGGCGGCAGCTGCTCGAGACTGTTCCACCGGACATTGGGTTGGGTAGTGAATTTCTGGCTCCAAGCAATTCTTCAGCACTTGCTGCGCGAAAGCTAAGCGCCCTACTCGGATATTTTGCGCCTCTGCGCCTAGCTCCTAATCGGGTTTTTCCGCCTGTCCGCTGCTGCTGGGCGCCATCACTTTAAACAGATCCATCGGCACCGGAAAGACGATTGTCGAGCTGCGATCGCCGGCGACCTGCGTCAGCGTTTGCAGGTAGCGCAGCTGCATCGCCTCGGGGCGACGCGCCAGAATTTGTGCCGCTTCTAGCAGCGTCTGCGCCGCTTGTTTTTCTCCTTCTGCGTGGATCACCTTTGCGCGGCGCTCGCGCTCGGCTTCGGCCTGTCGTGCAATCGCACGGACCATCGACTCGTTAAGGTCCACATGCTTGATCTCGACATTGGTCACCTTCACTCCCCAAGCGTCGGTTTGGGTGTCGAGGATTCGTTGCACGTCCATGTTCAAACGCTCCCGCTCGGCGAGCATCTCATCGAGCTCATGCTTGCCCAGCACCGCACGTAAGGTAGTCTGAGCGAGCTGGCTGGTTGCGACCAGAAATTTCTCGACCTGGATAATCGCCTTTTGCGGATCGACGACCCGGAAGTAGACCACCGCGCTAACTTTCACCGATACGTTGTCGCGGGATATAACGTCCTGTGGTGGCACGTCCAACGTGACCACGCGCAGATCGACTCGCACCATCTGCTGCACGCCCGGAAACAAGATGACTAAACCAGGGCCTTTGACGCGCCAAAAACGCCCAAGAAGGAAGACGACCCCCCGCTCGTATTCGCGCAGCACACGCCAGGACATAATGACCAGCACGATGGCAACGAGCAGCAGCACGGCACCAAAGCCCAGCGGAAAGTAAAAGAACATCGCTAACCCCTTTCGATTAAAGCGCGCTACTGTCCCTCAGCGCCAAGCGCGGCTACTTCCAGCGTCAGCCCTTGTACCGAGAGGACACGCACACGCTCTCCAGGCTTTAGAGGCGAAACGCTGTGCACGCGCCATGACTCACCAGCGACGTGCGCCCAGGCCTCGGCCCCGGCGACTTCCGTTACCGTGCCTTCGGTCCCCACCAGTGCCTCTTTTCCGCTGACCACGGGACGGCGCCGTGCGCGCAGCGCAAAACTGCCAGCACCGAAAATCACCAGAGCCGAGCTAATCGAAAGCGCGGCGATCACCCCTATCGGAATGCCAAATCCCGGAATCTCGGGTTCGATGAGCATCAACAACCCTGTTGCTAGAGCGGCAATCCCACCCACGCCAATCACGCCAAATGTCGGCAAAAACAACTCGGCCACCATGAGCGCGCAGCCCAACAGAATTAAAGCGACCCCAGCCCAGTTCACCGGTAGCAGTTGAAAGGCGTACAGCGCCAACAGCAGGCAAATCCCACCAGCAACACCGGGCACCGCCACACCCGGATGCAAAACCTCGATGAACAAGCCATAGACGCCAAGCATCAGCAACACCACTGCGACCGTCGGGTCAGACACAAGGGAAAGCAGTTTGGTACGCCAACCGGGCTCGACGCGGATCACGAAGGCGCCTGCCGTATGCAGCTGCACTTTGCCATTAGCCAGCGCAACCGTCCGACCGTCCACTTTGCGGGCCAGATCATCAACGTCGGTGGCAATTAAATCGATCACGTGTGCCTGCAGCGCTTCTTCGGCCGACATGCTGCGTGCCTCCCGCACGGCTCGCTCCGCAAAATCGGCATTGCGGCCGCGCAGTTGTGCAAGGCTGCGCAAGTATGCGGCGGCATCATTGATGACCTTTTTATGCATTGTGCCCGCCTCGCTCGAGGGCGATGACTTGCCCTGCGGTTCCTCCGTTGGCAGTCCTCCGCCAATCGCGATGGGTGTCGCTGCTCCCAGGTTCGACGCGGGAGCCATCGCCGCGATGTGGCTTGCATACAGAATGTAGGTTCCGGCACTTGCCGCTCGGGCCCCGGACGGGCCGACCCAGGTCGCAACCGGCATCGGTGCACCAAGAATCTCTTTTATGATTTCGCGGGTCGAACTATCAAGTCCCCCTGGGGTGTCAAGTTCGAGAACCACCAACGCCGCATTGTTTGCGCGGGCTTGTTCTAATCCGCGGCGAAAAAAATCCGCGGTTGCCGGGCCAATGACGCCGTCATAGTGCAAGACCTCAATCGCCTCGCGCTCCGGCGAACGTTGCGCCCAAACGGACGTGCCAATGATGCTGCAAGCAGCCGCCAAGCCTGCAAGCGCTGCAACAGATCCGAACAACGCGCGCGGCGCGTTGCTGCCTTTCAAGAATCGGACACAAAGCATTGAAGCATCCACCGATGCCCGATCATCACCCTTCGGCGCTGCTTGTGCAAGATCGCCAAGAGGGCGATCTCTTTAGGAAGGAACGCCTGCATTTAGCGGCTTAAAAACCCAATCCTCCGCAATTACGAAGGGCCCGTGCAACGGGCGAAGCACGCGGATCGGCCAAGAAGGGCACCGAGCGTTCGATGAGCAGGCACCCGGTGGCCACGGACGCACCCTCGCACTTGGTCTGAACGCAAGTACTGCGAAATCGGCCGCCGTTACCGGGTAACGGCACGCACGTAATACGGGATGCGGCGGCGAGGCAACGTTGCCTTGTGCGCCTACGCAGCTGCCTGGTGCGTAACGGAGCCTGTGTCCGGGTAAACGGATCCGAAGTAAGTATCGGCCCAGCCGGCCGTCTGTTGAGCGGTACGTAACCCCGCCTCCAGCCCCGATTGTGCCGTGTTTACGATCCCGCGAATCATCCACGCCGTGGAGGTGGAACCCAAGGGGGAATCCGGATCCGCGATTTCTGCAAATTCAGCCATCACACTACTGAACCGTGCAACTTGCATTTCGGCGATTTGCAAGACCGCAACGCCAGTGCCGCTTGCGATGATGTAGGCATCGCGAGCGTAACCCGTGAGTTGCTCTAGCGCGGGCGCTACGCAGCCCAAGCAAATCGCAAGGAGGTCCTGAGCATTCATCGAATCGGAGAAGTTTTGACTGACTTCCGCGCTTTGTTGAAGTACGTAGCGATATGCGGCTGCGTTCAGATCAAAGGACTTGGCGGCCGCGCTAAATAGCGACTCGCGCAATGAATTGCTCGACGCAAGATTGAATTTTTGCAACTCGATCAGTTCTGTGGCGATCGTTGTAAAGCGCATGGGGCACCCTCGAACAAAGTGACGATCGACGGCCACTTTCGGCCGCATTTTGGTCTCGGACCTAATTATCCTTGCGTTCGACGCACCGACGGGTTTTTGCGCTCACACACCGGCGCTATGAATTGGAGCGCGCCGGAACTATCAAATTCATCATGGCGTAACAGGACCCAGGAGTGGGCATTTAATACTCAAACCCGCAGGACTCTCGCACGGCGGTCCGATTGGAATTCGATGACCCGCCCTCGCTCGCAAGGCCGTCCCCCTTTGCTGCCGTCCCATATTGTCTGGCAAGAAATTCGTCCCCTGATTGCGTTTCGGGACGTAGGTTGCGCCGCTGGGTGTGCGTAACAGCTTTGAAATCGCAAGTACATGATCGCGTAGCACGCGTCTAATACGCTCACAGTATCCGCACCTGTACGCGGCTCTTCAATGGAGGGGATTTGGTGAATCGCTACGCCTTTCGCATCCACTACACGAGCAAACCACGGCGAAGCGACAACACACCAATGAGCGGCGACGACGTGGCAGGTGCGTTGTCGCGCTTTCGCGACGCACTTCCCCAGTACATGGCGGAACTTAACGCCGTCGCGGAAGCGTACGAGAGTGCGCTCAGCCATGACAGCGCAATCCGGGTCCACATCTATACCCACCTTGACTGGGCTATGGCTTCATTAGCGATGGCCGCCTTTGCGAGCCGCCATGGCCTGCGTGCCACGCACGTCGCCACCGCTTTGGTCCGTGCGGTGAGCGCCCCATTTCGCCGACGCTCCTCGATTTAACCGTCTCCCGCCCCTTGGCCGAAGCGAGCAATTGACGCGCACAACTCGCTCGCATATCGAACGATTCAATACTTCCTGCTTGGGACGGCATCAGGCTGTCGGCCGAAGTGATAAACCGCCCTTCACGGTTTGCCTGCGGGTATTCTTCCATCTGCGAGGCCAGAACTTATCAAGGCAAATGCCCGGCTAGCGAAATTTGAAGGCCCGTCGTCCCAATGCGCAGGAATTTTCGCTACGGAAGACCAATTTCCAACTAGCGATACACCGTCTAGGCCCGTCAGAGTGACATCGCCCGATATCGCCTCCCCACCCAGTCGCACGCGTCTAGCCCTAGAGTTTTCCACATTGTTCCTAGCCCTGCCCTTGCTTGCCGCTTGGCAGGGGCCGGTCATGAAGCGCTGGTTGATTCCCCAAATGCTGGTGTTTGCTTTACTGCTCTTGACCGCTCTTTGGTGCGACCCATCCTTCGATCGGCGCCAGTTGCGTGTGATGCCAGCCAACTTGCGCGTGGTTTTGCTCCGTATGGTTGCCGTGCTGCTGGCCGGTGGAGCCGCACTCCTGTTTACGACGATTTTCTGGTCGCAATTGCAAGTGCGCGTCTTCGCATTTGCTTTTGAGCACCCGGTCTTATGGCTTGCGATCCTTCTGCTCTACCCGGTAACGTCCGCCGCAGCCCAGGAATTGATCTTCCGGGTTTTCGTGTTTCATCGCTACAGAACGCTGTTCCCGAGCAATTGGGCAGTGATCCTTGCAAGCGCCGGTTCATTTGCGCTCGCACACCTGCAACTGGGAAATTTCGTGGCGCCCGTACTGTCTTTTGTTGGTGGACTGCGATTTGCATACACCTACGTCGCTACGCGCTCGCTGCCGATAGTTTCGCTCGAACACGGATTGTGGGGCGATTGGATTTTCACAATCGGGCTCGGCGCATATTTTTATGGTGGATACCTATAGCGCACAGCCCTTTGGGACAGGCAACGGCGCTCCGGGATTTACGAGTCGACGCCTGACATGGCGCGAACGATTTACGCATCGGCACTACGTAGGCGCCATCTGGCTCAGCGCGAAGGCAGCAACCGATGGCCGCTCTGGGCCCAAATCCACGCCCGGCAAACCCCAAAATGCAGGCGTCTTACTTCCACTCGATCGTCAACGGCTCAGATAAACCGCTGACTCGCATGAAACTTTGATTCACACCGCACCTGCATACCGTCAGTTTTACCGTCAGATCGTCGGGCATCAG
>CAZSOI010000154.1:0-9440 GCA_964608115.1 uncultured Burkholderiaceae bacterium | reverse complement strand
TCGTGGGTTCGAATCCTGCCGGGCGCGCCAAATAAACTTAGTAATTCAAGGGCTTAGGACGTAACTCCTCGGCCCTTTTCTTTTGCTAACGGTCGCTGGAGCGACTTTGGAGCGACTCGCCACTTTGGAGTAGGTCTTCTTGACTTCATCCTTAAGTGTCCGCCGGCTCCGCTTTCTGCCGCGAGCGTCAACAAAAGTTTGTTGCTCGCTTCGCTTTCCTCCCTGATCAGCTCCAAGGCGTTGCGAAGTTCTAGCACCTGCGCTCTTGCGTAATGGTGGGTTACCGACGACTTGGAATGCCATAGGATGTCAGCAATGCCGCTCTCCGAGACGCCGGCCTCGCGCAGGCGAACTGCTACGGTGTGACGCAGATCGTGAACGTGCAAGTCCTCCAACCCAGCCTTCTTGCGTGCTGATTGCCAAGCCGTGTTATTCATGGATTGCACCGAACCGTAAGGCATAACTGGCGGAGTGTCCAAGTGCTTAACCCGCTCTCGGCGCCATACGAAAACGAAGTCCGAATGCATGCCACGACAGCTATCGACCACACGTTGAGCAACCGAGTTGCACACGATTGCGCGCCAGACTCGTCGCCCTTTGACGAAGTCGCGTGGCACCAAAAAGACCGAACCAACATCGGGTACCTTCACTTCCCACTCCCATCGCAGCGAGCACACGACGTTGTCTCGTACTCCGGTGTTCAGCGAGAAGAGCGCCATGCGTCCCAGATGTGCCGGAAGCAGAGGGAGCAGCTTTCGCTGCTCAGCCCACGTTATAGGCCTGGGTTCGCGCTGGAACCCAGCGAGAGGACGCAGTGTGATGAGCGGGGCGCTTTCAAGCCACGTCTTCCCAGTTTCGGGATCGCGCCAGGAGCGCACCGCAAGGTTGAGTATCCGACGCACCACCGAAAGAGAACTGTTGATGGTCTTCCGCGCGCGACCCTTCGCCTCCCGAGCCCGAACAAACGAGGCAAGGGTTCCATCGTGGATGCGAGACAGTTCGAGGTGTCCGATAAATGGCATAACGGCATCAAGAAGATGTACGTCGGTCGTTACCGACGGTCGCCCCTCCTTTTCCTTTTCCAACAAATATCGTGCTGCCGCCTGGGAAAACCGTATTTTTGGGCGCTCTCCGAACATCCGGTTTCGCCGGATCTCCTCAGAGCGCGCGATCACGTATTCCTGCGCTGCCTGATAGCTGTCGAAACGGCCTTGTAGTCGAATTCCGAGGACGAGCTTGTTAACCCGCCACCGACCTTCTTTGGCATCCTGGTGGATGCCCGTTGTTGAACGGCCCATGTATTGCCTCCTTTCCTTGGAAAGGACCGCTCAGCCCCATCAAAATTATCCATCGATTCGTCAGATGCACCAGTCGACACAACAGACCTCTCGTCGCCGCTGTCTTTCAGGCTCTCGAAGAAGGCGTCCAGAATCTGCCTGTCGTATATGAGGCTGGCTCCGACCCGCGTTGGACACAACGTCTGACGAATCCGATCCCACGTACGTCGTTTAAGGCCGAGGTAACGCATCGCTTCAGCGGAATTGAGTCCGCGTGGCTGTATCGGGTAATTTGGCCCGACTTGCGACGGCCCACCTGACGCGTTGTTGCTCGACATTGGCCCTCCCGATTGCTGGAGGCGTTTTCGCCTCTTTCGCCAGCGTTCCGTTACCTCAGCGGTCCCGCGGTCATGGCTCAGGGAGCTTCAACAATTCCGAAGGTGACTGGCCCAAAAGATGTTGGGCTGCCACTTATTCCTCTCAGCCTCTGCTGTTACGACCAGTCCGGGACGGCACCTGTCCAGGATTACAGTTTCGTCTCCTCCGATCGGTTTGTCTTTGTGAATATTCTGCATTTCCGCGCTGCGTTCGCAATAGTGGAGAACGTTCGCGATGAAAGATACCCAGCGTGCGGTGTGAATTTGACCGAAGTCAGTCGCCCAGAAGGTTCATCAAAGTCACTACTGTTCCTGGTAGTCACGCAAATTAGCGCTGATCATTCTTGCGACACTAAGACGGAACGAGGGGTTTGCCTTCATGCGAGTTCGTCGTAATAACCGTCGGCGGTAAACCTCAGTTCCTTACCAAGTCGTGAGAAGTGCGGGAATCCGGCGGGCACTCAGCCGCTGGGCAAAGCCAGATGACCGGAACCGTGTGTGTTGCGGACATCAGAATGGTGCATCCATTGCGGTCCTCCTCCGTCGAAGGCGACCCTATCCAGACATCGCGACCACCTAGAAGCGAACATCGCCGGTAGCCGGAAGCCGACATCGAAGTTTTCGTACGGCCTGGACCCTGAACCGTCCAGGCGTCCCTCGCAAAGCGGCTCATCAAACTCCGCGAGAGCGGACGTGCTCCGGCTTTGCGGTGCGGCGCCTAGTGCCCCCACGGTGAGATTGTGCTTCGACGTAGGCATCTAGCAGACGCCGAATCATGCGTTGATACTGGGTATGGTGTTTGGCTGCCTCGGTCTTGAAGAAGGCGATGCTCTTGCGGCTCAAAGCGAGGGTCACCTTGAGGCCCTCTTCTCGGAAGGCCAGTTCCGCAGGTGAGGGAAGAAAGTCCGCAATAACACGCACCTTACCCAAGGGTTCATCGGTGTATTTGATTTTCGCGTTCATAGATCGCCTTTCCCTTGCGCCAATAGCCGGCGCCGATGATCCGGATCACCGACGCTCGATAGGTGAACCGCACTGTGAGAATTCCGCCCAATACCTCGCCAAAGCAGTAGAAGCGTTCTTCGGATCCGCTATGCGAAACGTCCTTCGCGATCACGCGGTGCGGATCCCTAAAGGCGTCTTGGGCTGTCGAAAACGAAACCCCCTGCTTGTGCTGGTTTTCGATGTCCTTTCGGGAGTCCCAATCGAAACGAGCGGTCGCCATTGCAACACTCTAGTCGATAACCATACTTTTAGCAATACCATCGTATGGTTCGCAACCAACGACCGCCAATCGCTAGAAAGAGAGTCGAGCGAGGGACGTTTGTTCGAGAAGTGGCCGAATTGTCGCCCCCGAAAGCAGAAGTGCAAAAGACGCGGAAGCGGACGTTGGAGTTGTCGCACAGTCTGGACCTATGGTAGTCGCCCCTACTTGCCGAAAGCCCACGATCATCAATGGCGAAGGGGCGCGCAAGCCACCGTCGCGCCCGGCGCCGTTGACGCCCTACTCTGCCTGAGCAATCCGCATCGCGCCAGATGAGCCGTCGATCAAATCATCGCTTTGCGCGAGCAGCCCGCGATAGCTGCGCAGGTCGGCATCGTCCATGGTGACGTTAGTGCCCCGATTTGAAGCGTCCCGCGGATTCGCGCCCAAGCGTATCGTTTCTCCGAGGCCCGCGTAGATATAGCGATCAGCAAAGGCTGATCGCAGCGCCGCGAAGGTTGGCTCGCCGGTGCAGTGACCGGGCGCGACGAAGTCGACCTTGTAGGTGTCGTGCAGCGCAGTCGCAACCTTTTCGATAGCTGGATCCTGCGCGACCACAAGATGGAAGCCCCCGGCGATCAGGTGAATGTGCGGATTGATCTTCGCGGTTTCGGCGACGATTGACTCGATGCCGGGATGCGAGCAGCCGACCACCAGCACAATGCCTTCGGGCGTGTCGATCGCAAGTGAAAGCTCTTTCAGTTCCTTGGTCCCGGGAGCGTCGGAAACCAGTGCGATCAGCGTGATGCCCGGAACCACCTCCGTAGTCTTATCGACCAGTTGAATATTGGCGCCAGGGAATGCGGTGCCGAAATGCATGATCTCCGGTGGCGTGCCTCCGTAGTAGCGCATTTCGGGCGGAAGCGCTTCGGCCTTGCGATAGAATTTGCTCGGCAGATCGAACCCGTAGATCCCGAAGTTCTCCTTCGGCGCGTAGATCTTCACCTTCGGATTCACGCTCAACAGGTGGGTCAATCCCCCCATGTGATCGCCGTGACGGTGCGACATCACGACGAAGTCCAGCTTCGTTAGATCAATGCCCTTCGCCTTGACGTTGCCAGCGAAGATTTCCGGATTGTCGCCGGTGTCGAACAGAATCCGCTTGCCGCCTATCTCAACTAAGGCCGAGTAGCCCCAGTCCTTCGTCATCGATACGTCCTTGCCGAAGGCATCGTAAAGCACGGTAATCTGCGCGCCAGGTGCGTCTGCTGACCGCGGCGAATTTCCGGGGGAGGCGCAGGACAAGAGACCGATTGACGTCAGAACTACTAGAACGGAAAAGGCATATCTGGACATCATGAGATTCCCCCTTTGTCATTTCGCGGCGAAGTGAAGGATCTGTCTCGCCCCATCCGGTGCAGATTCAGCGGTTCCTCTTCAATCAGCTGAACGGCTGTTCAATGTAGACCTCGCTCAGCGACCTGTCCAAGCGTTCGAGTTTCATTACACTTGGTCAACTCGTGGTCTTTCGGGGCCGCAAAGCGACGACGCCCAAGAAACTGCGGTCATAGAGATTTGACGTCTGATTCCGCGCGATGCCGCTGAAGCAGGACGACTTCCGCTCGTGGCCGGCTGCACCATTCGACCGGAGCGGCTTTCTGACGACGTGCTCGACCGGTTGAATCCGCAGTCCTTCGGTAGACATCAAAGCGCCCGGGGTCTGCAATATCGCACGGAGCCGTCATCGCCGAATGCGCGCGAAAGCCGACCGCATCTGGCGGACGCGACCCATTGTTGACGTCTGGCTCGCTCGAAAGCCGACGCTTAATTTGGAAAAGGCTGACTTTCGTTTGCGAGGCTCCTCGCGCATATGTTGATCTGGCATTCAGTGCAGGGCAAACCGAACTGAGCTAAGTCGTCCCGGTTCCGGTCACCCCTTAGACGCAATAGCGTCCCAGCAAGACTGAGCGCCACCGCGCGGCGTCGACGGGGCACGTGGCTCATAACGGCCCCGAAGCAGCCGTATCCTCCGGGGGATCAGAGGCTCACTCTCGAACAGGGAAACCAAACCCTTAATGGCATGTCTCAGCGTTCGCCGTCGAGAACCGGCCGCGAATCACTTTTCCGTTGTCGGGACGCAGTCTCTTAAATCGACCTCCAATCGGCAGAAGGCAATCAAGTGGTCGGCGGCCGGAAGCTCGCGGTCGATTCATCGTCCGCGGCCACCTTCAGCCGGCTTGCCTGGAGCTCGCCGGCCCGCTCTAACACAGGGTAGGCGACCGAGCAGATGTGCGAGTGGATGCGTTTGAGATCCCGCAGGACGTCCAGGTGCAGGGAGCTCGATTCGATACTCTCCGCCAGCCCGTCGCGCAGCCGGGAAAGGTGGCTTTCCGAAGCCTGCATCTCGGCCGCGCGAAGCTTGTCTTTTTCGCCAATGAGCTGGCGCGCCATGCGCACGTCGCCCGATAGAAACACCGAAAACGCCAGCTTGAGGTTGCCGAGGACTTCCTGGTGGAAGTCCTGCAGCTCTTTAGCGCCCTCTTTCGAGAAGGACAGCTTGCGCTTGATCTTCTTGGTCGCCAGTTCCATCAAATTCTTGTCGATGATATCGCCGATATGCTCAAGGTTGATCGAGAAGGAGATGATTTCCATTGCGCGACGGCCGTCGATTTCGTCGAGACTCTCCCGCGAGATCTTTGTCACGTAGAGTTTGATGGCCTCGTCGAGCCGGTCGACGGCATTGTCCATCCGGCAGATTTCCGTCACCAGTTTCCGGTCGTCCGATAGGATTGCCGTGATCGACTGGCGCAGCATGGTCTCGACAATATCGCCCGCGTGCAGCGTCTCGCGTGCTGCGCAGGCCAGGGCAACAGAGGGCGCCTCGAGCGCAGACGCCTCGAGATATAGCGGCGTTGACGGATCCGCAACTTTGGCCTGCGGAGGAAGAATTTTCTTCAGCAGCGCCGCAATTGCGTCGAGCGGAAAGATGAACAGCAGCGCCAACGCCAGGTTGAACATCAGGTGAAAATCCGCGGTCATCCGCGTCGGATCGGGAATCCAATGCTCGAACACCGACGCCAGGGGATGCAGAAATGGCAACACCAGCAGGCAGCCCGCCACCCGGTTCAGGAGATTGCCCATCGGCAGCCGGCGGCTCGCCGGGTCCGCGCCGCTCGACCCTTCCAGCAACGGATTGACGGCACTGCCGAGATTGGCGCCGACCACGAGGGCGATGGCCGCTTCCGCCGTGACGAAGTGGGAATACGCCAGGGACATGACGAGCAGGACGACCGTGACGCTTGAATGGGCCAGCCAAGTGAGCGCTGCCGCAAGCAGCACGCAGAGGATCGGCTCGCCGGTGATAGCGCTCAGGATGGAGCGCACGATCGGCGCCTCCTCGGCTGGCGCGAGCGTATCGAGCAGAATGTGCAGGGAGAGCAGCATGAGGCCTGCGCCGATGGCTGCTCGACCGAGGTCACGTGTCCGGGACTTTTTCCCCCGCTTAAATGCGATGAGGCCGATCAAGAACAGGGCCGGTGCCGCTGCAGCCACGTTAAATGAGAGGATCTGCACGATCAGGGTCGTCCCGACGTTCGCACCCAACATGATGGCCAACGCGGGAACCAGTTCGACGGTGCCGCTGTTCACGAAGGACGCGGTCATGAGGCCGGTCGCCGTACTGCTTTGCAAAAGAGCCGTCACGACGATTCCTGTGAGGAACGCCGTCCAGCGCTTGCGCAGTGCGAATCCAATCCATCGGCGCAGGTCGGATCCAAAGGCGCGCACGATTCCGCTGTGAACCATATGTAGACCCCACAGGAGCAGCGCCACACCGCCCATGAGATCAAGCAAGACCATGCTAACCAATGCGTCATCCTTTAAGGCTCGAGGATGCGTGCGAGCCGAGTTTCATTATCCGCCCGCAGCCATTCGAACCGATCAGGCAAATTCCTATCGCCTACCGAAGATAGACCGCTTAGGAGCGAAATTCGCAGGCAGCGCCTTCGGTTGCTTGAGTCCAGAGACGTCTTGGTAATCGCGGGAGCGGCCGTTCCAGCGGCCGGTTTATAGATGACAACAGCCTACCGCGGCGCAACGACTTCTTGCCAGTGCCCAGATTCATCCTGCCGGGTGCGCCAAATAATCAAGGGCTTGCCAGCGATGCACGCCCTTTTTCTTCGACCTCTTGGTTATCCACCAATATTGGCCGGGCGAATGGTTCGTTCGGATTAGGTCCACCGGCTCGACGTCACTGCCGAGAAGCCGCTTCCAGCGATAAGTCGACCAGATCGAAACCACTGCGTTCCGGGGGATCATCGCGAAAGAAACAGAACTTCGCTTGGCCAACATGGTTGCGAACTTGCGGCAATATCCGGATACGTAAGCCCGTCTTCCAAATCCTTAGAATTCCACCGGGGACAAGAAGGACCTATGACGCTTCCTATAGAACAGCGTGTCTTGCTTCTGCGCAAATTCGGGGGCCCTGAGGAATTGGCCGTCATCGAGCGACCTGTTCCCGAGCCCGGCGCTGGGGAGCTTCTGGTGAAGGTGCTCGCCGCAAGTGTTCAATTCACGGACATCATGCTGCGCAAGGGGAGCTACCCCGATCTGAAGGAAAAGCCACCCCTCGTTCTTGGCTACGACCTCGTCGGTGAGGTTGTCAAGGCTGGCCAGGGCGTGACCTCACCGTCCGTCGGGCAGCGCGTTGCCGACCTAACAATGACCGGATCGTATGCACAGTACCGTACGCTAAAGGCGGACCGAGTCGCCATCGTCGACGCTGCGCTCGACCCCGCGGAAGCGACCACGTTGGTGCTGAGCTGGATGACAGCCTACCAGCTATTGCATCGCGACGCGCGCGTTCAGAAGGGGCAGAAGCTTCTTGTAATTGGTGCTGCCGGTGCCGTCGGCCAAGCGCTCGTGGTGCTTGGCAAGCTGGCCGGTTGCGAGGTGTGGGGCGCCGCGCGTGCGCGACACGCCGACCTGGTGCGGACACTCGGTGCAATCCATGTTGACAGCGAGCAAGCCGACTTCGGCCAAGTGCTGCCCGAAGGATTCGACGTGGTGTTCGATGGTATTGGGGAGCAGGGTTTCTCGCGGACTTGGCGTGCGGTCGGCCCCCGGGGTCATCTGACGGCGTTCGGGGTTTCCGCCGGAATTCAGCGTAACGTATCGATCGCTCTGATGGGATTCTGGCTCGCGAAGCTATGGTGGTGGAACACGTTCTCGGGTGGGCGATCGACTAGCTTTTACTCGATAACGTCGCTGCGCAAAAAACGCCCGGACTGGTTCGTCGCGGACCTCGGCCAGTTGCTTGGGATGCTCAAGCGCGGTGAGATCAAACCCCGCATCGCGGAACGCATCGCCCTTGACGCGGTCGCGGACGCACACGCTCGCATCGAGCGAGGTGGCCTCGAAGGAAAGATCGTGCTCGTGCCTAACGGGTAAGTGGAGGCGGTCTTCTCGCTTTTGTGACGAGTCCTCGCCGAAACGGAAGCGAACAAACGAGGGCGAACGTGAAGTAGCACGCCAGCACAGATCCTTGTGACCAGCTTCAGGCTAATTTCTTGGAACCCGACTCGAGAGCGCCGTAAGCGTACCCAATGCACACTGGGTGTGCCGCGAACGTGCCGTGAAGTCGTTGGAATGGCGACTGGCACGCGCCGCAAGTGCTTGATTGGTAAATAAGTCTTGAAGCCCAAATCCGCCTACAAACCAAAGGGCGGTGGGTTCGCATCCTGCCGGGGTGCGCCACAAAATCAAGGCTTACAGCAACGCAAGCCCTTGCCCTTTGCTCCGGGAGTACGCTGGGATAGTCGCCTCAGGCTTGCGGACGCAGGAAGTGCGCTCTGTGCTGGGTCCTTCTTCCATCGGTCGATACCCAGTCGATGGCAAATGAGATTGCCGTTGCCGCCACTTTTTAGGTCTTGATCCCAAGCAGGGGTGAGCGGGAAGTACCACGTTGCCGCGTATTTCATTGCTTGCGGACGCTCGTTTCACTTTGGTCCTGGAGGCGCTTGACTTGATCGCGGCCGGGTGAAATACGCACTTGGTTGTTCCTCTCATGCCGACCAGCGAGCAGTCGCTTTGCGAAACTCCAGGGCATCCGCCCCCTAATCTTCCGGTATATCCACTCGCTGTTTCTCGTAGGCTTTGTCCTGGATTGCCGATTTACCACCATGGGTCATGGTTGCAGGACTCGACACTTCAGACACCTCGCAAGGTGGGCGCCACGGCACCTTCTCGAAACCGGGCAACGAAGCTCCGAAGGACGCCGTGGTGTACTACGCCAATGCAGGACGCCAGGCGTTGTCCAGCCATTGCGCATTGGTGGGCTTGTTGGCCCGCAAGTACCTGGAAGTGCACTACCCTCGCTGGCCGCACTGGGCAATGGGGGCCTTGCATGCAGGTTTTCTTCACGACCTTGGCAAGCTCGACCCAGCATTTCAGGCGCAGTTGTTGGTGGCGGAACCGCCAAACGCTTTGGCAGGGCCTCGCGTGCACGAGCTGAGCTGGGCGCTTACGCACCTTGCTTTTGACCCGGCCAAGGTGCGTAAGCTCTTACCCAGTACCTTGCCTTGG
>CAZSOI010000153.1:0-9776 GCA_964608115.1 uncultured Burkholderiaceae bacterium | reverse complement strand
CACCCGCAGCATCGGTGGCAAGCCTGCAAGCAGCGGGTGATAGGGCACGTCATCGGCATGAAGGAATCCACACAAAATCCGCGTGGCCGGTCCGGCACCGCCATGCTTGATCGTCGGCAACCTTGGCCACGGCCACGGCGGCAACAGTGTCGGGACCGGAACGGGATCACGGCCCGGTGCGTCGGCGACCGTGTGCGCATCGCCATAAGGAAAGACGATCACGTCACCTGCGGCTAGATGCAGCGGAACCGAACCGTCGCGCTCGGCCCAGCACTCGCCGTCTTCGATGATGTGAAATCGGATGAATCGCTTCGCACCCGGCGCGAGCACTCGCGCCAACCCTAGGTGTGCCGGCGGCGCGTACACGCCAAACGGAGCCGAGAACTCGGCATGGAACAGCAGCGCGCCGGCAATCCTCATTACGCGAAGCACTTCGGAGAGAATATCCATCGGCACTTTGTGGCTCGACGCCTCCAATTGTGCAGGGGCAACGGACGTCGGTTGCTCTTGGGAGGAGGAGTGGTTCATAGTGACACGTCCGTGAGTCACAGGACTTCTGCCTGCGGGAGGCCAGTGTCGCACGGCGATTCCGTCGGCAAAAGGGGGCATCGATTCGGATGCCCACAACGGATCCGTGGCCTTCTAGGTGGACGATCGATCAAAACCTCAGGACCCCTGCACATTGCGAGATTGCGGGGCAAGACGGAAGCTTCCCGCATCCTAGTAACTCATCGCGGAGAAGCTGATGCCATCTGAACCGCAAAATCTGATTGTCCTGATCACCCACGGAATCGACGACGAACTGTCGTCCGTCGGGCTGACGATCGCTCTCGGCGGACTGACGTCTGGTCTAAAGGTTTCGATATTTCTCACAAGCTCTGGCGTTGATATTGTGCGGCGCGGTGCGGCCGATATGACTCATGTGAAGCCCTTGGAGCCGCTGGCGGACATGCTACGCAATTTCATGGCGCGGGGCGGAACCCTGTGGGCCTGTACCCCGTGTGTGAAAAGCCGCGGATACACCCAGGAGAGCCTGCTGGAAGGAGTTGTCATCACCGGGGCGAGCGTCATGCACGAGTTGATCAAGCGCGGCGGCGCCACTTTGAGTTTTTGATCGATGCGGGAAAACACCATGTTGCAATTTTGGGGAAATTGATTGGTGGTACTGGGTCGTCACGTCGGTGCTACTGATCATCGGGCTCACCGGCCGGTTCGAGGCCGTTTACCTGGCCGCCGTGCTGAGCCTAATGCAGGTGGTCCACTTCCGTCTGGGCAATGGCACAGGGTACGAGCGTAGGGACCAGCAAGTAGCCATTTCGCACACCGCTCGACCCGCGCCTCGGACCCGAGGCGGAGCAAACATGGAGCTCTCAGGTGCCGTTAAGAAATCACATCGCTTTCGCAAAGCAGTTGTAGGCAACGGAACTACGATTGAGGCATTGGCCGTCCTGCCCAAGCGCCACCGGGCGGGCGGTAAGCGGATGGTGGTGATGTTCTGACGTCGGCCACGCTCGAACAGTCGAGCTCTGCGCTGAATTTACGGAAGAGCAGATATTCGCGCCCTCCGCGCACAACATCAAAAGGAGACCGCGCCATGTTTCTCAACGAACCAACCGCCCCCGAAGCAGTACAGTATTTGGAAAAGGACCACGCAGCGACTGGTTACGTGATGAATTTCAAAAGGGCCTGGGCCTGGCGGCCTGATGTGGCAGACGCGCTCGTCGCGTTGCGCAAGCAGCTGACCGACCAAAGCAGCTTGACCCCTCGAGAAATTGCGCTTTTGGTATGCACGACCGCGCGCGTCCTTGGCGATTCGTATTGTTCGTTGGCTTGGGGCAGCAAGCTCGCAGAACTCGCTGGGCCCGCGCTTGCTGCCGAGATTCTGCGCGGCGCAGATGCCGACGCACTTTCTTTGCGCGAACAGGCGCTCAAGCTGTGGGCGGAGCAGGTCGTGCGCAATCCGAATGGCGCAACCCCGCAACAGATTGACAAATTGCGGATGGGCGGACTGAACGATCGCGAGATCTTTGAGGCGACCGTGCATGTCGCGTTGCGCCTCGCATTTTCAACGGTTAACGACGCGCTTGGAGCACGGCCCGATCATGAGCTAGTCGCAGCCGCGCCTCCGGAGATTCGTGCGGCAGTAACTTACGGTCGGCGTCCGACAAATTGACCCGTTCGGGACCAACACAGGCCGCTACGTCTGCTCCAAAAGGGGTTCGGTATCAGTGTTCCGCCTCGTAGTTGCAGATCACATGCCACTTAGGAGGAGGTACCTTCATCATGAAGGCCGAAGAGTTGCGCTCAGTCCAGGCTCCGCTGAAGGAGCGCTATCGCGAGGCCCCAGAAGCGGCATTGATCGCTCTACGTGCACAAGGCCGTATCGGTGAAAGTGTCAGTTGCAAGATCGAAACCGGCAAAGCACTTGTCGTTGCCGGGTTGAACCCCGCCCCAGGTGTGGACGGACAGGCTGCCTTTTCAGGGGACATGCTTCTCGAAGCCCTGGGCGCATGCGCTGGCGTAACCTTGAATGCCGCAACGGCACTTGGCATTGAATTGCGAGACGCTTCGCTCCTGGCCGAAGGTGATCTCGTCCTCCGCGGAACACTCGGTCTCTCTAAAGAGGCTCCTGTCGGATTCCAGAATATACATTTGCAATTCACGCTTGACACCGACGCGTCCGAGGAGCAACTCGCCACGCTCCTTCGCCTGACGGCGCGGTACTGTGTCGTGTACGAAACATTGGAGCAACCACCTGGACGGATGGTTACTTACAAGCATGCCAACGTGCGAGCGCCGTCGGGGATGGCGCTCAACTCGAGCGTTAAGCGCCCGCGATCTGGAGTTCCGGATGACCTATAAAAGGGTCGATAGCGGATTAAACTGACCGCTTAGAGTTTTCCGATTGGTTAGCGTTCGCGGGCCATTTGTGCCGGTGCCAAGTTGACTGTGCCGTGACGGTGGCTGAAATAGGCGGGAATTGATTTAGGCAGGCGCTGTAAGTGATTGATTATTAAAGCCATATCGCTGGCCAAATACGTCTCATAACCCGAAGGTCGAAGGTTCAAATCCTTCCTCCGCAACCAACAAAACCAAGGGCTTGCACAAAATGCAGGCCCTTCGTTTTTCGAGCCTCGGGTTTTTGCCCGAGTGTCGATGCAAGCCGGCGAGCGTCTGCGCCTGCTAGACGCCGTCGGTCCGTGTCTCCTCACTGCTCCTTTACAAGGATGTCCGTTATAGCCCGCGCAGCAGACATCGGGGCTGACGGTTCGATGACGGACCTGGTCTGACCTAATCGACCCCATATAGGTAGTCAGTCCCGCTTTCGGTGATACTGATCACAGCTGGCGGGTAGCTGCTAGTGGAAGCGGGACATGCACCCGTGGACTACGAATAAACTGACCCTAACGCGTAGAGACGTTTACCGCTTTAGCTTCGAGTCTGCGGGTGCGCTTGCGCTCGATACGAATACTCAGGGTTCGCCGTCACACCGGCTCCTATATTGCCTTCACTGAACGCAAGCAGCCATGTCCCTGGTGGAAATCTACCACTATGGAGGTTGGCATGACACCTCTAATGGTTCAAACGTTCGCAGCCTTCGTCGGCATCGACTGGGGGCAGACACCAGGCACGACGTATGCGTTCAAGCCGCGGGCAGCAGCGAGCGGCGCTTTGAATGTGTCCCGCACCAGGTTGCCTGCATCGAGCAGTGGGCCGAATCGCTGCGCCAGTGATACGGAACACCGATTGCCGTGGCACTGGAATTTGCCAAGGGGCCTATCGTCGCCGCACTGCAAAAGTACGAGTTCTTCGTGCTGTTCCCAATCAATCCGTTGGCCCTTGCCAGGTACCGGGAGGCGTTCAAGCCAAGTCGCGCCAAAGACGATCCGACCGATGCCGAGCTGGCCCTTGATTTGCTGCTGCATCACCCCGAGCGGTTTGCTCCTCTCAAGCCCCAGAGCGCACTTATGCGCTCGCTGCTCACGCTCATCGAACAGCGACGCGAGCTCGTCGATGACAAGACCAGCTTTACAGATCGATTGGGCAACACCCTTAAGCAGTACTACCCGCAGGTACTTGAGCTGTTCGGCAAGCTCGATAACCTGATGGTCTGCGACTTCCTGGCACGTTGGCCTACGCTGGAGGTTGCCCGGCGCGCACACCGATCAAAGTTGCAGCAGTTCTTCTGCGCCCACAACTGCAGGCGTGCAGCGCTCAACGAGGCCCGAATCAACACCATCAAGACCGCCGAGGCCTTGACCGAGGAGCCGGCCATCGTTACGCCTTGTAGGTTGCACGTCCTGGCATTGGTCGAGCAGCTGCGAATTACTCTGGCGGCGATCGAGCGGTTCGATGCCCAGATTGAGGCCGTAGCGAACGAAATCCCCGACTACCGAATCTTCCGGGCGCTTCCCGGCGCCGGGCCCGGGCTGGCTCCGCGCCTGATGGCTGCCTTCGGCGAACAGCGCGAACGCTTCCAAAGCGCCGCGGCCCTGCAGATGTACGCCGGCATCGCTTCGGTAACCGAACACAGCGGCAAAAAGAGCTAGGTTCACTGGCGCTGGCAGTGCCCCACCTTCCTGCGTCAAACCTTCGTCGAGTGGGCCGGCCAAACCATTAACAAATCGTCCTGGGCTAGGGCCTACTACTACCAGCAGCGAGCCAAGGGCAACACCTATCAGGCCGCCGTCCGTGCCCTTGCATACAAATGGATCCGACTCCTATATCCGATGCTGGCAGACAAAAACACCCTACGACGAGGTCCCTTACCTGGCCGCCCTAAGAACCCGTGGATCGCCCCTTCAAAAAAATCTGGCTACATCGCTCCAAACGGCTTGACTGAATACCTCAGGGCCTGAAGCAGCCGTCCCCCGCTGCCAATAGCGGACGGCGTCGGATCGAAAAGCGGGCGTTCAGCTCCGAAATCGACCCAATATAGATAACCCGTCGCAGCCTAAGCTTCTCGGCATATGAAACAGTGTTCAAAATGCAAGAGCTTCATGCCGGACGACGCGGCCCGCTGCACGCGTTGCGGTTGGGAGGCCGCAAACTTCGCGCCTAAAGCAGCACATATTCAAGAGCAAGGGCAAGCCGCGGCTGCAGGGGAATGTTCCCGTTCGAGCCGGATGCGCGTTCTGGCGGCGGTTCTCGCGTCGCCTCTTTTTTTTCTTTTCAGTTGTACCGGTGGCGTTCGCTTCGCCTGTGCCGTGGCGACCGCGATCGAAGACCGCTCTGAACAGGTCCCGTTTGATGAAGCAAATCCACCCAAATATTCGGTTGCGATCGTTGCGACGCCTGTCGGCGCCCCGCCCTCCGCAGGGTTCATCTATTGGTCGGTGAGAGACCCGGAGCGCGACCTTGCGAAATTTCGACTCAAATACCCCGGGTATGGCTTTCTACCTCCGTCGGACAGGGGCGAAGTCAATGAAAGCCATTTGGAGACGCAGGTTTCTTATCAGGTCTTGAAGCGCGATGCCGGAAAGGCGCTGGTGAAGACGCATTCCCACCACTATCCGTTTCTGTTCACCCTGGATGTACGTGCCACCTATGAAGCCACAGACTCCGATAGTCGCTTGATCAGCTACCGGGCGGGTTCTGACACCGTATGGGGGTTTTGGGCGGGAACCATGCTCGCGGTTTTTCTGGCTGTATTCGGGGAAGTTCTCCTGGGAAGAATCGCTAAATCCGAAGTGCAGTCCGATCGCAGGAACGTCGGCCTCTGGGCGAAGGCGCTGGCCAAGACCAAGGGGAACGTGCGCAAGGCGGAGTCCCGATATATCGCTATGCGAGTTAAGCAATTGAAGCGCATCGGCGATGCGAGCAACGAAACCCCTCCGTCTCCGCCCGCTTAGGGGCTTGCGCCTGCTTCCCAAGCGCCCATTCCCAACGTCCGCAAGCAGATATTCGTGAATACGGTCCGCCTCGTGCGTCGTGAATGTCTGCCTATCCGAAATCGCAAACCCGGGCATGCAACGGCAGCTGAGGTAATAGTCCCGGCCGCGTGCGTGCCCGTGATCTTTGCCGCCTTCGTCTGGGCCATCGTATCGCTAGCGCGAGGAGCCGGTTCAGGCCATCGTGGAGAGTCTACGAGGGAACGCTGCTCGCCGTGGCAGCATCGCGGCTCCTTAACATGGTCATCGATGCAATGAAACATTGAAGATCTTGACGGGGCGCCATTGTCGACTGTCCGGTCGCGAACAATCTAGGCGTGCTCTACGAACGGCAACAGGCGGCCGTTCAGCGACGATAGCAACCTGCCCCAAACCGGACAGTGCTCCGAAGCGGACGTACCGAAGGTGAACTACCGACCCAAACTGGCGGTCCGGCTTCTTCCGCATTGCGGCCGCGAATTTCCAAGCGACCTCGTATGCAGTTCGCAGTGATGCCATTCCACCATTGAACTGCACTCGCAAGAGTGGGGGTTGTACGCGATGGACCAGAGGATCGTCGACAGTAAAGCTTCCAGTCGTGGGCAGAATTACAGGCCGACACGCGACGCTCGATCAGCCAAGACCGTTCCTCGCAGTTAGCCCGAATCGCCCACTGGTCTCAGGGGAGCGATTGAAAATTCACAAAAGGTTTACAAGAACGCGGGTTGGGCGTTCCGCGGAAACGGCGATGCTGTTTCCCCTCCCGCTTGCGATGCGCCGAACGGCGCCGATACCAGCGCCGTTGCGGTCGCAGCGACAGTTTCCCGGAATCGGTCTTCGTTAAACCAACTGTGCATCGAGCGTGATGTCGGCCTTGAACAATTTTGACACGGGGCAATTCGCCTTGGCCTTGTCCGCGATCGATTGGAATGTCGCGTCGTTCGCGCCTGGGATCTTCGCCTTGAGCGTCAAGTGCACCGACGTGATTGAGAAGCCGCCTTGTATTTGCTCGAGCGTCACTATAGCGGTCGTGTCCAATCGATCCGCTTTGAGTCCGGCTTCGCCCAGCATGAGCGACAGCGCCATGGTGAAGCAACCTGCATGGCCAGCCGCGATGAGTTCCTCGGGGTTGGTCCCGGAACCAGCTTCAAAACGGCTGCCAAAGCTGTAAGGATATGCATTGAGCGCTCCGGTTTGGGTCGAAACCGCACCCTTGCCATCTTTAATGCCACCGGTCCAGGTGGCCGATCCGCTACGATTGATTTTCATGGGTCAGTCCTCACCATAGTATGGCGGCTCTCGCGCAAACAGGTCCACAGGTTAGGAGCATCCCACACGCGCAGTGTAATTCGTGGATCGATCGTCCTGCGGGCGCCTGGCGCCATGCCAAATGCCTGACTCGCTCTAAGCCACCCATGTGTCAAGGAAAATGCGCGCCTGCACATAATGCACCACGCGGCAGACATCCGCCAAGGGGAACGACGGAGAACATCACGTCGGCGCGCAGCCAGTATGGCCTTGGCGCGTACCCGCGCACGTCTGCCTTCGGGCGACCATTTTGAGATCTCGCAGGTTGGGTTGTGGCCGACAAGGACGAAACGCTCCGACCGGTCCCGGATTCGCCGAGCCATCGGTTTGTATAGCAAAACGACCAGCCAATTGTCGCAACAGATTGCACACCGGATTGAACACCAGACTTGCTGTACCACGCGCATTGCCGACGCGTTTTCGAAGAACCGACCCTGAACTGTCCTTGCGGTGTGTCCCCTTTGCGTCGGCGCGATTCCAGTGCGCAGTCAGGTCTTGGAAGGCCAGGCAATCCGCACCCGCCGGTGCTGCATCACGCAGTCGCGCAGATACAGGTTGATCAAGCTCTGGTACGGAACGCCCGCATCCGCGGCCATGCGCTTGAAATACGAAACAACATCTTCGGAAAGTCGCATCGTCACGGATTTCTTAAGCCTCGACGCGTAGGGATTGCGACGGGACTTCATCTTCGAAAGATCGTATTCGGCTCTCATGGTACTTCGCCCCCGTAGAAGGCACTTTCGCGCTTGGTCGCCCTGCGTGCAGAAATGATTCGAATGACGTTGCCGGTCTCTCGCTCGCAGTGGCAGACGAGGAGCATTCTTGCCCCGGAACTCATACCCAACATCAGGAATCGTTCTTCAGCAGAGGAGTGATCCTCGTCGAAGAACTGGACGGCAAACTCATCGTAGAAGACCGAAAGCGCTTCTTCGAATGAGACTCCGTGCTTCCGGACGTTGGCCCTAGCCTTCGCCGGATCCCATTCGAATCGGATCATGCGTACATTGTATGTATGTTTCCCCGACGGTCAAGTCGCGCTTGCGCGTCCGGTTTCGGGCAACACAAACGGAAATCGCAATGTCTCTTCATGGCCGATTGCCGAAATCGCTATTCATGCACTGGCCAAGTTGCGGGCTGACCGGTTTCCCGCCGATTCCGCACATTCTGTCCCGAATAGAGGCGCCTTCCATGCCTGCGCCTGCCAGGTCCCCGCGCTATCGCTTCGGGTAATACCGCACGCCAGGTAACCCGTCGAAATCCGAATCCTGAGTCCAAAGCGTCGCGCGATGTCGATGTGCGGTCGCCAGCATTACGCTGTCTGCCAAGGCAATGGCGTGCTGGATCGAGAGCCGCGCTGCCTCGAGCGCAGTTGCCCGATCGAGATCTACAACTTTTCCTTGCTCCATGACCGCAACAGCTCGCAACGCTTCATCTTCGCTCCTCTGCTGGCTTACTCGCTTGAACACTTCGAATAGTGATGGGGTCGGCACGATCAGTGATCGCGTAGCTTCGATCGGCTTCGCGAAAATCGCCGCGTTGGGTCCGTCGGCCAAGTACTCGAGCCATGCGGAGGAGTCGATCACGTTCATACACGGTCGGCATCCCGAGACACGCTGGTGTCAATGCCCCTGAGCGATCCTCGCGCAGCCTTGGTTGGCCTTACGGGCACAAGTTCGATCCGACCCCGATACTCGATTGCATGGAGTTTTTCGCCGGGTTTGATGCCGAGCGCCTCTCGAATCTTGGACGGAATGACGATCTGGTACTTGGACGACACGGTGATGGTACTCATACGATTCTCCGATCGATTACGGTATCGTAAAGCGAGAATGGAAGCCTAGCACGGCTTACGCATCGGTGCCGCCCGATGGTGCCGAGCTGGCAGGTGGAGCAACATCGGTTGCCTGCGAAGCGTTCCGCCGTGCCGGCTGTCCTGCCCTCTGCGCCGGGTTTGTACCGGGCTTCGATTGGGTGTGCCGAGATTGTGCCTTGATGTGGCCGGGGTGCAGATGGCCAAGCGCTGCGAGTGGTTGATTTAAAAGACCATTAAAACCATGGCGTCTTGCTCATAACCCGAAGGTCGAAGGTTCAAATCCTTCCCCCGAAAGCTCAACAATGGCTTGCAGCGATGAAGGCCATTTGTTTTCGGTCTTCGGGTTTTTGTGAGCAGCCCGGTTGTTCAGCTGGCTTGAAACGGCTGCTGCTGCCGCAGGCGAGGGGCCGCAAGCGGCCTCCTGCAGGGCGTGGCGCCCTGCCCGAGCGGCGGCCGGACTTTTGCGGTGTTGACGGCGAGCGTGTTCACTGCTGCGTCCGCTATTGGGCGCAATTGGCATCCGCTACAAAGGTCAGAAAGTGGCCGTACCCTGCCAGAGGGTAGGTGGTTCGGAGAATTTCTGCAATCGACCGCATCGCGGCCATTGCTTCTCATTGCCGTTAGGGGGCGTTTTGCGATGAACACGACCCCTATGTATAGATCTCAACCAGGGATAGTCCGTCCGGGCACCGGCGCAAGGAAGCAGGAGAGGCGCGGTTTTCGCGTGACGTCCACCATCCCTTTCTATACATAGTTTCGGCTCCGGCGGCAGCTGGACGTGCCAC
>CAZSOI010000152.1:0-2844 GCA_964608115.1 uncultured Burkholderiaceae bacterium | reverse complement strand
TGGGGCGCAAAAGCGACATTGGCGCAATCCGCCTCATCGCGGCCATCGCCCATCGTTGCCGGTAGCGGCCGTCTTCCCACAAAGCCGACCCTCTGCCAACATCGCGACTGGCCAGAAGCGGAACTTCCAAGATCCCAATTGCGAAGAGCGAACTTTCGCACGGCAGGGATCCAAAGGAATCGCCGACCGCCGTTGGATCGGACTCAGCGGATACTGTTGAGCCACAGGGTCGGCGCACTAATGACACCTCCCGCAACTGTGCGGGGTTCCTCTGCCGCCAGGTCTACGATGTCATTTGCATTCGATTTCATGGCCTCACTACTTATTTGCGTGTGCCGCTACCACATGGCGGGAAGTTTGCCCCGCGACCGCATGACTCGTAATTGTCTTTGGTCAAATGGGCGAGCAACGTATGCGGGACCGCTACTGCCGACAAGGGCATCGCGCAGGCGTTTGACAACCGCAGGCGAAGCGATGAGAACGCGTTGATCACCAAAGACACTTAGCCGCTGTAGCTTGGTGCAAAGTGCAGACACCGCCCCCGGCCACCGTGGTCGGAGCAACCCATCTCTATCAAGTGTCTACAGAGCGTGGGCAAGATCAATAGCGGACTTTGCTATTCGAGTGTCAGAACCCGACGTAATCTGAAAAAAGCGACCCATACCGGCCTGTCATCGTCGCTTAAGACCAGCTTACACGCGGCACTCGTAAGCAGACCAACTGAAAATCCCAGCGGCCCCGCGGTGGCTATGGTCTGTTCTCTGAAAACCTCGGTAGGATCGGTCGTAAGGCAAAACGACGATTTGCGGGCCGATGTCTTTGAGGAGGGTATATGGAACGACAAGCGCGTGCAGACACTGTCGTACTGATTCACGGACTCTGGATGACCCCGTTGTCGTGGGAGCACTGGGTCACGCGCTTCGAGAAGCGAGGCCTGAGGGTGATCACCCCTGGCTACCCGGGGATCGGGCCAGGTACAGCCGGCGTCGAGGCACTCCGGAGAGATCCGACACCATTGGTGAACCTGGGTGTGCGCGAGATCTTCGACCACCTGGCCCTGGTCATCGAGGCACTGGACACGAAGCCGATCATCATGGGGCATTCGTTCGGCGGGGCCTTCGTTCAGCTCCTCCTCGACGCTGGCTTCGGTGCAGCCGGCGTATCTATCGACGGAGCCCCCGTGAAGGGGGTGCTGGCCATTCCGTTCAGCGAGATCAAGGCAACGTTTCCGGTCCTGCATAACCCGGCCAACGTGCACCGCGCCGTACCGATCACCGAGAAGGATTTCCACTACGCGTTTACGAACAACTTGAGCGTCGAGGAATCGAAGCTCGTCTACGACAGATACGCCATTCCCGTGTCGGGTCGAATTCTGTTCCAGGGGGGCTTCGCGAACGTAACCCCGAATGCAGCGACGACGTACAACTTTGCCAACGACGATCGCGCGCCGCTACTGTTCATCGCCGGCGGTAACGACCATATTCTGCCGCCGGCCGTGCAGCGCGAGAATTTCGAGAAGAACGCCAAGCACTCCAAGGCGATCACTGCCTTCAAGCTGTTTGCCGGCCGCAGCCACTACACCTGCGGCGAGTACGGCTGGGAAGCAGTCGCCGACTTCGCGCTGAACTGGGCACTCGCGCCCACGGCCGGGAGCCTCGACCAAGGCTGACCATCCGCGTTTCCCAGTCCCCGTCGCGGGGTTCGACTTTCGATTCGGCGTAGTTCGCGGAGACAGCACGTCCAAGCCGCTCGGCCAAGTATTAGCGAGCGCCCGCTGTTACTCAAATTTCGAGGCGCGGCCCGACTTCTGCTACTGGCCGTGAAGGCCGATTCGCCAATGTCAGCTCAAAGCAACGCCCTATGGCCCGTCCAGGCTAGATGGCAGGCAACGGAATCCTCGAAGGCTGCGATAGCCCTGCGGACATTTGGCCACATCGCCAAGAGGCTCTCTGAAAAAAGCGAAATATTGGGCGCCAACTCGCAGGCGCTTTGTGCAGCCTAGCAATGTAGCCTGGGTGCGGGCCTGGCGGAAGGCGTCAATTCCGCATCGGGTACGATGGGTAGGTAGCGGACGCCAGAGTCGCTGTGCGGGACGTGACAGGCAAGCTACTCGGAGACGGTGCGGTTCTTTTCGGACGCGTTCGCAAAACCGCTAAATGCTGTGCTCAAAGCAAGGGAGGGCGCGGAAGCGTTATGGCTCGGCGAAGCAGGGGCGTCGCCAGGCTCGCGGCCGACACGACAGCGATGACGATCAAGCAAACGACTGCTAATACGAATTGGAATCCCGAACCGACCCGCACCGGACTGTCAGTCGAAGTGCTGCGCCGCGCCGTGCTCGATAACCTTGCCTGTCTGCAGGCGCGCTACCCAGATATCGCGACCATCTACAACTGGTACATGGCGCTTGCCTATAGCGTGCGCGACCGGATGCTGGCGCGCTGGGTGAGCACAGTGGAAACCTACGCCACGCAGGACGTGAAAGTCGCGTGCTACCTGTCGGCTGAGTACCTGATTGGCCCGCAGCTTGGCAACAACCTCGTCAATCTTGGTATCGAGGCGAGCGCGCGCGAAGCGATGCGCTTGCTCGGCCAGGATCTCGACGCTCTGCTCGAGTTCGAGGAAGAGCCGGGCCTTGGCAATGGGGGACTCGGACGGCTTGCAGCCTGTTACCTGGATTCGCTCGCAACGCTCGAGGTGCCTTCCGTGGGCTACGGCATCCGCTACGAGTTCGGTATCTTCGATCAGGAAATCCGTGACGGCCGGCAGGTGGAAGTGACCGACAAGTGGCTGCACAAGGGCAACCCATGGGAGATCGTGCGCCCGGAGGTAAGCGTATACGTCAAT
>CAZSOI010000151.1:0-2471 GCA_964608115.1 uncultured Burkholderiaceae bacterium | reverse complement strand
GCTGAGCGATGAAGATGCACGCGACATGTCGGCGTTCCTAATCGCCAACAGCACGCCTGTACCGGGCGATTCGGTCACATTGTCGGCCAAAGCGTCTGCTGATCCCGCCGCTGGAGCGAGTTTGTATGGGCAATCCTTCTGCGCTTCATGCCACGCGGTACAAAATGCCGCGGGAAATCTCGTTGGAGGAAATCTTGGACCTGAGTTGACCCGCATTGGCAACAAAGTCAAGTCAGAATGGCTCAATGCATGGCTGCGGAACCCGCGCATCTACGATGCGGGCACGGCCATGCCGCACTATCGATTCGATGATAATCAACTGGCCACGCTCTCCGCGTTCCTCCAGGCCAAATCGGATTCTGATCTGCTGGCCAACGTGCATTTAGGGCCCGCAACACCTGACCAGGTCGCGCATGGCAAGCACCTGGTTTCCGATTATGGTTGCGCGTCTTGCCACGAGATTGGGGGAATCAAGAAGCCGGACAATTTTGCGCCCGAGCTCAGCCACATCGGCAGCAAGCCGATCACGCAACTCATTTTCCTGCCCGGCATGCAACACACATTGCCCGACTACATATCAGGAAAAATCAAACAGCCGCGCGCATTTTCGCCGAGGCTGAAGATGCCGCAGTACACATTTACGCCAGCGCAAATCGATGCCCTCACAACTGCATTGCTTTCGCTGAATGAACGCTCAACAACGCTGCCGCCCTCACTGGCAGTACCAGCAATTCCCGAGTCGAATTACCAACCAGCCGGCAAAGCCGGAAAGCTGATGCGCGATCTCGCCTGCTTCAGTTGCCATCGCATCAATGGGCACGGTGGCGATATGGCGCCCGATTTGACGTGGGAAGGCAGTTCGGTGCAGCGCACCTGGCTGGCCGCCTTCTTAAAGGATCCAGGCACGTTGCGGCCGGCGCTGATCCGGCGCATGCCGCGCTTTAATCTGAGCGACGAAGAAATCAGCGAACTCACCGATTACATTATGACGGTTTATCAGAATCCTGAAATTGACCGTGATTCGATGCCGCTGAGCGGGTACTCGCAGGGAGAGATCGAGCTGGGCAGGCAACTTTTCTACGGCAAATACTCCTGCCAGGGCTGCCATATTCTCGACAGCAAGAACGACAAAGGCTACATCGGGCCAACTCTGACGCAAGTGGGATCGCGATTGACCGCGGCATGGATTTACCAGTGGTTGAAGAATCCTCAGTCGCTGCGTCCTGGCACCATAGAACCGAACCGAGCGATGAGCGACGAAGACGCCCGCGCAATCACCGCATTCCTGATTTCACAAAAACGCACCGCGAAGAAGGAGGTGGCGACCAAATGACGCGACACCTCTTCATGCTCGCACTGCTGTCGGCTGGGCTGTGCACATCGTGCTCGCACAAGCGAGAGTCGGTTTTGCTGCCGAATCCAACGGCGTTCGGCGCGGCAATTGTAGAATCCAGCGGCGGAAAACAAACGGCTCAGGCAGGCACGCCGTTACCCCAGCCTTTGGTCGTACAGGTGAACGATGAGCAAGGGAATGGAGTTGCTGGAGCGTTGGTTGAGTTCACTGGCGCTCCGGGAGTCACATTCGATCCGGCAAATGGTCTGACCGATTCCAGCGGTCAGGTCACAACGAATGTATCGCTGGGGGCAAATTCCGGACGATATCAACTCGCCGCGACGACTTTCGACAAGTCACACAAGAAAATCGAGCTCAAGGTTGAAGAGATCGCCCTCGGCTACCAGCAGACTCTCGGGCGAATTCTTGCCGACCAATATTGCCAACGCTGCCACAATCCCGAGTCAAGCGCGGAGCGGGTCTCAAATTACGACAATCTGGAGATCAAGCCTCATGCATTTACCGAGGGCGATACTTACAACAAGATGAGCAACGCCGACCTCGCCGCCATCATCAGCCACGGCGGACCGGCCCTGAATAAATCAGCACTCATGCCGGCTTGGGGGAACACGCTCAGTAAATCGGACATCCAGGCGCTAATATCGTATATCCGTAGCGCGTCCGATCCGCCATCACGCGACGCCGGTCCGGTCTTCGCAAAAAATTAGTGTGCGCCGGACTTGTCTTGCCGTGGACTCGTCAAACGAGTCTTCTTTGGCGGCCGTGACAGAAGAGTGGCCCCAGAACCGTGCGAACATAGCTGGCCACGGCACGAGTTTGTTATGCTCCCTATGTTCGAAGCCCAGCAAAAATCAGAGTCTTTGCCTTCGCATCCTATGAGCCAGCAGCGCCCACTGTCAGAGCAGGAGTTGCAACCGCCGCGGGGAATGAGGGATTTTTTCCCGAACGACATGCGCCAGCGGGAGCACCTCTTCGGGATTTGGAAAGAGGCTGCACTCCAGTTCGGCTTTGAATTCTACGATGCCCCAGTCGTAGAGAGCCTCGACTTATTAAAGCGCAAGGCCGGCGAGGAGATTACCGAGCAGATTTATCACTTCCGGGACAAATCCGACCGAGA
>CAZSOI010000150.1:0-2025 GCA_964608115.1 uncultured Burkholderiaceae bacterium | reverse complement strand
GGCTGCGATCTCGTTGCCCTGCATCGGCATGCTGCCGCCGGCCTTTGTCGATTACGCGCTTCGCGATGGGGGTGCCCAAGGTGTGCTGGTCGTTGGTTGCCGGGCGGGCGACTGTCACTTTCGACTCGGGGTCAACTGGATCGAGCAACGCTTGGAGCGCCGACGCCCTCCTTACTTGCGACAGCGGGTCTCGCAGGAGCTAATTGAGTTGTGCTGGGCCGGAGCACCCGACGAGCAGCGCGCCCTCGCTAGCCTTACCCAGTTGCGTGCGCGCATTCTGGCGATCCGCGAAAAGGAGTCAATTATTGCGCGCGCGCAGGGCTCGTGAACTGCCAGCGGTGCGCAATGAATCTGTGCGCGGCACGGAAAAAGCGCGGTGCACTCCGATCACTTGCCACCCTCGACCAATCCCATGACGATTCGCGAAACGAGCAGCGCTAGACCCAGGATGATGCCGAAGAACACCAGACTGCGATATTTCAAGCGTCGGCCGATTGCATTCTCGAGTCGGTCCAGCAGCCAGTCGGCGAGGAAATACAGTGCAATTGCGGTCAGCGTGTAGTAGAGAATTTCCATTGGTTACGAGCGCAAACGGTTTGCAGCGGCCGCGGAAATCTTATCCGAAGTCAATTTTCGGACGCGTCGTTTTTCGTAACATTTGAATCGTCGTCGAGTGGCGCATGGATTAGCTGACGCGATCAGAAAAAGCCGCTTGCTTGCGGGTGGCGCAACGCTGCGCTTGCGCGATGCGCATTGTGTTCGCGAGCAGGCCGGTTGCGATTTGTTTTCGGAGGAAGGAACCGATGAGAAAAGTGCTGTTTACCTCCATGGTCGCAGGTTGCCTTTTGGGTAGCACCGGAGCGCTAGCCGACGATTACGCGGCACTGGCCAAGAAATCGGGCTGCTTTAACTGCCACGCAGTTGACAAAAAGCTAGTTGGCCCCGCGTACAAGGATGTGGCCAAAAAGTACAAGGGCGATGCCGACGCCGTCGCCAAGCTGGTGAAGAAGGTGTCCGACGGGGGCTCTGGAGCTTGGGGACCTGTCCCCATGCCGCCGAACAAGGGCAAAGTGTCGGAGGCCGACATCAAGACGCTGGTCCAATGGGTGCTTGCCCAATAGTAAATAGCAACAGTTCCTTTGCGGCAAGGCAAGGTCTGTGACTCTGGCGCCCTGAGGCAATCGCGCGGTGGGAGAGGACAGATGTCGATCATCGGCGCCGATCTGCCGACTGGCATGCAAGCTGCCAAAGCGCTTGGAGACCTTCGTTCGTGCATTGAAACGGGACCAGAAAATTGCGGCGCGCTGACGCAAGTCTCTCGAATGATCAGCAGGCACCGTTGCGTAAGGCGCGCTTGCATTGCGCATACACGTGCGCGGCAGATTTTGTCTTTCGCGAACCAGGCCGATGCGTTTTCCGTGTGGCCTTGGCTGCTGTACAAAGCTGCGGGCACGCTTCCTTGTTGGACTAGCTCAGCACACGGCACAGGCCCCAGACGAAATACAGTGCCGCAAGCGCAGCCACACTCGCAAACAGCAGGCGTGGCGTGGATGGTCGCAGTTCCTTACGCGAGCTCATCATCGGTTCTTGATTCCTTTCGCAACAGCGGTCGGGACCTGCACTGCCTGTTGGCTCGTCTTGGTCTTTATCCGTGGTCGGACGCTGGACGAATCGGCAGCCAACCCCAAGGGGCATGCTGATGGAATTGTCTCATCGCTTCCTTGATGCGAATCAAGGAACCAGGCAAGTGCCAAGAGTGGCTCTTCGCCCGGGGCAGGGCGCGAAGGTGCGAGGCTACGAAGGGTTACCCGGCGCAGTAATTATGCTGGCGGAGCACAGTTTGTCGCGTGGGGAACGAGGAGAGGTGAAGTGCCGCGTTGTCTTCTAAAGATTGCCACCCTTGCCTTAGCGTTACCGATGCTGACAGGCTGCGACAGAGCAATGCCGAAGTATGAATTTCGCCTAACTCGCGTCGATGGCAATGGCCAGCAGCACGGCGAGGATTTGCCCAATTCTGAGCATCCT
>CAZSOI010000149.1:0-3065 GCA_964608115.1 uncultured Burkholderiaceae bacterium | reverse complement strand
GGGCGGGGGGCGCGGCGGAGCGTTTTCCTTTGGCAAGTCGCGCGCGCGCATGCTCGATGAGTCCAATAACAGCATCACCTTTGCTGATGTCGCCGGTTGCGACGAGGCAAAAGATGAGGTGCAGGAGCTTGTTGAGTTTTTGCGTGATCCATCCAAATTTCAAAAGCTCGGCGGCCGCATTCCGCGCGGCGTGCTGATGGTCGGCTCTCCCGGCACCGGCAAGACGCTGCTCGCCAAGGCGATCGCCGGCGAGGCCAAGGTGCCGTTCTTCACGATATCGGGATCCGACTTCGTGGAAATGTTCGTTGGCGTGGGAGCGGCGCGCGTACGCGACATGTTCGAGACCGCCAAGAAGCACGCCCCTTGCATCATCTTCATCGACGAAATCGATGCGGTCGGACGCCAGCGCGGTGCGGGCTTAGGTGGCGGCAATGACGAGCGCGAACAAACGCTCAATCAGATGCTGGTCGAGATGGATGGGTTTGAGACCGGCCAGGGCATCATTGTGATCGCCGCGACCAATCGACCCGACGTGCTTGACCCGGCGCTGCTACGCCCCGGGCGCTTTGACCGCCAAGTGGTTGTGCCGCTTCCCGACATCCGCGGACGCGAGCAGATTCTGGTGGTACACATGCGCAAGGTGCCCATCGGCCCGGATGTCAAAGCCGACATCCTGGCGCGTGGAACACCCGGCTTTTCGGGGGCTGACCTGGCAAACCTTGTCAACGAGGCCGCGCTGTTTGCTGCCCGGCGTGGCGCGCGCGTAGTGGAGATGCGAGACTTCGAGCAGGCCAAAGACAAGGTCATGATGGGCGCAGAGCGCAAGTCCATGGTCATGTCGGAGGAAGAGCGCCGCAATACCGCGTATCACGAGTCGGGCCACGCAGTGGTGGCACGGTTGCTGCCGAAAACCGACCCCGTGCACAAGGTGACGATCATCCCACGTGGACGCGCGCTGGGTGTGACGATGCAGTTGCCCGAGCAAGACCGCTATGCGTACGACCGCGAGTACCTGCTGGCACGGATCGCGGTGCTCTTTGGCGGTCGTGTAGCCGAAGAGCTGTTCATGAAACAAATGACCACCGGCGCGAGCAACGACTTTGAACGTGCCACGCAAATGGCGCGCGACATGGTCACGCGCTACGGTATGAGCGATAAGCTGGGGCCCATGGTGTATGCGGAAAACGAGGGCGAAGTATTCCTGGGCCGCTCGATTACAAAGACCGTGAACATGTCGGAAGAAACCATGCGCACGGTCGACGCCGAGATCCGCCGGATCATCGATGAGCAGTACCACTTGGCGCGGCGTCTGCTTGAAGAAAATCGCGACAAGGTCGAGGTAATGGCCAAGTCGCTCCTCGAATGGGAGACGATCGACGCCGATCAAATCAGCGACATCATCGAGGGTCGGCCCCCGCGTCCGCCCAAGTCGCCCACGACGACGGCGCCGAGCAGCTCGAGCTCGCCTTCGGGTGTGCACGAAGCTACGCAACCCGCGTAACTTACCTTCGCGCGTTCGGATTGCGTCACGGCGGGCCCTTTGGCCCGCCGCTTGCGAAACGGCCCGATGAGTTTCCCGCTTTCCCAATCGCCGGAAGCTGACGGTAGCGCTGCTTTGCCTACCAATTGGCGCTGCGGAAGCTTTTCTCTCTCGCTCGACCGGGTTCGCATCATGGGCGTGCTCAACGTCACGCCCGACTCGTTTTCCGATGCTGGGCGCTTTGTGCAGCTCAATGCGGCGCTGCTGCATGCCCGGCAGATGATCGATGACGGGGCCGACATCATCGATATCGGCGGCGAGTCCACCCGCCCTGGCGCTACGCCGATCAGCCCGGAAATCGAAATGCAGCGCGTGCTGCCTGTGCTGCGGGCCCTAAAAGGTGCGCGAGTGCCCATCTCGGTTGACACGAGTCAGCCTGCACTGATGCGCGCTGCGCTGGAAGAAGGGGCCGCGATAATTAACGACATGCGCGGGTTTCGCGCCACGCAGGCGGTAGAGGCCGTACGTGATACGCAATGTGGCTTGGTTGTGATGCACATGCAGGGGGAACCCGCTACCATGCAGCGCCAACCGGCCTACGATGACGTCATCGCTGAGGTCAGCAGCTGGCTTGCGCGAAGGTGCGACGAGCTGGCGGCGGCCGGCATTTCGCGCGAGCGCATGGCGGTCGACCCGGGTTTCGGATTTGGCAAAAGCCATAAACACAATCGGCAGTTGCTCGGAAACCTCGAGAGGCTCTCGGGCGCTGGCCAGCCGCTGCTGGTCGGTGTATCGCGCAAATCCACCTTGGGCGAAATTACGGGCAAACCGACCGAGCAGCGCCTCAGCGCCTCGCTGGCCGCCGCGCTCATCGCGGTGGAAGCTGGAGCGCGTATCGTGCGGGTCCACGACGTGGGTGCCACGCGCGATGCGATCGCAGTTTGGGAAGCGGTGCAGGCCGAGCGGCGGCCGGCGCCTCGATAAGAGGGGATAAAGTAATGCGCAAGTATTTCGGGACCGATGGTATTCGCGGAACCGTTGGAGAAAAGCCGATCACGCCGGACTTCGTGCTGCGTCTGGGCCACGCGGCAGGCCGCGTGCTGGCGCGCGAGACGCGCAGCGGCCGCCCGGCGGTGCTAATTGGCAAGGACACAAGGGTGTCGGGCTACATGCTGGAAGCTGCCTTGCAAGCGGGATTTTCCAGCGCGGGCGTCGACGTCGTGCTGTGCGGGCCTTTACCCACGCCCGCGGTTGCTTATCTGACGCGCGCGCAGCGTCTTAGTGCTGGCGTTGTGATCAGCGCCTCGCACAACCCCTACCCGGATAACGGCATCAAATTCTTCTCCAGCGGCGGGCGCAAACTCGCCGACGAGATCGAACTCGAGATTGAAGCCGAGATTGATCGACCCATGGCCTGCGTGTCGTCCAAGCAGCTTGGCAAGGCGCGGCGTCTGGATGACGCAAGCGGTCGCTAAATCGAGTTTTGCAAGAGCACATTTCCGGCGGAGATCGATCTGAAGGGTCTCAAGATCTTCGTCGATTGCGCTCATGGCGCCGCCTATCACGTTGCTCCTGATGTTTTTCA
>CAZSOI010000148.1:0-1948 GCA_964608115.1 uncultured Burkholderiaceae bacterium | reverse complement strand
AATCTTGAACATGCCTTACGTCGCCAAGGTGCCGACCGCGGTGAAGCTTTGGATTTACAATCACGAATGCGGCCACAAGTTCGGCGGTCCGGACGAAAGCAAGGCCGACTGCTATGCCGTGGGCCGCGGCCGCGCCGAGGGCTGGCTCGACAACGCAGGCCTCGATCAGGTGTGCAGCTTCATCAGCGTCGCGCGATCCGACGCGGCACATTTCAGCGGGCCCGAGCGCTGCGCCCTCATGCGTGAATGCTTTCGCGACGCGGCGCCCAAGCCAACCGTAGCGCCGACGCGCCGCTTACCCAAATCAGGGCGATGATCTTCTAATATCTCGTAGCGCGCATCGGCAGGTCGTCGAACGGGATTTTGACATAAGCTGTACCGCCGGCGATGTTGGTGTCGGCGCTTGCGGTGTAGAAGCCCTTGGCGCCGACGACCCAGCCGTTTGCGCCGGAGACTTCGAGGCCCAGTTGCCCTCCCCAGAAGGTTTGCGCTTCCTGAAGGCTCAAGACGTCGCCGCCGAGCAGTGTCGGCTGGTTCGGTATATTCAACACACTGGAGAAACCGAACTGCTGATCGAGCGTCACGGCGACGTAGGGTCGCCACATCAATCCGTTATACGGCAGCAGCGCAAAAAGCTTGGCGCGAGCGCCAACGTCTCCGTATATCGTTCTATCCGTGCCGAAGACAAAACCTGAGCTATCGGTGAAACTTCCGATTTGCTGTTCGAAGTAACCGAGATGTCCGCTCACATCGATACCGATAGCAGGACCCGGCGTGGATTTGGGTGGAGCCTTGGTCGGTAAAGCGCTGGCGGACGCGGTCGCGGCGGTCCCCCAAAGAATGAAAATCCTGCCGAGCCTGGCGTCAGCAAAATAGCCGGTCGAGTTAAAACTGCCCGTGCTGCCGTCGACGCTGAATGTTTCGTTGCTATGACCAAAGTTGAATGCGCCGGTAGCCTGCAGATAGGTTCTATTGTTGTAGTACAGAGCGAAAGCGCCCAAGGTATAAAGATCGAGCCGTGCGGAGCCGGAGGCAACGTTCAGGCCGGGGATAGGACCGCCGTCGACATTCAGGCTGGTGTAGTCGAACCTGCCGGAAAAAAACAAATATTGATTGGATGGCAAAAAATGACTGGCATCGTATGTGCCGAAGATGCCGCCGTTGCCGCCCGTACTCCTAAAGCTCGGCGTGGTGCTGCCCGGCGCGAAGTTTCCGGCCGTATCGGTGACGCCATAGCCGTTGCCGTGCGTGGCGAAACCGCCGCCGACACCTCCAAATCCCGAATAGGGCGAGCTTGACCCGTCGGTATACATCCCGAGATGAGACCCAACAATTATATTGCTGAGAAGCGTAAGCTCCTCAAGGGTCATGCCTAAACTCTCCGCAATTTCGCTATCGGAGAGGCCCGCCGCGCGCATGTGGGCCACCGTTATGGCGAACTGCAAGGTTGATTTCGCTCGCGTCGGGTTAGCCGGAGTATTAGGAACGCTGTTGCCGATAAGATTACACACCGGGGCGTTGCCCACGTTTGAGTCGAAATAACCAATGGGGCACTCCCCTCCCGATGTTGGGTTGAGGGGGCCGCCGGTCTGCCCACAGTAAGGACCATTCGGCGCGGAAGGACCCAATGGTCCGGCAGTGATCAACGTGTAACTGGCGCCTGGCTCATCCGGTAACGATGCGGGACAGGTTCCGCCGGGCCCCGCCTGGACCGGCAATGCCGAAGCCGACCTGGTCGCCGACATTGAAAAGATCGCGCACGCAATCGCAAAAATCAGAAACGCGCCGCGCCACTGCTTCCACGTGCGCATTGCCCCCCCCTTCAACGCGCGCTACCGGCAAAAAACGTGACGGTTCACGCCGTCAGCCTACGGACCTGTACGGCAGCAACATGCGTTTGGGGAGTCAATGCTCAGCGCCGGGTATTGCACACCCAGGCGCACGATTT
>CAZSOI010000147.1:0-16643 GCA_964608115.1 uncultured Burkholderiaceae bacterium | reverse complement strand
CGCTCGAAGCTGCCGTGGAGTTAAACCGCCACGGCATCGCATTGGATCCGCACGCCGAATCGTTTCACAACAGCCTGATGCGCGCACTGATCGCGCTCGGGCGCAGATGCGAAGCAAAGGACGCGTTCGAGCGGTGTTGCGAACTCTTGCGGACCGGGCTTGGGATGGAGCCATCGGCCGAGACGCGCAAACTGCAATCCCGCATCAATAGTTCCTGAGGCTTGCTCTCGAACTAAAACAAATTCCCTTGGAGTCAACGTACGTCACTAAAAAACGACAGAGCAAAATTGTTTCGGTCCACGCCAATGAGCCGAAAAGTGTCTACACGATGTCTACATGGAAAACTACGCCGGCTCGTAGCCGGCGCAACTGTTTGATTTGCTGGTGCTGCTGCCCCGACTCGAACGGGGGACCTACTGATTACGAATCAGTTGCTCTACCAACTGAGCTACAGCAGCAGCGAGGCGGATTATAAACGGCCGCTTGCTGGGCCGTTAATGCGCAATTTGCCTCGCATCGTGGATGACATGTCCGAGACCTCGGCGCGGGCGTAGTGAGGAAACGCACTTGCTCACGTGACCGCGTGACGCCGCAGCGCCCATCGCACATGTTCGCGCACGATAGCTGATTGGTCATTTTCGCGACGGCGCAGCGCCTCAACAACCGCGCGCGTTGTCTTGGCATTTCCGAGACCAACGGCAAGATTGCGCAGCCAGCGCTCATAACCGATGCGCAATATCGCGCTGCCGGCATGGCGCGCAGCAAACTGCTGAGCGTCCCAGGAAAATAACTCCACCAAGCTTGCACTGTCCAAACCATTGCGCACGTCAAAATCCGGCAAGCTGGCGCACTTCGCGTAACGATTCCACGGACAGACAATCTGGCAGTCATCGCAACCATAGACCCGCTTGCCCATCAGGGGCCGCAGCTCTTCGGGGATGGAGCCGGCATGCTCGATGGTCAGATACGAGATGCAGCGTCGCGCATCCAGTAAGTACGGTGCTGTGATCGCATGCGTCGGACAGACTTCGATGCATTTCGTGCAGCTGCCGCAGTGCTCGCTAACCGGTGCGTCAACCGGCAGTGGGAGATCCGTGAGGATTTCTCCCAGAAAAAACATGGAGCCTGCCTCACGGCTCAACAAAAGCGTGTGCTTGCCGCGCCAGCCCAAACCTGCCTTGCGCGCCAATTCGACCTCTAGTATCGGTGCACTGTCGCAATACGGCCGGTACGGCGGGCGCTGAACCTCCCGCCCTATCCGCTCGCCTAGCTCGCGCAGCCTCGTACGCAGCACCTTGTGGTAGTCGCGACCGCGTGCATAGATTGAAATGACGGCCGCACCATCTTGCGCCAGACGCCGTTGCTCGCGCTGAACCCAAGAATCGGTGTCATTGCGCGGCCGATAGTCAAGTCGCGCACTGATTACCCGCAGGGCCCCCTGCTGCAGCCGATTTGGCGCGGCGCGCAGCGCTGCGTGACGCTGCATGTATGCCATCTGGCCGTGAAAACCGCGCTTAAGCCACTCCTGCAGCTGCTGCGCCGCCGGCGCAATGTCAAGGTCTGCAATGCCAACGGCACCGAAGCCAAGTTCGGTACCCCAGTGCTTGATCCGATCCGCTAGTTCAGCCCAGATTGCTGCCCCAGGAGCGTCGATCGCTGTGACCGGTGAGTCGGTATGCTTGCCCTGTACTTGCCGCTTCAAGCGCGCCCTCGCTTAACCGGGTGTTGCTTCCCTCATTGCGCCGACCGATTTGTCCGATTTTAGTTACGCGACCCGATGATGGAACCCACGCTTGCCCTGATACTTGCCGACGAGCAGGCAACGTCTGCGTTGGGCGCGGCGATAGCCGATGCGCTCAGGGCAATGACCAGCGCCGTCGAGCAAGCCGGCATGAGCATCGCCATCGCGGGAGAGTTAGGTTCGGGCAAAACCTCACTGGTTCGGGCGCTGCTTCGCCGATTTGGTGTGACCGGGTCAGTGAAGAGTCCAACCTTTGCGTTACTTGAACCTTATGAGGTTTCGAGATTACACTTGTATCACTTTGATTTTTATAGATTCAAAAATCCATACGAATTTGTCGAAAGTGGGTTTTTGGATTTGTTTCAGCCGGGCAGCATTTGTCTGGTCGAATGGCCGGAGCGTGGCGGCAAGTATCTGCCGGCTGCTGACCTGAGCATCCAGCTGACGGTACTTGAGTCGGGGCGAAGCGCTGCGATCAGCGCAAACACAAAGATCGGTGAGCAATGCCTGGATCAGATCAGGACATATCTGAAGACCGTGCGCGTCGACGCTTAATTCGCGGCGCGGCAGGTACTTTGGCCCTTGCGCTCGCGCCAGCGTTCGTACGCGCTTCACCCCTGCTCGCGTTACGCGTTTGGCCTGCTCCCGAGTACACGCGAGTGACCATCGAGCACGATGCACCACTTAGCTTTCGTCATTTTTTACTGCGCGATACGAACCCGCTACGCATGGTCGTCGACCTCGAAGGCATCGAACTGACGCCACAGCTCGCCGAACAGGTCAAGAGGATCGACGCCGCAGATCCGTTCATCGGGCGCATGCGCGTAGGACAATTTCGCCCTCAGGTCGTGCGACTTGTGATTGAACTAAAAACGCCGGTCGATCCGCAAGTGTTCGCACTCGATCCTGCGGGCCCGTATCGCAATCGGCTCGTGCTGGACCTGTACCCCGAGGGTGCGAACGACTCGCTGATGGCGCTACTGCGCTCGCAAACTGATAATGCTCCGGCCGAAGACGGGGCAGGCCAGTTGCCAGCCACTGGTGCCGAAGACGGCGCGGCGCAAATGCGCGAGGGCGCGCCGGGTGCAGAAGCGACGGACAAATCGCCATCACCAAGGACTGATCCAAGCACTAATTCGGCCGCCGACTCCGCAGCCAAGTCCGAGTCCGATCGGACAGCGGCCAACCCGCAGGAGAATTCCGCTGCAGCTCGCAAATCGGCGCGGGCGATGCGAAGGTTAATAACCATTGCAGTCGATCCCGGTCATGGGGGCGAAGATCCTGGGGCAATTGGCAAGCATGGAACCTACGAGAAGGTGGTTACGCTTTCGATTGCCCGGCAGCTGGCTTCCCTGATCCAAGAACAGTCCGACTACCGTGTCCTTATGACGCGCGACGCCGACTATTTCGTGCCGCTGGGATTTCGCGTAGAGAAAGCCCGTCGCGTGCAGGCCGATTTATTCGTGTCGATTCACGCCGACGCTTGGGTGCGCTCCGACGCACGGGGCTCCTCCGTTTTTGCTCTTTCGGAACGTGGCGCCAGCAGTAGCGCGGCCGCCGAACTCGCACGGCAACAAAACGATGCCGACCGCATCGGCGGAATCAACGTGTCGGCCCGCAATCCGCTCGTCTCGCGCGTCATTTTGGATCTGTCCACCGCAGCACAGATCAGCGACAGCTTGCGCTTTGGAGATGCTGTCTTGCATGAACTCGAACGCGTCAACCGCCTGCACCGCGGTCACGTCGAGCAGGCTGGATTCGCAGTTCTCAAGGCCCCTGATATTCCTTCCATCCTGGTCGAAACCGCGTTCATCAGCAATCCCGACGAAGAGGCGCGTCTGCGCGATCAGAACTACCAGCGTCAGATGGCCGCCGCCGTATTCAACGGTATTCGCGGCTATTTTGCGAAAAACCCGCCCGCGGTACGCAACCCCGTCGGTTAAGGCGAAGGGCGGGTCTCGGTGCGCAACAGCGCGCCTAGCCGCTAACTAGGAATGCACGCGCCCGCGTAGCGTTCGGCCAAGAGCCATCAGCAGCAATGGGCCAAACGCCGCCGCCAGGCCTACCAGCAACACTAGGCCCAGATGATCGCGGATCAAGGCAACATTGCCGAATGCGTAGCCACCGCCGACCAGCAATACGCTCCATAAGACAGCGCCTACGACGCTAAAAGCGTGAAAGCGCCGTGACGACATCCCCGATGCTCCCGCCACCAAGGGGGCAAAAGAGCGCACGATCGGCACAAAACGCGCGGCCACTACCGTCTTGCCGCCATGGCGCTCGAAAAACGCGTGGGTGTGATCGAGCGAAGCGCGGTCGATCCAGGCGATCGAACCGTCGTAGACCTTATGTCCCAGCCACCAACCGATTGCAAAGTTCAGCGCATTGCCAACGATGGCGGCAATCGCGATAGTTGCGCTTAGCGGGACGGCTTGCAGCGCACCTCCCGCCGCGATGGCACCCGAAACGAAGAGCAGCGAGTCGCCCGGCAAAAAGGCCATGAAAACCAGACCCGTTTCGGCAAACACGATCAGAAAAAGCAAGCCATAAGCGAGTGAACCATGCTCATGCGCCACGGCCAGCAAGAATCGATCGATCGAGCCAAATAGGTCGAGCCAGGGGATGCTTTCCACAATAAACAAATTGCAAGGGATGGGACCGCGATGTTACTCGACACGCTCCCTATAATGTGCGCTTGCGCCCGCCCAAATCTCTGTCTTTGGGCTCGTCAGTGGTGCCCTCGCCCGCGATATGACAAGTCTTGCAACACAAACGCCCGGTGACCTTTGGTCAACGCTCTGGAGCGCACCCTTAGTTGGCGCTGCAGGGGTCGAGGGCTCAAGAATTCGCGTGCTTCCTGATGCGCTGGTAAGCCAGATAGCCGCCGGCGAGGTGGTAGAACGGCCAGCATCGGTCGTCAAGGAGCTGCTGGAGAACGCGCTGGACGCGGGCGCGCAGCGAATCGAAGTGCGCCTGCAAGGCGGCGGGGTGCGGCGAATTACCGTTCTGGACGATGGCAGCGGCATCGAGCGCGACCAGCTTGCCCTGGCGCTACAGCGTCACGCAACCAGCAAGATTGCAAGCCTGAGCGAGCTGGAGACTGTGGCCACATTGGGCTTTCGCGGTGAAGCGCTGGCTGCAATCGCGTCGGTCGCAGCGGTCACGATCGTGTCACGTACGGCCGCTGCCGAACATGCTTGGCGCATCGATGCGGGTACCGGCGCCATCGAGCCGGCGGCCGGCAATACCGGCACGCGCATCGAGGTTGCCGAATTGTTCTTCAACACGCCCGCGCGAAGAAAATTTCTACGCACCGAAGCCACTGAGCTGGGCCACTGCATCGGAGTGGTCGAGCGCATTGCGGCGGCGCACCCGCACGTTGCCTTTCAAGTCTGGCACGAAGCACGCTGTGTTCTGGACGCCCCCCGTGCCACGTTATTGGAGCGCATGGCAGCGCTTATGCCGGAGGATTTTGCTCCGGCCGCTCGATGCGTTCAGATACAGGCCGACGCTATTGCGCTTGGCGGCTGGGTCGGCGCGCCAACGGCCGCGCGCGCTCGGGCCGATGCGCAGTTTTTCTACGTTAATGGCCGCTTTGTGCGCGACAAGTTGCTGTCGCATGCTCTGCGTGCCGCGTACGCAGACGTGCTGCACGGTTCTTCGCAGCCCATGTACTGCCTGTTCTTGCGCATCGATCCGGCGGCCGTGGACGTCAATGTGCACCCGAGCAAAATCGAGGTGCGCTTTCGCGATGCCTCGGCCGTGCATCAATTCGTGCGACATGCGGTCGAGCGCACACTTGCGCAAACGGCCGCTACGCCGAGCGCTGGGGCGCTTCCCATCGAACGCAGTAGCAGCGCAGCGGCAGTCCCGATAGCGCCAAGCTCTCCGCTGCAGCGCCAGGCAGCAGACGTCGCACAGCGTATCGCCGAACTTCGTCCGACCGCGGCTCAGCCATTGCTGGCAGCTGCGCGGCAGGCGTGCGGCGCAGCGCCGATGGGCGATGAGAGCCTGAGCGCGATGCCCCCGCTGGGTTTTGCGATCGGACAGCTGGGCGGGGTCTATGTGCTAGCCCAAAATGCGCAGGGCCTTGTCATTGTGGACATGCACGCAGCCCACGAACGCATCGTCTATGAGGGTCTAAAGCAGGCGCTCGCCGCCGACGAATTGGCGCAGCAGCAGCTGCTGGTTCCTCACGTTTTTTCCGCCAGCTCCCTAGATGTAGCAACTGCGGAGGAACATTGCGCGACCTTGGCCCGGATCGGGTTAGACCTGCGTCCCGCCGGCCCGCAGCACTTGACATTGCGCGCCCTGCCGCAACTGCTGACGCAGGCCGATGCGCCCGCGCTGGTGCGTCAGGTCCTTGCGGACCTGCGCCAATACGGTGCCGAGCGCGTGCTGATTGAGCGTCGCGACCAATTGCTTGCGACGATGGCCTGCCATGGAGCTGTGCGTGCCAATCGCGCATTGACGATCGATGAGATGAATGCGCTGCTACGCCAGATGGAGCGCACCGAGCGTGCCGATCAATGCAACCATGGCCGTCCTACGTGGGTACAGCTCGGTCTGGCAGATCTGGATCGGTTTTTTTTACGCGGACGATGAGCGTCGCGATGCTGGCCGCGCCGACGGCCATCCGTGGACAAGCTGCGACGTTTGACTTGCCTAGCGACGAGGTCGAAGCGGTATTGCTGCTTGGTCCTACCGCCTGCGGCAAGAGTGCGCTGGCGATGGCGATGGCGCAAAAGCTCCCGCTTGAAGTCATTTCGATCGACTCGGCCCAGGTCTATCGTGGAATGGATATCGGGTCGGCCAAACCAAGCGCCGCCGATCGAGCCCGCGTGCCGCACCACCTGCTCGACTTGCGCGACCCGGCGCAGCCCTACTCGGCCGCGCAATTCGTGCACGACGCAACGGCTGCAATCGCCGGAATTCGCGGCCGCGGAAAGCTTGCGCTACTGGTCGGCGGCACGATGATGTATGCGCGATCGCTGCGCGAGGGTTTGTCGCAGCTGCCAAGCGCAGACCCGCAGATTCGCGCGCGAATCCAACGCGAGGCGTCGGAGCTCGGCTGGCCTGCGCTGCATGCGCGCCTGCAGTCGATCGACCCCGAGATGGCGCGGCGTCTGGCACCTGCAGATCGCCAGCGCATTGGACGTGCATTGGAAATCTTCGAGCGCAGCGGACGACGACCCTCGGAGCTGTTGCGTGCGCCCACCCGCACGAGTTGTCGCTTGCGCACCATCGCGCTCATGCCATTGGACCGCGCCGAATTGCATCGACGCATAGAGCGGCGCTTTGACGCCATGCTGCAGCAGGGATTTATTGACGAAGTGCGCGCTTTGCGCGCGCGTCCCGATCTGCATGCACAGCTGCCCAGCATTCGCAGCGTCGGTTATCGACAGGCGTGGGAGCACCTGGAAAAAACGACAAGCGCGCGAGAGTTTCGTGCCGCGGCGATCGCCGCCACGCGCCAACTCGCCAAGCGCCAGATCACGTGGTTGCGCTCCATGACCGACGCGATTCGCATCGATCCGCTTGCCAACGATGCACTCGATCGGCTTGCCGACGTCCTGGTCAACGTGCGCTAAGAGCGTGCGGGCTGGCTGCGATCGGCTAAACGATTACGCGACAGCCGGGCTCGCCCTGGTCGCGCGGCTCAACGTCGCCGATACGCCAGCACTTTTCACCAAGGGCTGCAAATTCCGCAATCGCCCGCTGTGCATGCACGCTCGAGACAATCACCACCATCCCGATACCGCAGTTAAATACTCGATGCATTTCCTCATCGGCAACTCCACCCGCATGCTGTAGCCAGTCGAAAATCGCCGTGCGGGGCCAAGTCTGGCGACGGATGACCGCGCAGAGCGTGTCGGGCAGCACCCGCGGCACATTTTCAAGCAGACCGCCGCCAGTGATATGTGCCATGCCCTTGATCGGCACGGATTGGGCAACCCTGAGAACCGGCTGGCAATAAATTCGCGTCGGCTCAAGCAGCGTCTGCCCTAGCGTGCGACCGTCAAATTGCCCGTTGTAATCGGCTCCAGCCTGCTCGACGATCTTGCGCACTAGCGAGTAACCGTTGGAATGCGGCCCGCTCGACGCCAGTCCGAGCACCACATCGCCTGCGACAATACTGCGCCCATCAATGATCGATGCCTTCTCGACAACTCCAACGGCAAAACCGGCCAAATCGTATTCGCCGTCGGGATACATGCCTGGCATTTCTGCCGTCTCGCCGCCAATCAGCGCACAGCCCGCAAGCTCGCAGCCTCGCACAATGCCCCGCACGACCCGCTCGGCAATATCGACCTCGAGCTTGCCGCAGGCGAAGTAGTCAAGAAAAAACAATGGCCGGGCGCCTTGCACGAGGATGTCGTTGACATTCATGGCCACCAGGTCCTGTCCGACCGTGTCGTGCCCGTTAAGGGAGAACGCCAGCTTGAGTTTGGTCCCGACGCCGTCGGTACCGCTGACCAAAACTGGGTCTCGCAGATTCTTGGGCATTTCAAAAAGAGCGCCAAAACCGCCGATACCACCCAATACCCCGGGAATCGCCGTTCGGCCCGCCAGTGGCTTGATTCGCCGGACTAGTTCGTCGCCGGCGTCGATGGAGACACCCGCGGCGGCATAGGTGAGCGGGGAGTTCATGGCGTTTCGTAGTCCGGATGCAGGGCGGGCCAAGGTCATCAGATAGCCCCCGCGGGGCGGCCGTCTTAGACTCGCGGTTTTGATCGAACCGCAGATTGTACTGGGAGCTCGCTCTTGCCCGAACCCACAACCGAGGCAGCGTCGCCATCGCCACCCCAACCATCAGCAGCAGCCCCGGCAAGCGTGGCGCCAGTTGCTGAAAGCGCGCAGCGTGCCGGCTCGCAAGAGCGATGGGCAGCAGTGCTGTGGGTCGGCTTGGGATTGGCGCTGGCACTGGCTTTTTTTTATTTCCTTGCGCCCGTACTAACCCCATTTGCTTTCGGCGGCGTGCTCGCCTACCTGTTGCAGCCCGGTGCCAGCTGGCTGCAACGCCACGGCCTTCCCCGCCTATTGGCCAGTGTACTCATGGTATTTTTAGTGGCACTAATAACGTTGGGATTAGTACTGATCCTGCTGCCGGTCCTGGAGCGGGAGATTTTGGCGCTCGATGAGCAGCTGCCCCGCGTAGTTTCGCTGCTTGAGGCTCGCCTCTCGCCGCTTGTGCAACAGTGGCTCGGCACGTCGGTTCGCCTTGACGTCGAAGCATTGCGTATGTTGGCCCTGGAGAAAGTCGGCCAACAGGACGTCGTGAGCATGTTGTTGGCCAAGTTTGGCACTGGTGGCCTGGCACTGCTTCAGGCCCTCGTCACGCTGCTGCTCATTCCGGTTGTCCTTTTTTACCTGCTCCTGGATGCGCCCGGTATCAAGCTGCGCCTGGAAGCTGGCATCCCGCGCCGCTGGCATGACCAGACCGTCCAGATTCTGGCGGATATCGACGCTGTGCTCGCGCAGTTTCTTCGTGGGCAGCTCACCGTCATGCTGCTGCTGGCCGTGTACTACTCCACCGCACTGTCGGTCGCCGGACTGGAGTCGGCGCTTCCCATCGGCATTCTCACGGGGCTTCTGATATTTATTCCCTACGTCGGTTTTTTCTTGGGACTCGTGCTTGCTTGCCTCGTCGCACTGCTGCAATTTACAAGCTGGCAAGCGATCTTGGAGATCTTGGTGGTCTACGGAATTGGGCAGATCTTGGAGGGGTTTTTTCTGACGCCGCGACTTGTCGGTGCACGCATCGGGCTGCACCCATTGGCGGTGATCTTCGCATTGCTGGCCTTCGGACACGTCTTTGGTTTTTTTGGCGTACTGTTGGCGCTGCCCGCGAGTGCCGTGCTGCTCGTGACTCTGCGGCGCATCCGGCAGCGCTACTTCGATAGCGTGTTTTACAACCGCAGGTGATGGTTCAACAATTACCGCTCGATCTGTTGCGGCCGCCGGCTCCGACCCTGGAGAACTTTGTGCCTGGGCCCAATGCTGCGGTCGTTGCGGCGCTGCGCGATGTTCTGGCGGGCCAGGGACCACAGTTCGTGCACGTTTGGGGAACGACGGGCAGTGGACGCAGCCACCTGCTCACGGCGCTAGCTCGTGCAGCTAGCGCCAGCGCTCAGACTGTCGTGCGAGGGGTGCCGCAATTTGCACCGGATCGACGGCTGTACATTGTGGATGACGTACACCTTCTGGACGCCGTGGGTCAAGCAGCGCTTTTCGCGCTCCAAAACCACGTACGCGAGCACGGCGCGACGTTTCTCGTGACAGCCGCCGATCTGCCACCAGCGCAATTGCGCCTGCGCGATGACGTTCGAACCCGCCTTGCCTGGGGTTTGGTCTTTGCTCTTCGGCCAATCCCTGAGGCCGACCAGGCCGCGGCGCTGCTTGCGTACGCGCGCGCGCTTGGTGCGCGGGTCGACGAGGACCTTGTGTCTTACATGCTGACGCGCCTGCCCAGGGACATGCGCACGTTGGTGTCGGTTATTGATGCGCTCGATGCCTACGCGCTCGCACGTAAGCGAGCCCTGACCGTTCCGCTATTGCGTGAGTTTCTGCAACAGGGTGTCGCGCAAAACGCGCAAGATTTGGAAAAGGGACTGGGGTGATGGGGCCGTGGCGCCCGAACCGGCGCCAATCTGCGGCTGTCCCACGGAAACGTAGAATGCAGGTCATGTCAGCTCGCGCACCATGATCCGACGGCTCGTCCAACGCGTGCAAGACAGGGTTCAGACGTTGCTTGCCGGCAAGCCTCGGACCCGACGCGCGCCCAAGCACATACCGGTTTCCGAGCATGGGATCGACCGGAGTCTGGTTTCGCGCGCCGCAATTCGCACCTGTGAAGCGCTCCAGGCTGCGGGCTTTCGTGCCTATATCGTCGGCGGCGCAGTGCGCGATCTCTTACTGGGTATTGCGCCAAAGGATTTTGACGTTGCCACGGACGCAACGCCAGAGCAGATCAAGTCGCATTTTCGTCGCGCAATCATTATCGGGCGGCGATTTCGCCTGGTGCACGTCATGTTCGGCGGCGAAACCATCGAGACCTCGACCTTTCGGGCGCTTGGCGCCGGTGAACGCGATACCGATGAACACGGCCGTGTGCTTGCCGACAACACGTTTGGCGAACAGCATGAAGATGCCGCGCGCCGCGACTTTACGGTCAATGCCCTGTACTATGACCCGACGCGCCAGGAGGTACTCGACTACCACGACGGGGTGCGCGACGTGCGCCGACGCCGCTTGCGCATCATCGGGAATCCCGAAGCGCGCTATCGGGAGGATCCGGTGCGCATGCTGCGTGCCGTGCGCTTCGCCGCCAAATTGGGCTTTGAGATCGATCCGGCGACTCGCGAGCCCATTGGCCGCCTGGCTCCCTTGATCGAAAATGTGCCCGCTGCCCGCTTATTTGACGAAATGCTCAAGTTGCTCACCAGCGGGCATGCCGTCGGTTGCATCGAACGATTGCGTGCGGAGGGGCTGCACCACGGCGTCTTGCCGCTGCTCGACGTGATTTTGGATCAGCCGGAAGGCGAGCGCTTTATCATGCTCGCCTTGTCGCGCACGGACGAGCGCGTGCGCGCCGGCAAGCACATAGCGCCCGGATTCTTATTCGCGACATTGCTCTGGAACGAAGTGCTCTCGCAGTGGAAAGCCCGCGTTGCCCGAGGAGAACACCGACTGCCGGCGCTAGAGGAGGCGATCGATCGCGTGCTCGAGGTACAGACGGAAAAGCTCGCCATACAACGGCGCTACACCGCGGACATGCGCGAGATCTGGATGATGCAGCCGCGTTTTGAGCGTCGCCACGGCCAGGCGCCGGTGCGGCTGTTGGAACACTTGCGCCTGCGAGCCGGATACGATTTTTTGCAGTTACGTTGCGATTGCGGCGAGGCGCCCGCAGAACTGGGCCATTGGTGGACCCAGTTCCTGCACGCCGATTCGCAGACCCGCACGCAGATGGCTGCCCAGCGGCCTGCCTCAGCGCCCGCACCGCGAAAGCGCCGCCGCGGTGCCAGGCGCAGGGCGCCTGAAAGCCCCCAACCGGTGGCCCTGTCTACCCAAGGAGAAGGCAATCGCGAACCATGACAGCGCGGCGCCGGTAATGCGCCGGGCCTATATCGGATTGGGTGCCAATCAAGGCGATGTGGTCGCAACCCTAAATGCCGCGGTCGCGGCACTGCGCTCAATTGAGCGCTCGGCCTTTGTGGCGGTGTCGCCGTTTTACCGCAGTGCGCCCATCGGCGCCGGCGGCCCGGATTTTGTCAATGCCGTCGCTGGGCTCGACACTTCGCTGGAGCCCTACAGTCTGCTGCTTCATTTGGCTGACATCGAGTTGATGCTCGGCCGAAAGCGCCGGGCGGGCGACGCCGCGCACAGTGTTCCGCGCAGCATCGATTTGGATCTGTTGCTGGTGGGCAACTTGATCGTGCGTTCGACGCCGCTCATCTTGCCCCATCCGCGCATGCAGCAGCGCGCTTTTGTGTTGCGGCCGCTGTTGGATTTGGATCCGGACTTGCAGATTCCAGGCTATGGACCTGCGGCGGCGCTGTTGACACAGGTCACCAACCAAGTAATTGAGCCCCTGACATGAAGGTAATAACGACGGTTCGCGAACTTCGTGATCAGCTGCATGGGCAAAATCGCATCGCGTTCGTCCCGACAATGGGCAACTTGCATGCCGCCCATCTGTCGCTCATGAGCATGGCGCGACGTCATGGCGATCCGGTAGTGGCGTCGATCTTCGTCAACCGGCTGCAGTTTGGGCCCTTGGAAGATTTTGACCGCTACCCGCGCACGTTGCAGGAAGACATCGAGAAGCTGCAGCGGCACAATCAGGTCTACGTGCTCTTTGCCCCCAATGAGGCCGAGATGTATCCGGAGCCACAGGAGTACCGAGTGCGCCCACCAGTTGATCTGGGCGACATCCTCGAGGGCGAATTCCGACCAGGATTTTTCGTCGGCGTGACAACTGTCGTGCTAAAGCTCTTTGCCTGCGTGCAGCCACGCGTTGCTGTTTTTGGCAAGAAGGACTATCAGCAGCTGATGATCGTGCGCAACATGTGCCGGCAGTTTTGCTTGGCCACCGAGATCATCGCGCATGAGACAGTCCGCGAGGACGACGGCCTCGCGCTATCTTCGCGCAACCGTTTTCTCAATGATGCCGAGCGTCGCCTGGCGCCGCAACTGTTCCGCGAACTTTCACAGCTGCGCGAACGCATCCGCGGCGGCGAGCGCGACTTCCCCGCTCTTGAGTCCGAGGCTAAGCAAACTCTGAGCGCCTCGGGATGGCGCCCCGATTACGTCTCACTGCGCCGGCAAAGCGATTTGGGCGTACCGACTCTTACACAACTCGAGGCCGGTGAGCCGCTGGTGGTGCTGGCCGCGGCGCGACTTGGTACCACACGACTCATCGACAATCTGGAAATCTGAGCGTTTGCTTTTGCCTTACGCCCTGCGCGGGGCCTATGTCAGCGGCTGGACGCATGAGCCGCGCGCTCGCCCAAGTACGCGCGTGCCGAAAAAGGCGATCCAGTCCATTTGATACCCGCCCTGGACCACTTGCGTCTCCGAGCAAAATTGCTGTTTGGCGACCAGGCGCCAGCAAATCCGCCAAATTCGCAAGGCTGTTTTTGCAACGATGCTGTGGCGCCTTTGACACGGACTAAGCGGCCGCCGCGCAGCTGCGCGACGCCCGCCATATCCCCATATCCCCAAATAGCAGATCGATACAACCGCAAATTCGTTTTCGATCGCCCAGACCCCCCAGATAATCAGAATCCCAGCGCACGCGATCGGCCCGCGCAATCATGAATTTTCAGCAGCTGCGAACCGTTAGCGAAACCGTGCACCGCGGCTTTAGCCTGACCAAGGTGGCCGCGGCCTTGCATACAAGTCAGCCCGGCATTAGTCGGCAGATTCGCGAACTCGAGGACGAGCTCAATATCGAGATTTTTGAGCGCGCGGGCAAGCGCCTGACAAGGCTAACGGAGCCCGGGGCGACGGTGCTGCCGATCATCGAGCGAATTTTGCTCGACATACAAAATCTGCGCCGGGCGGCACAGGATTTTACTGCGCGCGACTTGGGGCACCTGGCGATCGCTGCCACGCATGCGCAAGCGCGCTATGCGTTGCCAGCGGCGGTCCTTGACTTTCGCGCCCTGTATCCGCAAGTGACGCTCAACCTGCACCAAGGTTCCCCGCGCCAGGTAGCGCAAATGTTGCTTGAGGGCGAGGCCGACATCGGCATCGCAACCGAGGCTCTGTCGCAGTACAGCGAGTTGATCACACTGCCTTGTTATCGCTGGACACACTGCGTCATCGCTCCCGTCGGTCATGATCTTTTGGATGGTGCACCCCTGGAGCTGGTGCGACTTGCCCGCTACCCGATCCTCACCTACGACACCGGGTTTACTGGGCGTGCTCGAATCGACGCCGCATTCGCGCGTGCCGGTCTCAAACCGCAGATCGTCATCAGCGCGATGGACGCCGATGTCATCAAGACCTACGTCGAGCTCGGATTAGGTGTCGGGATCGTATCGACGCTGGCCTACGACGAAGTGCGCGACCGCGGGTTGCGCGCACTCGATGCGGGTCACTTGTTCGAGGTTAACCTAACACGGCTGGCGATTCGCCGCGGCACATTGCTTCGCAAGTACGTTCTTTCTTTTATCGAAACTTTCGCGCCGTCACTTACCGCAAGCGTCGTCAAGGACGCTTTGGCAAGCGACGTCGCGCTCCAAACCCTTCCCTAGGCTCGCCCCAGCCATCGTCGGCGGCGGCGTTTGCAGTCGGCGCGACGCCGGCGCCCATGGTTCATGGGGATCTCGCGGGAAATTTTCCTCGCTCGTACACGAATCTTCGCCAAGCGAACGCTTCGCGCATTTTGGGCAGCCCAAGCGCGTTATTGCGCGTGCTGGGCGTAGCAAAAACGCTGCGACCGTGAAAAGAGCAGTTGGCAGCTCTGCTCCTCCCGGCGTTTGTTCTTTGGCTCCTTCGCCCGGAATCTTCGGGCGCCAAATCGCGACAGTCGCCTTGGCAAAGTGCGAATTTCGCAAAAAGTAATGCGAATTGCTTCCTTGGTGGCACGTGGTTGCCCGCCCAAAATCGCGCGCTTTGCTGTGCATACCAAGATCGGAGCCGAAAATGAACTTTGTACTTACAAACGCCCGGGCGAGCGCTGCGACCACTATGGCGGGATTTTTTACGCTTTTGTTGGGCACGACCCTGCCGGGGGTGGCTCGTTGCGATGAACCGTACGCAACCCCCGAGGCCAGCGGTGCCCCCGCTGCCGTGCACGTATATGGGATCATCGATGGCGGTGTGCGCCATATCGACTTGGTGTCGCCCCTAGGCGCGTCGACACAATTTGCTTCAGGTCTGAATACGAGCCGTGTTGGCCTACTGGGCTCCGAAATCATCAGCCCCGATTTGCAAGCAACATTGCGGCTCGAATCGGGCTTTAGCTCCGGCACGGGTGTATCGGCCAACTCGAGCAGTCTGTTTGATCGCACAGCCGATGTCGGATTGCGCTGGAGGTGGCTAGACGTCAAAGCGGGCCGCATAGAGGGCTTTGGCTATGAGCTGGCCGCTACCGGCGTAACCGATCCCTTGGCGATGGCGCTGAATTTGCCGAACTATTCTTCTCCAGCAGCCGCCGGGTCAAGGGCGCCGGTGCTCGGTGCCAACCCGCTGCAGGGCGTTTACTCCTACACCTACGGGCAGCTGCGCTTTAACAATGCCGTGCGGCTCTCAACCAACGGCGAAAACTGGTCGGCAGGAGTGATCTATGCCTTTGGCGGGGTCGCCGGCAATTTTTCGGACGATTCGGTACGCGCCGGCCATCTGGGCTGGCACCTTGATTCGGTGGCATCCGTTGATGCCATCTTGCAACAGTCGCTCGATGCAAACGGCAATCGCTCGACCCTGTACGCGCTCGCCGGAGCATGGAACGTGTCGGTGGTGCGATTACAGGCTGGTTTTCACCAGATACGCATCGACGCGGGTTTTAACTCGGCGGGACTCGGAAACGGCGCCTCAAGCACCGGGATCTTGGGCAACTCAACGACGGTTTCGACGGTGCTGGCAGCCGCGACGGAGAATTTCCGCTTCCAGGTTTCCGACGTAGGAGCGACCTGGACAGTGGCACCGGGACGCTTGTTGACCCTGGCCGCGTACAAGTCAGAAACTCAAGGTGCTGGACAAGGCGACAGCCTAGCCCTGGTTGCTCTTGGCAAATGGTTCCTGAGTCCGCGCGTGGCTTTGTACCTTGAGGCCGATCACGACAATTCCAGCGGCCGATTAGCAATTAAGCCCGTAAGCGGCACTTCGATCGCCACGGCGTACATGACGGGCATCAACGTGCACTTTTGATGCGGTGCAGGCTCGGCCGCAAAGAGATGGATAGTCGGCGATTTGCTTTCTGAATCCGGGTCAGTTGCGCAAAACGCGGCTAAGTACATGGATTGGCCTGCGCGGTCCGCGGGTGCACACCGACGGTACCGGCGCAAGGATCCCAGCGCTGGTGAACTTGGAGATCTGAGCACAGCTGCGCGATAATTCGCCGTTTCCGCGCCGGGATGGCGGAACTGGTAGACGCGCCGGACTCAAAATCCGGTTCTGGCAACAGAGTGTGGGTTCGATTCCCTCTCCCGGCACCACATCGTGCAGGATGTATCGTTCGAACGAAGCGCGGCAAATCGTCCTTGACTTCGGACAACGGCACTTCCTTCATTCTCATGAGTCAATCCACGCCCTTCGTGGTCTTGCGCTAATCCGCCAACCCCATTACAAACGCCAAAGCGATGTTGAGGCGAGCGATATCCTTGTCGTCGAGGCGTCCGATTTGTTGTCCGACCCGCTCGCGCCGAATCGTCACGGGCTTGTCGGCCAT
>CAZSOI010000146.1:0-2364 GCA_964608115.1 uncultured Burkholderiaceae bacterium | reverse complement strand
TCGTCACCCTTGCCCTCATCGTTGTAGTACATATGCTGGTGCCCGGCCACCACGAACGAGAGATTGGGATAGTCTTCGAACATCTTTTTCAGTTTGGTGACGTTCTCTTCGCAGAGTTGATCCTTTTTGTTGTAGCCCTTGATGGGGCGGTGCATAAACAAGAATATGTGTGCCTTCTTGGCCTCTTTGGCATCGTCCAGTTCCTCTTTTAGAAGATCTATCTGGTGCTTGCTGATATAGCCGGGGGGCTTGTCCTCTCCGGTAAACAGACTGCAGTTACACTTATCTCCGGAGGGCGTGGCTTCGTCGGTGTCCAAAGCAATGAATCGTGAATTGCCGTAGTCAAACCAACCATAGGGCGCGTCCTGGCCGGTATCGTCAAGGTAGTACTTCAACATTTTGTCGCTGGGGCAATTTTCGTGGTTGTTCATCTCGTGATTGCCCGGAGCGTTATAGACGGCCGCGCCTCCGCTGGCGGCGACGGCAAGAAAGGCTTGATATTCCTGGCTGATGGGCCCCGAAGGATCTTTGCCGGAGATAATGTCGCCGCTCCATAACACGAATGCGGGCGCTTCTTTCGCGATGTCCTGGAATATTTGCTTGACGGTGTCGGTCGGCGTAATCGACGGATCTTTCGGGCGGTTATCCCCCGCAACAACGAATACAAAGTGATCGGGGTCGGCTGGAGTGGAGAGAGCGGGAGTGCCATTCAGCGGTTTGAGTGGCGGCATCTTGTCTTTGGCCGGGGCGGCGGTTGCGGCCAGAATCAGCGCGAGAAACAATCGTGCAGAATAGTGTCTCATTGCGGCCTCCTGAAGAAGCTAGACTTCCTTAAGGAAACTCTGATTAATCCAATTTTGTCATTCCGAGCGAAGCGAAATTGCCCGCTTTTTGGGCAATTTCGCGAAGTCGAGGAACCTGCTTTTTGCTTCCGCTGCACTTAATCAGAGCTTCCCTAAGCGCTGCACTGTAGCAGGCCACACGCGCCTGTCAAGGAGGAAAAGACTCCTGTTACGAATTCAGAACTCACCAGGTGGATGCCAGACCAATTTCTCGAGATCTGCCGCGCCGCCGCGACAAGGCATGGGCCAGCCCGCTTTGTCGCGATGGAGCAGCTATCGCGCACTCTCGAGCGTGAGCTTCAGGCCGACGGCTTTGGCCACGGCGTTGATCGTGGACAGGCGAGGGTTGCCTTTGGCCGAAAGCGCGCGATACAGGCTTTCGCGCTGAATGCCGGCAGCCTTGGCAACTTTCGCGATGCCGCCTCGCGCCTCGGCGATGCGGCGCAGCGCGATGAGAAGGACGCCCAAGTCGTCGGTGCCTTGCAATGTCTCTTTCAAATACTCAGCGGCGAAGCGCTGACTCTTGCGAAGGCGGCGACGCATTACCTCCCCATGCGATTCACTCGTCTTATCGATCATTGCGTCCTCTTATTGAATCCGGATCCTTTGAAGGTAGTCCGCTAGGTATTCACGTGCGCGCTGGATGTCGGCGGACTGGGTTCGCTTGTCCCCGGCGCAAAGTAGCAGCACGCAGGTCCGGCCGGCTATCGCGTAGTAAACGCGGTAGCCTGGTCCAAAATCGATTCGCAACTCAAAAAGGCCTCCGCCGAGCGATTTGCGATCCCCGAAATTGCCGCTCCCCAGCCGTTCAATCCGCGCCAGGATTCTTGCTTCTGTGCGCTCATCCTTCAACCCGCTGATCCAGCGGTCTACTACGTTAACGCCGTGCCGTGTGACGTAATAGCGGACGTCGGTCGCAGGTGTCATTGTAACTTATAAATTACAGAAGCGCAAGTCCCATGCGCGGCTGAGGTCGAAAGGGAGATCAAATTCCCCGCCCAGTCGCAAAAAAACGCCACAAGGACGGGGCAGCCACGATCAGGGTGCGGAAAGGATAAGCAGCCCCACCACCCCCAAGTCCCTCCGCAGTGTGATAATTTCCGGGTATGGCGAGCAGCAACGACGACGTCGGGGTCTCGGTACTTGGGTATTTGTACGGAGTCCTCCAACGCCGGGCGGCCTCGACGGACGATGGGGTTACGCTTGATGAGCTATCAAAGGCATTGGAGACTAAGAAGTACGAGCGCGACGAAATAGCAAGAAGTCTAAATTACCTCGTAAAGAAGTGCCTGGTGACGGAACATATCGAGCGTGGGACGGTGATTATCCCCGGGGCCAAAAAGGGTGACGAAATAAAAACGTACCAGATCTCAAGCTCTGGGATTCAGCATTTCGAAGCGAGAGAATCGCGATTTGCGAAGCTGCTTAACTTCGTAAAACCAAAGCTGTGGCCCGCTCTTATCATCGTCGCAAACGCGGTTGCAAGCCTAGTTTTCTTCCCCCTTAACCTTTTAACATCGCT
>CAZSOI010000145.1:0-5845 GCA_964608115.1 uncultured Burkholderiaceae bacterium | reverse complement strand
CGGGATGTTGCCTCTCAGGTCGAGCAGCGTATGGAGCTTGACGGCGGCTTTGGTGCTGCGAAACGGCGCGCTGGGAAACACCAACAGACACAGATCGATGGTCGTCGTGTCGAGCGCGTAGACCGCCTCCTTCAGATCGACCCCGAACGGTTCCTGCGCATACAACTTGCGCGCGATTCCAATAAGGCTCTGGGCGAAATCGGTGTAGATTCGCCAATCCCGCACGGCATTGGCCAAGGTGTTGCGCGCCACTACCGAGCGGATCCCCTAGTGATAGAGCTTGGATCGTTGCGCACGCAGGCAGGCCTCGATGTCGCGCAAACTTTCGCGGTACGTCAGCTGCGCGAAGGCCATGCACAGAAACTGATCCAAACAAGAAAAGGTCTTGGTCTTGTGCTCACGGCCGTACCGGGCCACGCAGCGACGAATCGTCGTCAGCGGAAGGCGCTGCATCAGCTGCGCAAAAACGAGCTTGCCCTGATTCATCGTCGCACCCCGCGGAAACACGCTCCGCAGGGTGGCAGAACTCGCCTTGCGAGTTCAAATCGAGACCAAGGAATATTGCCATTTTTACCTTGCCGATCAACAAGCTACACAGTTCCGACAATCTGACGTTGGGACACTACTGTGGTCAGATAATTCCGAATGGTGAAGATGAAAACGCCATGAATCGTTCAGCACCCGTGGATAGGCTTCGAGATCTGCTTCAGGTCCGGCACCCCATCATCCAAGCGCCGATGGCCGGTGTGCAAGACGGCAGACTCGTGGTGGCGGTTTCTAATTCAGGAGCACTAGGATCGCTGCCATGCGCCATGCTAACGCCCGACGCGATACGACGCGAAGTCGCGGCGATACGTGCTGGCACGAACAGGGCCTTTAACGTGAATTTTTTTTGCCACACTCCGCCGACGGCCAGTGGCCAGCGCGACGAGGCATGGCGAGCCGCACTTGCGCCGTACTACGCGGAATTAGGGATTCGAGCCGATTCGATCCCGACCGGGCCCACCCGCGCGCCATTTGACAACGAAATGGCCGACATTTTGGAAGAGTTCAAACCCCCGGTGGTTAGCTTTCACTTTGGCCTGCCTTCTGCGCAGCTCCTAAGCAGAGTCAAGGCATCGGGCGCTCGTTTACTGTCCTCGGCGACGACGGTTGAGGAGGCGCGTTGGCTGGAAGCAAACGGCGTCGATGCGATCATTGCGCAGGGCTTTGAGGCGGGCGGACACCGTGCGACGTTTCTGACGAAAGACGTGTCCACACAGCTTGGAACATTTGCGCTGCTTCCGCAATTGGTGCGAGCGGTCCGCCTGCCCGTCATCGCTGCCGGCGGCATCGTCGACGCCGCAGGAGTTGCCGCCGCAATCGCCCTTGGTGCGGCCGGGGCGCAAGTTGGCACCGCTTATCTGCTGTGTCCTGAAGCCACGACAAGCGCCGTGCACCGAACGGCGTTAAAGAGCAAGGAGGCGGGCCACACGGCGCTGACGAATCTGTTCTCGGGCCGACTTGCTCGCGGGATCGTAAATCGGATCATGCGGGAGCTGGGGCCGATCAGCACGCTTGCTCCTGAGTTCCCCCTTGCCGCAGCTGCGATCGCGCCATTGCGCGCGGCGGCCGAAAGTCGAGGCCTGGGCGATTTCTCACCTTTGTGGTGCGGTCAGAACGCGAGCGGCTGCCGGGAAGTGCCCGCTGCGGAGGTAACTCGGGAGCTGGTTGCCGGTTTCTAAATGACGCGAGGATTCGTCACGAGTGAGGCAATCCACCCATGCCCAAGTGACGGTCAGCATGATGATGGGCGCGGCAGATTCCGACCGCTGACGACGATGCGCCGGTGCGCCCATTTTTTGAATCAACTGCGTGCCTGTCGCCGCCGATGAGCGTCGCCCGGACCATTCTAAATCCCGTTTGGCTCTTCTGGCCTTTTTGTGATGGCCCTGCTGATCTTTTTCGCGAGCCTTTACGTAGAGCGTCGGCGAAGCGAGACTGCAAGCGCCTAGGTTCAGCGAGCAGCTTCCAACACGCGCGGGTGACATTCCCTCTCGTTGCGGTGCCGATGCGCAAATGTTGCTTGAAGCGCGTTTTGCCGCCGCATCTAATTTCAGGTGTCGAACTCGTGCCTGCGCGCATACGCAATTGCGACGCAGATCATTTCCCGTCGCGATCTGGAGTGAAGAGAAAAGGAGAGAACGATTGCCGGGCGGGCGTCCAGGAAAGTTTGGGGCTCGCGTCTTTGGAGGCTTCTTATGATATTCGAATGCGATTTTGGGAACGTCGACCTTCGGAAAGGACGAGCGCTAGGAATGTTCAACGCCAAAGGATGCAGAATTACCTGTCGAACGGGCGAACTATGGATAACAGAAGATCACGATACGAAAGATACGATTTTGAGCGCCAATCTCTCATTTGAAGTGACGCAGAAGGGACTGACGCTTGTCTTCGCATGCAAAGACTCCGCTTTCGAGGTCAAGCAAATTCCGAACAACGCGCGTTTCTTCATCAAAGACGAAGGAAGACGGCGATACCTGGATTACCGCGCACGTGCCGATCGCTGGTGTGAAAGCCCTAGCAAGCGCTCTGGGCCGTCGAATTTCAGGGTGAGTGGATGCGTTTGGACTTTCGTCTGAACTACGGCCAATCTTAGTGTTTTCCCTCCTCCGCACAAATGCTTTCGCGCATTGTTCTTGGCGTTTCCAATTTTGAGCGCGCATTTTAGTTCTATTCCGCGATAGCGAAGGAATTAGATCTGGTCCTGAAATTCAAAGAAGTGCGAGCCGAAAATGCGGGATGGATGTCTTCATCTTCAGATCGCCCCCTTTTGCTAATCGGGAAACCTTTCGACGGTCAACCTCACTGTGCCGGAAACGGGCAAATGATCGGGTTCCTAGCCAAGAATCGAGTCGTGGTGGACCGAACCTACTTCGCGGCTCGGAAAATGGGTGGAGTGTGCGAGGGACCGCCAGGACGTCGCTCTCATTATCACCCGACCTTTTATGGAGCGTATTTTCGGGATCTAGACGGAAACAAGATTGGTGTCTGTTGCCATAAATGATCAGTACAAGGTTTTTTGCCAAGAACTGATCCCTAGATTCCCAAGCATGCGTTTGAACCAACGGCAGAGGCCAGCTTCAAGATGGTGGATGCGGAGATCCCGCCGCTGCGCTTCTTCGTCGAGTCGGAAGAACTTTCGGGTGCTCGGGCCGCCTATGCCTCACGCCCCACCGCCTGGAAAGAGCAGAAGCCGGTTTTAAATGAAGCATAGGCTGGACCAAAGAAGCACAATATCGCATCACCTTTCGTGGCCAGCCATGTAGTCAGTCGCTGCGATCGAGCGGTTAACAGCAAATGTCGAGCAGCAGCTTTGCGACGTCTCGAAGTACCAGAACGGATCGCATGCGATGAACAACGATGGATCTCGGCGCCACGGTGTGATGTTCGCAACGTGATGGACTGCCGACATTGCTTGACGACTTCAAAGGAGATCTGCGAGTCAGGCCTCCAAGAAATCTGACCTCACGAGCCATCGCAAAGGCATTGTTGTGCGCGGCTTTGCCGCGGGTAACGGCACGCAAATTCGATGGAGGGTGGGGCGGGTTGCCGTCTTTCTCCGAGTTTGCCACGTCACATCTGGCTTCGCGCTCCGCGCCAACGCGAGACAAGGGACGCCCCGATCGTCTTTGGGCTATACGCCGGCAAGCGTTTTGACCTGCGCGGTTTCATCTCGGGTTCTTGCGGCGATCGTTTCCGCACACGGCTGAATACACTGCAGCGCAGTTGGCCCGAATATTGGCATGCGACGAGGATGATGATGGCGTGTCGTCGTCAAAGAAAAATGGCAGCGCGAGGAAAAAAATCATAAGCTCCTCTGCCAGTTGTTGGCTCTGCGGACTTGATGCCAGCGCCGGACCATCCTGGCCCGGAATGTCGTTCAGGCCGGTTCCCCAGCTCAGGCGGGCGTCGTACGTCCCACCCTGCCCGAATGTCCAGTGAATCTTCCCGTTGACAAGACCATTTCCCTTAGCTGACACCTGCCCGGTAATGACAGCTTTCAGACCGTTCGCAAACCACTGGTTCGGCGGGTCGACGCGATCAAGTTCCACCCCGTCGTGGTCAAAGCGCACGATCGTCAGACCATATCCTTCTGGCCCGATCGCTGGGGTTTTGGGCGTCCCCGTGTAGCCCTTGCGATCTAGCGTCAGATATAACGTCGCGCAGTGCGCCGCGCAAAAATGCATGACCACCGGTGGCAAAAAGTTGTCGTCGCCGGGGATCGAATCAAGTGCCTGTCCCCAGGTCACGCGGGCGTCATACGTCCCGCCTTGTCCAAAGGTCCAGTTGATCTTGCCGTCCCGCAGGCTACCGCCTTCGGGTGAAACGTGGCCCCAGATCGTGGCCTTGAGCCCTTGGTGAAACCACCGGTTGGGCGCATCGGTACGGTCGAGAACCACCTCTTGATCATTAAATGTCACGATCTTCACACCGTACGGTTCCGGGCTCGGACTGTCGGGTTCCCCCCGATAGCCCCTGGCGTCGCGCGTTAAGTACCACGTCGCGCAGTGCGCCGCACAAAAGTGCAGTACGGCAGGCGGCGCGCTCGTCAACGGATACGCGCCCGGGGCCGGCTGATCGGCGAATGCGGTCTTTATCAATACTGCGACCGCGATCCAAACAAATGCCGTCCGGCCGAGTTCTCGATGAGACAACGGCCAGTCAAACCAGTTACGGCTATTCATATTCGCCCCCACTCGTACGGCTTTGCCGCATCGCCAAGCGCTCGGGCGCGCGCGGCTATACACACGTACGCGCCTAGCCTCGCCTAGGCTAATACGCTACACCAAACGAAATGCCAAAAGACGCACTCGCATCGAGACTCGCGTAAGTGCGCAGTGACTTGCATTGTTTTTTGTGAACTATTGCTGCAAATGAACGGTTGCTTACGATTCGTAATCGCTGCAACCACACCCAGCGCCCCGAATCGTTTATTGGCGGGCGTGCAGGAAGGAGAAATACCGAAGACGACCCAATGTACCGTGGATCGAGGCGTTTACCGCGATAGGTGTGACTTGATTGTCGATGCGCGAGTGCGCAAATGCCCAAGCAGAACGAATCGAACGAGAAGCAGCAAAATGAGACCGAACGAAGCAACATAGAAGCGCGCGACTGTTCGGACAACGGACCGAAAGACCCCGACCCCGAGTCGCAACGGCGCAGTCGCAAGCTTGCCGACCGCACCGGAAGCGGTGTTCACCTGAACGATCGTCATAGCGGTATCTCTTAGGTCAAAGCGGCCTTTGGACCGTTCGTCTCGAGTGTACCGCGGCCCCTGACTTGGTCCGCTCACCGCTCGATGTCTCTTGACTTACCGCGCCCAAGGTCACGTAGCTTCTCCCCGATCCGTTCGCTGATGCCCACGGCAAGTCTGCGGTCCTCCCCGTCTTCCGATGACGCCAGGGCCTTGACGATTTCCCGATAGCCACGCAACACCGTCGCCTCGGTTTGCCTTGCTTTAACAATGTGCTCCGAGGCCACCTTCGACCGCGTAGATTTGCTTGGCCTTTGACCGCGCTCTTTCATTTTGTGCACAGATGGCTTTTCGCCCCGCACGCGCTCCAGCCGCTGCAAACGGTTCGTCGCCGCCGCCTCAATGCCATGCTCGCCGAGTGCATGGGCAAACCCCTCCCGCCAGCGCTGCAAATCCGCCTTGCGCGGATTAAGGCGCACACCTTCCATCGATTGCGCCTTTACGCAAAAGTGCACGTGTGGATTGGGGGACGGTTCTGGGTCCGGGTCGGTGTCGAACGTATGCAGCACCATGACGTACTGGTGGTTCGCAAATTCTGCAGCCGCAAAG
>CAZSOI010000144.1:0-4973 GCA_964608115.1 uncultured Burkholderiaceae bacterium | reverse complement strand
GTTTCGTGCAGAGCTGGGGAGCCCCGATCAAGATCATTCGGCCTGGCGATGTCATCTGGTGTCCGCCGGGTGAAAAGCATTGGCACGGCGCCTCGCCGGCGACTGCGATGACTCACATCGCGATACAAGAAGAGCTCAACGGCAAGGTTGTCGACTGGATGGAGAAAGTTACGGACGAGCAATACAACGGTCCGCGGGAAGACTGACCACCTGGCCCGGAAACAGGCAAAGGAGCGGATAAATGCCCCACGTCATCGTAAAGCTCTTCCCGGGAAGATCGGAACAGCAGAAGGTCGAGCTTGCCCAGCAAATTGTGAACGACGTCGTAAGAATTGCAGGTGCCGACGTGAAATCCATATCGGTCGCAATAGAAGAGGTGAGCGCCGAGGACTGGACGGAGAAGGTTTACGAGCCAGACATTGCCGGTCAGTGGGACAAGCTGTACCAAAAACCGGGATACAAACCGATTTGTTAGCGGGGTTCAGACAAGAAGGTCCTTTGCGCAGAACAGTTCTGCGTCCCACCAGCGACTTGCATTGTGCGCGGCCGCACGCCCCCTGATACGACATGCGCCCCATCGACCTATTGCTGACGGCGTCGGATTTTGCAACCGCTTGGCGCAACTATCGGCGGGCAATAATCAAGCGGGATCGCGCGCGTCCGTACAAAACCCGGATCGCCCATTGTTTGGTATTGCTCGGGCACTTGCGGCGGTAGCGCACCGCCGCGACGGATGTCAATTAGCTGCCATATAGGCGCAATCAAGAGTTGCGCTGGCAGGCGGGGCGCTGTAGACGCTGCCTGCGAGGGCTAGATCGCTTGGGGCACTCGCCGATGGTGACCTAATGCAGCTTCGGGCGCACGAGCGCCTCAGACGGTAACAACCAGCTGCTCGTTGAATCGGAAGTTTTCCGAGGCGCGGTTGCGATGCGGATAACCTCGCGGATTGCAGACCACCCGGCATTGCCCGAGTTTGTAATCAAAGCTGTCATGCGTGTGCCCATGAATCCACAAGTTGGCCTGCTCGACCAAGTCGTCAATATGGCTGCAAAACCCTGCCGACGTGAGGCTGTCTTTGAAACGATCAGCAGTGGAGCGCCACGATGGCGTCATGTGGGTCACAACAACCGTAGTGCGCCATCGTCCGAGTGCGCTCTCGCGCAAGCATTGCTCAAGCCAGGCGCGATCGCCCAGATGCCGCAAGCGCGTATCTTCCGCACGCAACAACCTTTGGCCGGCTCGAATCTGGCGGTAATCAAATAAGCTCGCTTCGGCGGCGGCCATGGCTTGGGTGCGGCGCGCCTCGCCAAAGAGGCAAAAGTCGGTCCACAGCGTGCAGCCAAGAAAGCGCACATCACCGATGATGCACTGACCCCGATCAAGAAGATGCACCTTGCAAACTCTGGCCGCTTCTGCCAGTTGCTCGGGTACAAGTTCCCATTCGTGGCCGTAGTATTCGTGGTTGCCGGGCACGTAGATAATGGGATGGCCTGAAAACGCACTTTGCGCCCACGCAAATCCCTGAACTCCTGTATGGATATCGCCAGCCAGCACGACGACGTCGCAATCGACGGCAGAAGGGTCCAGTAGGGCAAACTCAAGATGAAGATCAGAAAGAACGCGGATGCGCATCGGTGTAGGGTGCGGTCCCGATGAGAGGCCACACCCTGCTATGGTACGTGAAGAAACGCTGTCGCTTGCCTGGCTAAAGCGCGACAGACGGCAAAGCGCCAGCTTACGCACGTGAGACGCCTGCTTAGTCCCACCGTCTTGACGATAAGCGCGATCTTGTGTGCAGCGTACGGATACGTTGCCTTGCGCCTGGGCACAACGGTCGCGTTGCGTTGGGCGCTGGTTTTGCCCTTTGCGGCGATCTGGACGGTTCCCGTCGTGTACTGGGTCGGCGAGCGCGAGAGCACAAGCTGGCTCGATGACCTATTACATGCGACCGCCTACTTATGCATGGGTTGGGTCAATTTTCTGGTCGTGCTAACGGCCGCACGGGATGCACTGCTCGGAGCTACGTCGTGGTTTGCCGCTACCGCCACAATGTACCGGGCTATTGACGTCTCGAGCGTCACCTGGGTGTTTGCAGGCTCCTTCATCGCCTTGGGCGTGGGAGCCATTGGTGCCCTGCGCGGCCCCAGCGTGCGGCGAGTCGATATCCCGATCGCAGGTCTTGATCCCCGGCTCGCGGGTCTGCGTATCGTGCAGATCAGCGATCTGCACGTCGGCCCCACGATCGGTTATCGGTATTTGCGGCGCGTTGTTCGCATGGCCAACGATCTGTCCCCGGATCTGATTGCGCTTACAGGCGACATGGTAGATGGCTCGGTTGCGCGCCTTGCGCAAGATGTCTCGCCTCTGGCCGATCTGCGGCCATTGCAATCGGCGTTTCTTGTGCTCGGAAACCACGACTATTACTCGGGCGCACAAGCCTGGGTGAGTCATTTTCGGTCGATGGGCCTTCACGTGCTGATCAACGATTGTGCAATCTTCGATCGTGACGGCGCGCGACTGATCATTGGCGGTGTGACCGATCCGGCAGCGCGAATCTATAACCCCCAGCAGCTGCCAAATCCCGATCTTGCCGCCGGCAAAACCTTGGGGCCGGCCTTTCGCTTGCTGCTGGCCCACAATCCGAGCCTTGCCCCTCTCGGACAAAAGGCTGGCTTTGACCTGCAACTCTCGGGACATACCCATGCAGGGCAGTTTTTTCCGTGGACTCTGGCCGTACGCCTGATTCACACGAATCATGCCGCTGGACTGTCACGCGAGGGCCGCATGTGGGTCTACGTAAGTGCCGGAACCGGCTCCTGGGGTCCACCTATCCGCTTTGGGACGATGCCGGAATTGACCTTGCTGCGGCTTGTGCCGCAAACGTGAGCTATAACAAAACGCTTACTGCTCAGCCAGCGCTTGGGACCTTCGTCGACACGTTGGTGCATTGCTCAAGACGGCTTGCCAGGGGCGAGGGTATGGGAGGCATTGCGCCGATGACGTCCGGCGCCCAAGGTGCGACGGGCGAAAGTCAAAACCGGCGAACCCGCAACTCGATTCCGATGGAATTGACTTTTAGGTAATACATGGCCAAGTCGCTCATGTATCCGCTTTGCACCCAAATGGCAATGGGTAAGACATAGGACTGAAAGCCAAATTCGGCGCGCACGGTACTGTATTTAAACGGTGCGTAGTATCCCGTGTCGTACTTAAGGAGCAGATCGGGCCGACTAAAGGCTAAGGTGTCGTCTACCGGAGCTCCGATGCCATAGCTTTGATAACGGATGAGCGCCGCGACGCCGTCGACGGATTTTCTTGGTTTTCCTTGGGGGTTTGCTTCCCAGCTGTGATACTCGTCTTCGGGACCCTGCAGCAATCCAACAGGCAAGAAGTATTTCAGGTCAAGGTGCGAGAACAATGGGTGTGCGGTATCGCGCGCGTAAACGTTTTGCCAGTCGACCTGCAAATAGTCCCACCCACGGTGGACGTTGTCGTTCACGTACTGGGGTTGCTGCAGCGCTGCCTGTGCTGCAGCGTACTCGGCCTGGGTACGGATCAGCTGGCCATTGGACTCGTGCGCGTATGCAAAGTCGATAAAGGGCACATCTTCGAGCGGCAACCGCGCGTCGCGTCCCGTTTTTGTATCGGAGCCGCTTGCCGCAGCCGGTGCGTCCCTTAGTGCGTGGCGCCATATCAGCTTCGGGTTGTAGTCCTTACCGATCACCGGCGAGCCATCGCGAGTTCCCCAGTAAAACCCGAATCGCGTGCTTATTGCAAAGAACGCGCGATTCTTGTTCCCCGTGCACTCCACTGGAAGCAGGCGGTATTTGAGCGAAAGCGTCACGTCCAAGTACGGGACATCGTCGCTGTCTTTTGTGTAGCCCGCGGTAATTGGTTCATAGGGTTGAAGCAACGGCTCGGAGCTTTTTTTGGGTTTTCCGTCTTGCGGCTCTGTAGCCTGATTTGTCAAGCCCTGCTCAGAGCAAAACGCGCGGCTGGCAGCGGGAAGACACTCGAGAGCTGCAATGAGGATAAGAAGAGTCGTAAGGCGAGACACCTCGCACCCTTTCGTGTTGATTTGAGCAGTGCCGGGTTTGGCGGTGAAGTAAATTTTGCGGACGCTACCGGCACTTAGACCCGCTGGCAACGGACGATTGGATGAGCGAATCTGCGCATCTGCGTCCTGTGCGTGCGCTCTCAAACGAGACGCGGCTGCTTGCCCCGTCATTGGTCGCCCGCGCTCCTCTGGCGTGCGTAGTCATGACAGGGTGCGTGTCGGCGCCAGGCCCTAAGCTCATAAGTATGTTTGGCGAAAAAGCGCGTCCGCTTGGCGCGTATGGCGCGATAATCTCATTGCGGGCGCAAAGGCAGTAACCGCAGCAGTACGGGTGCATTTGCGGCAAGTGCAGCCTGGTGATTTAAGCAAGATCAATACGCGGGTCTTCCCGCGCGCCAAACTTCATCACGTGAGCGGCCGGCCGTGCGCGAGGAGCCGGGCAAATCAAGCGTAGGAGGGTTTTCATGCGTATATCCGAGATCTGTCGACGCGAAGTGGTCACCTGCACGCGCAAAACAGGCGCGAGCGAGCTCGCGCGCCTTATGCGTGATCGCCACGTTGGCGATGTCATCGTTGTGGAGACCAAGGCGGGCAAGTCGGTGCCGGTCGGAATCGTGACCGACCGCGATCTGGTGGTCCACGTGGTTGCGGCGGGCGTCGAACCCGATACCGTGACGGCAGCTGATCTGATGATGGGCGATATCGTGACGGCGGTTGAGTCCGAATATGTCTACGACGCAATCTGGCACATGCGCTCCAAGGGCGTTCGGCGCTTGCCGATCGTCGACGAAGCAAAGGCGCTAGTTGGCGTGCTGACGATGGATGATGTCACGAGGTTTCTCGCTGAAGAGTTGGGCGAGGTCGCGCGAATTTCCCCGCACCAGGTCGTTATCGAGAAGTCCAAAGGCCGTCCGTA
>CAZSOI010000143.1:0-2095 GCA_964608115.1 uncultured Burkholderiaceae bacterium | reverse complement strand
GGAACTGGCCAAGCGCTGGCAGCCGGACGTGTATCGCAGCTTCGAGAAAAAGAGTCGGCATGAGGCCCTGGCGGACGTCTACGAGTCCATCGCCGAATTGCAACATTACCGCGCAAACTGGATTGGTGCGCGCTGATCGCGGCTTGGTCCCCCCGCCAGGAGTCGAACCTGGATCTCACGCTTAGGAGGCGCGTGCACTATCCATTGTGCTACGGGGAGAAGCGCGCGAAGTATACGGGTGCGACCCTGCCGCAGTGCCTAAGCAATGTGCAGCCCAGATACTTTCCTTTGGAACCGGGCTTTGCGCTCGTTGACGGGGTTCTTATCCACATCGTCTGTGGATAAAATCGCTTGATTCGCCAAGTGCGCTTCGAGCCGGCGACTCGCCCGCTGTGGCGAGGGGCAGCGATGGGGCGATTGCTTTTCGATCCAAACTGGGGCAGGAGAAACGTTGAACGATTGTCAGTTTAGTGCGAACTGCCGGAGCCTGCGGGAAGGACGGTCGGGGCAATGAGCGCTACGCGTGCACGCGCAGCTTCGGCCGAATACGGCGAAGCCTCGATCCGGGTGCTCAAGGGCCTTGAACCCGTGCGCCAGCGCCCGGGAATGTACACGCGCACTGAGAGCCCGTTGCATATCATTCAGGAAGTAATCGACAACTCCGCCGACGAGATTCTTGCCGGCTTTGGGTCGCAGATTGACGTTGTCATAAGGGCCGATGGTGCTGTGAGCGTCGAGGATGACGGGCGCGGCATTCCGGTCGGACTTCACCCGGAGGAGAAGGTCCCGGTTGTCGAGATCGTATTTACTCGCTTGCATGCGGGCGGCAAATTCGACAAGCGTGCCGGGGGAGCATATTCCTTCTCCGGCGGTCTGCACGGTGTGGGCGTATCGGTGACCAACGCGCTGTCCAGACGCCTGGAAGTGGTCGTCTGGCGCGATCGGCGTGAACACAGTATCGCTTTTTCTGGCGGTGAAGTTCTCGAGCGTCTGCGCTCGCGAGCCTTAGCACCAGATGATAAGCAAAGTGGGACGCGCGTCACGGTCTGGCCAGACGGCAAGTACTTCGATACCGCGCGAGTCTCGGTAGAAGAACTGGAACGGCTTTTGCGAAGCAAGGCAATGCTTATGCCGGGAACCCGAGTGAGCTTGCGCGATGCTGCCAGTGGTCGGCAATGGAACTGGCGTTTTGAAGGAGGACTGGGCGAATATGTGCGCACGGTCGTTGGCGGTGAGCTGATCGCGCCGATATTTGAGGCCGAGGGATATGCGCCGGCGGACGATGCAACGTTTGCCGAGGGGGAAGGCGCGCGTTGGGTGCTGGCCTGGACTGAGGAAGGTGTCCTAATGCGCGAGTCCTTTGTCAATCTGATTCCAACGACCGCCGGCGGCACGCATGAGGCGGGATTGCGCGAAGGCGTCTTTCAGGCGCTGCGCGCTTTCGCCGAGGCGCACGGTGTGATTCCCAAGGGGGTGCGGCTGCTACCGGAAGATGCGTTTGCGCGCGTAAGTTTCGTGCTATCGGCCAAGGTACTGGACCCGCAATTTCAGGGCCAGATCAAAGAGCGCCTCAATAGTCGCGATGCAGTGCGCCTGGTTGCCTCCTTTGTTCGACCTCAGCTTGAGTTCTGGCTCAACCAGTATCCTGAGCACGGTCGTCGCATTGCCGAGCTGGCAGTGCAGCAGGCGCAAGCGCGCACGCGCGCGCTGCAAAAAATCGAAAAGAAGAAAGGCTCTGCGGTGGCTGTACTGCCGGGCAAGCTCACGGACTGCGAAAGCGATGATGTGAGTCGCAACGAGCTATTCTTGGTAGAGGGCGATTCGGCGGGAGGATCGGCAAAACTAGGCCGCGACAAGGAATATCAGGCGGTGCTGCCGTTGCGCGGCAAGGTGCTAAATACCTGGGAGGTGGAGCGCGATCGTTTGTTCGGCAATGCCGAAGTGCATGACATCGCGGTAGCCATCGGTGTGGACCCCCACGGTCCGGGGGAGGTAGTTGACCTGGCCGGGTTGCGCTACGGCAAGATTTGCATTCTGGCCGATGCCGACGTCGATGGCGCCCATATTCAGGTGCTCTTGCTAACCTTGTTTTTCC
>CAZSOI010000142.1:0-41366 GCA_964608115.1 uncultured Burkholderiaceae bacterium | reverse complement strand
CGCAACGCACTGTGGAGCGCACTGGGAATCGACGTACAAGGGCCACGCAAGGCACCCTTGGCAGCCGAAGCGCCAGCACACGAGGAGGCGCCAGAACTGATCGCTCCAACGGAAGGACAAGACATCGTGGCCGACTATCGCACTACCGGTCTGAGCCTGCGCCGCCACCCCCTTGCCCTGCTACGACCACGCCTGCAATCCCTGGGGCTATGCAGCGCCCGAGAAGTCGCCCGTAGCCGCCACCGACAACTGATCCGCACCGGCGGCATCGTCACCTGCCGCCAGCGCCCCGCCACGGCAAGCGGTGTGACTTTCATCACACTGGAAGACGAAACCGGCTGTATCAACATCGTCGTCTGGCGCGCAATAGCGGAGCGCTTCCGCAAGGAATTGTTGGGAGCCTGCTTGCTTGTCGTATTCGGACACCTGGAACGAGTCGACACCAACGGCAATGCAGTAGTGCACGTAATTGCCGACCGTCTGGTCGATCGCTCCGCGCTACTTGGTGGCCTAATGATCAATAGCCGGGACTTCCACTAGCGCAAGCCCATATACTGCGCCAGCACATAAAGCGGCAAAGCCGCCCCTTAACCCTCAAACCCCATTCAACGACCAAACAGCACCTTTCCCCGCCTAGGGGGCACAGGTACCGCTGCCGTTGCAGGCTTACGCTACCGCAAAGAACGCTACGCCCAACGCAGTGATGCCCAGCACCACCATCAAGAAGAACCGGATGCTGTGCCAAACGTCCACTTCTTCCATGCCATCCTCCGTGATCGAAATGGGAATTGTTCTTCCCTTAAATAACCATACGCTGTGCTTCCCGTTATTACACACGACAACGTAGTGGTTAAATGCTGGCCGCGAGGGGCGAACCCAGCGACTTTTTCTGCCGGGCGCCTGGGCGCGCGCAGCAACTACCATGGTCCTTGCCCTCTTTTGGCCAGGCACGAGCCGTGCTCACCGCCGTTGTTTCTCGTATAGACCTACGAGTTCTGCTTGGGCCAGTACGTGCCCCTTCATTGCCCGCAGGAGCTGATCCTTGGTCGGTTCGGCCAGATCCGGCAGCATGCAGTCAAGGGCAAAGAGCTTGTGAAAGTAGCGATGCCGTCCGATTGGTGGACACGGTCCTCCGTATCCCGTGCGCTTCCAATCATTTTTTCCTTGAAGCGTGCCCGGCGGCAGCGCGCGAGGCGAAACGCTCTGCGCAAGTGTGGTCGTACTTGCCGGCAGGTTGTACAGCACCCAGTGCACCCAGGTCATTTTGGGTGCCGCAGGGTCGGGAGCATCCGGATCGTCGACGATCAGCACAAAGCAACCGGTACCAGCCGGAGCGCCGGACCAATTCAGGGGCGGCGAATGGTCAGCGCCCTCGCAGGTGAACTCTCGAGGAATGCTCGAGCCGTGCACAAAGGCGCTAGAAACAAGTTGCAGCGCTGCGGACATGATCGCTCTCCAGGCATGGAACGAAAACGACATTCTGGCACTTCAGCGCCAGCAAAAATGGGCGAGCGTAATCCTCAGACAGCGTGGTCGTTTCCCCGAAAAGTAAGAAAACAAAGACCCTTGGTGCCTACAGCTCGACTTCGCTAGCAACCAGATCAAAACGACGAACCCCGATCACCAAGGAAAGGCGTGGCGGCAATTGCGTGTGCAATGCCTCATAGCCTTGTATCCGGCAACGACGTAAGTCTGCACGCCAGCTCGGAGCGTGCGCCTTAAGTGCCCGGGCCGCCACCTCTTATAGCGACAGATCCAATGGGCAAAACATGGAACGAAGGTCAGCACTCCCAGTAACCGCGGGCATGCAAGACTTGTGCAAACATTGCCTTATCGTGCCGACGAAAAAATGCCCGCATCGCATGGCAAAGGTGAACTTGGCACGATGTTGTCGGTTCGCAATTGCCATGGGAAGCTTCCTAGCTTGGTATTAAAAACAACGCGTCCTCCAAGTCGACGCACAATACATGCTGCCGCAAGGTGGGGCAGATATTTCGTGGAGCTCGTATGCGCTTGTGGGATTTCATTGAAGCCTTGCTCTTCGCTCTGGCCGGCCTGATCCTGTTGGGTTGCACGACAAGCGTTCCGGTCCTTCCTCCTGCCGCAGCACCGCCACCTTCGGCGACCGTCCCCACCGATTTGCGCGCGCCGTACTCGACTCTTGGCACAGACGGTGACAGGGTTTTCCGACTGGACCCCAAATTGTCAGAGGTGCGCATTTTCGTTTTTCGTGGCGGCGCCGCGGCCAGGTTCGGACACAACCACGTGCTGTCCGCCCCGCGCTTTGAGGGCTATGTCTTCGTTCCGCGGACCGGGCCAGCTGCCGGTCGATTCGACTTGCAGTTTCGCCTCGAGGAGCTCGAAGTTGATGCTCCCGAAATTCGCGCGGGCCTAGGCAGTGCATTTTCCGGCGAACTTTCGCCGGCCGACATCGAGGGCACGCGCACCCACATGCTGGGCAATGAAAGCCTGCAAGCACAGCAGTTTCCCTTCATGCGCATTCATTCGCTTCAAATTGTGGGAGAAGTGCCTAAGTTTGCAGCGCAAGTGCTTATCGAGTTGCACGGACAGCAACACGATATGTGGGTGCCCTTACAGGTTGAAGGGTTGCCGGATCGAATTTCCGTCAGCGGTTCTTTGGTCTTGCGTCAGACGGATTTCTCCATGCAACCCCTTTCGGTACTGGGTGGGTTTCTTACTGTCCACGACGAGGTGCTGATTGATTTTCACCTCGTCGGTATCTGAAGCCACCGCTCGAAGCCGAATACTTCATTGCGCGTCGGGCCTCACAAGGCCCGCCTCTGTTTGCGCGTTGTTTACGCCGCCATGGAACTCGACCGCGTAGTACGCTTTGGTTGACGTTAGGCTTCAAACGCGTGCTCCTGCGATCTTGATACCCAGCAGTAGAAATTTACGTGTCTTTTCGCGAAGCGGGCCGTCAACGTCCCCGCACTGCTAGGTGTCATGTCCCGGAGCGAAATACCGAATTGGGAGGGCTCAACATGCAGCGCAATCGCCGCATCCTGCTCGTTAGTCGACCAACTGGCAAGGCCACTGCAGAAAATTTTCGACTCGAGGCCGTTGATACGCCGGCACTGGCCGCAGGTCAATTGCTGGTTCGCAATCATTGGCTCTCGCTCGATCCGTACATGCGCCGGCGAATGAACGAGGGTCGTTCGTATACCGCCCCGCAGGCACTGAACGAAACCATGCTGGGGCAAACCACGGGGATCGTTGTCGAATCGCGAAATTCCACTTGGCCCGTTGGTACGCCCGTGCTGGGGAGCTTTGGCTGGCAGGAGTACGGCGTATCGGACGGCAACGGACTTCGCAAACTCGACACAAGGGTCATCCCCCTCTCGGCATATCTAGGAGCCGTCGGCATGCCGGGCGTTACCGCTTGGTACGGCTTGAATCGGATCATCGTGCCCAAGGCCGGCGAGACAATGGTCGTTTCGGCTGCCAGCGGGGCAGTTGGCATGATTGTCGGGCAGCTTGCCAAGCGAGCCGGTGCGCGCGCTGTAGGCATTGCCGGTGGTCCACAAAAATGCGGCTTCGTAGTTCAGGAACTCGGTCTGGACGCTTGCGTGGACTACAAAAGCAAAGATCTTGGCGTGCAACTCAAAGAGGCGTGTCCCAGGGGAATCGACGGGTATTTCGAAAACGTCGGCGGCGCCATCATGGACGCGGTGCTCCCGCGGATGAACGCATTTGGCCGAATTGCGCTATGCGGGCTAATCGCGGGCTTTAACGATGTACCGATTCCGATAACCAACCCGAGCTGGTTGTTGGTCAGCAGGCTCAAATTGCAAGGCTTCATTATTTCGGAGCACTATGACCTCTGGCCACAGGCCCTTGAAGAGCTCGGTGCCGCTTATGCCAATGGCGCGATCCGCTATCGTGAATCGGTTGCGCAAGGGCTGGAAAACGCACCCGAGGCGTTTGTTGGCATGCTGGAAGGAAAAAACTTTGGCAAGCAACTGGTAAAGCTCATCGAGTAACGCCGAGCACACAATTCGAAGTCGCGCGCCCCATCACGATGATGCAGCCGCCGCGCCTCGAAGCGGTGCGTGCACCGTAGAGGTGAGGAGATCACATGCAAGATTTTGTTGGACGAACGGCTGTGATAACGGGTGCCGCGAGCGGACTTGGCCGCGAGTTTGCGCGCCTTGCGCGATCCCTGGGAATGCGACTTGTACTTGCCGACGTGGACGCGAGCTCGCTTGAGAAGGTCGTTTCGGAGCTGGGAGCAAAACCTAACGTCGTTGGAGTGACCGTAGATGTATCGGATGCGATGCAGGTGCAAGGCCTGGCCGCGCGCGCCCAGCGCGATTTCGGGGCCACGCATCTGCTGTTTAACAACGCGGGTGTCGTCGCAGGCGGCTACCTCTGGGAGCACACGGAGCGCGATTGGCAGTGGGTACTGGGAGTAAATCTGATGGGCGTTGTACATGGCTTGCAAGCCTTTGTACCGACGATGCTCAAATCGAGTCGTGCCGGTGAGCCCGCGCACATCGTAAATACGGCCTCGGTGGCAGGTTGGCTAAGTGCCCCGCTCATGGGGATCTACAACGTTAGCAAACATGCCGTCGTGACACTTACGGAGACCCTTTTCCAGGACTTGCGCTTGGCCGGATCGAGCATTGGCGTGACGTTGTTGAGTCCGGCTTTTGTGCCCACTGGTATCGGCGATTCCGAACGCAATCGCCCTGCGCATTGGGCAAGTGAAACCCCGGCCAGTGCTTCGCAGCGCGCAGCGCAAGTCCAGACCGCAAAGGCGATTGCAAGCGGGCGAATCAGCGCGGCCGAAGTTGCGCACATGACGTTCGATGCGATACGAAGCGATCGCTTTTACGTCTTCACGCATCCTCGCATCTTGCCAACGCTAACCAATCGGGTGCGTCATGCAGTTGAAGGTCTGCTGCCCGCTGATCCCTACGAGTTGCGACCCGCGAGCCGACCTCGAGTTGATTAAGCCCGTCCCTCCGAGGCCCAGCTGCGACCCAACGCTTCGACTAGCACCAAAATTAGGCTCCACGCAGGATCGATGTTTTCTTTCGGCGCGCAGTCGGTACGGCCGCAAGCCGATGAGGCGGCAGGCCGGTGTGCTGGGTGAGGATCCGCCCACGCGTAACGGGCGAAACCAAACTGCCGGGTGCCGTTGAATTCTTTCGCCGGGGACTTTGATACGCACTATCGCCCAAGGATTGATAACGGGGCACGAGATGCTGCTTGCCGTTTCCGATAAGATCGGCGCGGCCCATCGCTAGCAGGGCCTCGCGCAACAGGGGCCAGTTTTTTGGATCGTGATAGCGCAAAAACGCCTTGTGCAGGCGCCGACGACGCTCCCCGCGAACCACGTCGACGTCCTCGCTCGTGCGGCTTACTTTGTGCAGCGGATTTTTGCCGCTGTAGTACATCGCGGTAGCAGTGGCCATCGGACTGGGATAAAAGTTCTGTACCTGATCAGCACGAAAGCCATTGTGCTTTAGCCACAACGCAAGCTGCAACATATCCGTGTCGCTCGTTCCCGGGTGCGCGGCGATGAAATACGGAACGAGATATTGCCGCTTGCCGGCCTGCGAGCTGAATTTTTGAAACAAGTTCTTGAATCGCTCGTACGCTGCGATGCCGGGTTTCATCATAAGACGCAGCGCTGCGCTTTCTGTATGTTCAGGAGCAATTTTCAAATAACCGCCCACATGGTGCTGAACAAGTTCGCGAACGTATTCAGGCGATTCGATGGCCAGGTCGTAGCGCACGCCCGACCCGATTAACACCTTCTTAATCCCGGCAAGCGACCGTGCCCGTCGATACAGCTGAATAAGTGGCCCATGGTCAGTGACCAGATTCTGGCAAATCTTCGGATACACGCAGGACGGTTTACGGCAGGCAGCCTCGATTTGTGACGAGCGGCAACCCATGCGATACATGTTGGCCGTCGGCCCGCCAAGGTCGGAGATCACGCCGGTGAAACCCTCGACCCGATCGCGGATGCTTTCGATCTCGCGCAGAACTGATTCCTCGCTGCGGCTTTGGATAATGCGACCCTCGTGTTCCGTGATCGAACAAAAAGTGCACCCGCCAAAACAACCCCGCATGATGCTGACGCTAAAGCGAATCATCTCCCAAGCGGGAATCTTGTCCGGGCCATTGGTGTCGCCATATCGAGGATGGGGCGCGCGCGCATATGGCAGATCGAAGACCGAATCCATTTCCGCGGTCGTCAGCGGTATCGGTGGAGGGTTCAGCCAAACGTCGCGAGACGTTGCGCCTTCGCCGTGCGCCTGCACCAGTGCCCGGGCGTTGCCCGGGTTTGTCTCCAAGTGCAACACCCGGCTCGCATGCGCATACAAAACGCGGTCAGCCCGCACTTGCTCGTAAGCGGGCAGCCGAATTACCGTTTGATCGCGCGGTGGCGGACGCCGCTTTCCGCTGACGCGGACCATCGGAGCGGCAACGGGCATCCAGGGCGCGCCCGGCAGCGCCTCGCGAGCACAATGCGCCGAATGCCTTGCGGCTCGCTCCGAAGTGGTCTGGTAGGGATTGCCAAACGCATCGCTGGCACAGGCAGCAGCAGCGGGCTCGTCGACCGAGGTCGAATCGATCTCGTACCATCCCGGCTCCGAATGTCGTCGTACGAACGCGGTGCCACGTACATCGCAAATTTGCTGAACCGGTTCGCGGGCGGCCAAGCGGTGGGCAATTTCAACGATCGCGCGCTCCCCGCTGCCGTACACGAGCAGATCGCATTTGGAATCAACCAGAATCGACCGGCGCACCTTGTCTTGCCAGTAGTCATAGTGCGCAATGCGTCGCAACGAAGCCTCAATTCCTCCCATGATGATGGGCACCTCGCCAAAGGCCTGGCGGCAGCGCTGGGCATACACCAGGGAACAACGATCCGGACGATGGCCGGCAATACCCCCTGGCGTGTACGCATCGTCGCTGCGGATTTTGCGATCGGCCGTGTAGCGGTTAATCATAGAATCCATGTTTCCCGCGGTGATTCCGAAAAATAAATTGGGGCTTCCGAGCACTTGGAACGCCTCGACGCTGCGCCAGTCGGGTTGGGCGATGATGCCTACGCGAAAACCCTGCGCTTCTAGTACGCGCCCAATAAGTGCCATACCAAAGCTCGGGTGGTCGACATATGCATCGCCAGTAACGATGATGACATCGCAACTGTCCCACCCAAGGGCGTCCATTTCCGCCCGGCTCATAGGCAGGAACTTCGACGGGCCAAGGCGCTTGGGCCAATACGGTCGATACTGCGAAAGCGCGCGCGCAGGACGATACGAAAGCGCGCCCGTTTGCGCCGCGCTCTCATCAGTTGAGATCGGCCCAAGAATCATGTCACCGCTTTGTATCGCATTTGCCACGTCAAAGGCGCGCAACGTGATGGCGCCAAAAGATCTATTCCGCGAATCCACGCATAGTAGCGCGCTCGGGCAAACAGCTGGGCGAAAGGTTCACTCTACGCCGCTTGCCGTGCGCATTTCGCCCTACTGATGTTTGAAACAGCCGGCCCAGCACCGACAGCAGACGTCGCTGCGCGGCCCGTACAGTCGTTTTTCGCGTTTGCCCCGACCGTGCGCAAATGGCAGCTTGCAAAAATCACCAGCCGCTCCTCAGCGCCAACAGAGCTCCTGGGTACATCAGCCTCGTCAGCCGCGCATAGACCGTATCGGCTAGCGGCGCTTGCACGCCCACAAGCACACACTTAGGCGGAATTTCCCACTTCGGCCGCAAGGGTGTGTGCGCCGGGTCGCTTGGCATGCTCTGCACCGAGGAACAGATACATGGCTGGCACGACAAAGAGGGTAAATAACGTTCCCACGGTAAGGCCGCTAAAGACGACCCAGCCCATCGCTTGCCGACCTGCCGCGCCGGCCCCAGAAGCGATTGCCAATGGCACCACGCCGAGCACCATCGCCGCCGTAGTCATCAAAATCGGCCGCAGTCGCACTCCTGCGGCCTCGACAACGGCATCAAACTTGCTACGCCCGGTTCGCTGCAATTCGTTGGCAAACTGAACGATCAAGATACCGTGCTTGCTGATCAACCCCATTAAGGTCACCAACCCGACCTGCGAATAGATATTGAGCGAGGAAAACAAATTGATGTAAATCAGCGCACCGAACAGGGCAAGGGGCACGGAAACCAGAATGACGACCGGATCGCGGAAACTCTCGAATTGCGCGGCCAACGCCAAAAACACAATGATGATGGAAAAGGCGAGCGTGACCGCAAATCCGCCCGTTTCCTTGACGAATTGCCGCGACTGACCCGAGTAGTCCACCGCGTACGCGGGCGAAGCGACCTGGGCGACTGTATCGCGCAAAAACTGCAGTGCCTCGCCCTGCGACACACCGGGAGCAGCGTTGACCCCACCTATCGTCACCGAATTGAGCTGCTGAAAATGCGTAATGGTCTCTGGCACGGTGGTCGTCTGCAATTTGGCGACCGTCGATATCGGAATGTTGACCCCGCTAGGAGTGCGAAACTCATAGTTGAGCACCTGCGAGGGATTGAGTCGATCAACCTGCAGCACCTGCGGGATCACCTTGTAGGAGCGCCCGGAAATGGAAAAATAGTTGACGTAATTCGCCCCCAAGGCCGAGCTAAGTGCTGATCCGATGTCCCCCTGTGTCATGCCCATGGTACCAATGAGATCGCGGTCGACCACCAGCGTGGTTTGCGGCTTATCGATCTTCAGGTCACCGTCGATAAAGTAGAACTTTCCGCTAGCCCTCGCTTTTTCCAGAACCGCCTGAGCCACCTCGTTCAAATTGGCGAAGGGCTCGGTCGTGTTGATGATGAACTGCACGGGCAGACCGCTCGATCCAGGCAGCGGAGGAAACTGAAACGCGGCAACGCGTGCCCCCGCCACATCATTCCATTTATCCTGCAAATCCGCCTGGATCTGCGTCGCGCTGCGTTCGCGCTCGTCCCAAGTCTTTAGCAACGTGCCGCCGATGCCTTGATTGATGGTCGGAACCCCCGTGAGCTGAAACATCTGCTCGTACTCAGGGATCTTGGTCGCCGCTTCGTACAGCTGCCGCGCGTAGGTCTGCATCTGCTCGGCGGTCGCGTTGGGCGGCCCAATCACTTGGTACAGCACGATGCCCTGGTCCTCGCTGGGCGCCAATTCGGCTTTGGCTGTTAGAAACAGCGCGACGGCGGCCAGCAGAAGCATCAGCCCCATGACCAGCATTACCGCCCAAGTTGAAAGAAGGGAGCCTAGCAGGCGCTGATATCCCGCGTGCAGGCGTTCGAACTGCCGGTCGACGAACAGGGCAAAGCCCGATTCTGATCCGCGTTCCTTAAAAAAACGCGAACACATCATTGGTGAAAGAGTCAATGCGATGACTCCCGACACTGTCACCGAGCCGGCCAGCGAAAAAGCGAATTCGGTGAACAAAGCGCCCGTTAGGCCTCCTTGAAATCCAATCGGGACGTAGACGGCAACCAGCACGATGGTCATCGCGACAATCGGACCCCCAAGCTCGCGCGCCGCCAATATCGACGCCTCCAGCGGTTTGCGGCCCTCCTCGTTGATATGGCGAAAGACGTTCTCGACGACGATGATCGCATCGTCCACCACAAGGCCGATCGCCAGCACGAGCGCAAGAAGCGTGAGCAGATTCACCGAATAGCCTAGAACCAACATAACAAAGAAGGTTCCGACCAGCGATAGCGGCATCGCAATTACCGGGATGATGACCGCCCGAAGACTGCCCAGAAAAAGGAATATGACCGCCGTGACGATCAGCAGCGACTCGATCAACGTTTTTATGACTTCGCGAATCGACGTATTTACGAATTTGGTCGCGTCATAAACGATTTTCCCTGTCAAACCCGCTGGCAGCTGATGCTCGATTGATGGGAATACGGTGCGAACTCTCTGGGCGACATCCAAAAAGTTCGCGTCCGGTGCAACTTTGATTCCGATAAACACCGAACCGCGTCCGCTAAATGCGACGTTGTAATCGTAGTTTTCCGCTCCAAGCGCCACGGTGGCGACATCCTCCAGGCGCACCAGCGCACCGTTTCCCTGCTTTACCACCAACTGCTTAAATTCATCGACACTGTGTAAATCGGTGTCGGCCCGAAGATCGACCGTCACCATCTGCCCCTTGCTCGAACCGAGCGCCGCAAGGAAGTTGTTTGCCGCCAAAGCGTTTGCCACGTCGGCCGCGGTGAGACCGTAGGCAGCCATTCGGTCCGCATCCAACCAGGCGCGCAGTGCAAACTGCCTGCCGCCGAGAACCTCCGCCGTCTGCACGCCCTCGATCGAGTCAAGCTTGGGTTTCACGACGCGATACAGATAATCCGTGACACTGTTGGTCGGCAGCACGTCGCTGTAAAAACCCATGTACATGGCATCGGTCGTCTGACCAATTTGCACGGAAAGCACTGGCTGCTGTGCCTGCGGTGGCAACTGGTTTCTGACCGAACTTACCTGGGTATTGATTTCGGTCAGCGCACGATTCGCGTCATAGTTCAAGCGAAGTGTCGCCGTGATGATCGACTGTCCATTCAAGCTGTTTGACGATAGGTAGTCGATACCCTGCGCTTGGGCAATAGCCGCCTCGAGCGGCTGCGTAATAAAGCCTGCGACGGTGGCTGCATCGGCGCCGTAATAGGCCGTCGTAATGGTGACGACCGCATTCTGCGTTCTCGGATACTGTCTTACTGGCAAACCGGCAAGCGATCGCAAGCCGAGCACGAGGATCACTAGACTTACGACCGCTGCCAGGACGGGACGGCGGATGAATATATCGGTGAAGTTCATTTCGTTGCTAACCAGGCGTTTAGGCGCACCCGAAAGGGCCGTGACTCATCGCTCCTGCGGCGTTGGGCTTGCGTCGTCCCGCGGCACGACTTTGTTATCGACTCGCAAGGCGGCACCGGTCTTTAATTTGAGCTGACCGCTCGTAACAACGACATCGCCTTGTTTCAAGCCGGTAAGGATCGCCACCTGGTCGCCGCGAGTGGCACCGGTGGTCACAAACGCCTGCTTCGCGGTCAGTGTGGTTTCGCCTTTTTCATTCTTCTCAGACTCCGCGATAAACACGGTCGCACCATAGGGGTTGTAGGTGATCGCGGTCTGTGGCACGGTGATGTGGCGCTCGGACGCACCCACCAACAGACTCACCCTGGCAAACATTCCCGGAAGCAGTTCGTGCTTGAAGTTTTTCACGCTCGCTTCCACCTGCACGTTTCGTGTGCTGGTGTCCACGGCCGGGTTGACTGCCGTGACCTTTCCGATGAACTCGCGCCCCGGCAGGGCGTCAACGCCGATCGTAACTTCGGCGCCCAACTTCACTTTCGCCAATTCGCGCTGTGGCACATTAAAGTCGAGCAACAGCGTGTCGATCGACTGCAAGGTCACCACTTTATCGCCAGCGTTGAGATATTGACCTGGTTGAACCGTTGTGATCCCGGTCCGACCGGCAAACGGCGCGCGGATAAATTTCTTATCCACAGTGGCTCGCTGCTGTTCGACCTGGGCGCTCTTGCTTTTTAGATCGGCCTCATCGGCGTCGATCGTCGCCTGGCTCACTGCGTGCACAACAAGCTGCCCACGGTCCCGCGTCAGAGTCGTGCGTGCCAGTTCCGCTGCCGCCTCCAATGACAGCAGCTGGGCCTTTTCCGCGTCCGCATTGAGTTCGACCAGCACATCGCCGGCACCGACATTCTGACCGGATTGGAACTTCACCTCGCGCACGAGACCCGCGATCTCGGTGCTGAGGTCGGTTCCCCGCCAAGCACGCAAGCTCCCGACCGTGTCGATCTGATTGCGCCAATCTTGCAATTGCGCCGTCATTGTCGTGACAATCGGCGGAGCCGGAGGTTTGACCGACGCAATCTGACGCATCACGAGCAAGACCTTCACCCCGACAATCGCCGCGATGAGAAGCAACACCAGGACGATCGTAACAATCAAACGGCGAACAAGTGGGGGCTTGGGTTGGACGCCCAATTCCGACATTCCGAGATTTGCCATTTCCTTGCTTTCTGGTTCTTCTTCTATCCGAGTTCCCGCGCCCAGCGCGGCTTTCCGACGCCACGCGAAAAAATTCTCCGCTCGCTCGTTGGCATCATTGTGTTTGTGCCAAGGGCTTGGCCGGCGCATGCGATTGCGCCGCGTTCCACCAGCCCCCGCCCAGAGCCTGAAATAGTGCTGCCGTATCGGTGAACCGATCCGCGCGCGCCTGCACAACCGCAACGGCCGCCTGGGCATATTGCTGCTGCGCATTGAGCAAACTCAGGTAGCTTATCGATCCGCTATCGAACTGACTTTGTGCAAGCTCCGCCGCAGCCTGCGCTTGGGCATAGGCGTCAGCCTGCGCAGCCAGCGCTTGCGCATCAAACTCCAGTGCCCGTAGCGCATCGGCGACGTTCGCAAATGCGGTTAACACCGTCTGTCGGTACACTGCTGCGGCTTCTTCAAAGGCTGCGATCGCAGCACGCTGCTGGGCGGCAAGGGCGCCCCCGCGGAAAACCGGCTGAACCAGACCCGCCGTAATTCCCCAAACCACGGAATCGGGCGTAAATAGCTGATTCATGCTCAGTGCTGTGTAGCCATAATTCCCGCCCAAGGTGAGCTGCGGATACAGATTGGCTGTTGCAACGCCGACTTGCGCACTGGCGCTATGAAGCAGAGCTTCGGCAGCGAGAATGTCGGGCCGCTGGTGCACGAGGTCGCTGGCCACGCTCACCGGCAAGTCGACCGGAAGTTGCAACTGCGAAACAACTAACGAGGTCGTATCCAACTCGGACGGTGCCTTCCCGACATAGACCGCCACTTGGTGGTGCGTCTGGGCAAGTTGGCGCTCAAGCGGCGGGATCGACGCGACGGTCTGCGCCAGAGCAGTTCGCTGTGCCAACACATCGCTGCGCGTGACCGCACCCATATCGAAACGGCGCTCGACGATCTCCAGACCGGAACGCTGCAAGCGCTCCACATCCCGCAGCGCCCGAATTTGCTCGCGTAGCGCTGATTCGCGGATCACCGCGGTGACAATATTGGCGCTTAACGCAAGTTGCGCGGCACGCAGTTGATCTTGCTGATAATCGACCTGCGCTTGAAGCGCCTCGAGCTGCCTGCGAATGGAGCCAAACAAGTCGAAGGTGTATGAGACATTGACCTGGGCGTTGAACAGCGAAAACGTGCTCGAGAGCTGCGGCAGACCCAGCGATGCGCCCGAGGCGTGTTCGCGCGTTGCCCCAAATTGCGCGGCGACCGCCGGGAACAGAAGGTTTCCTTGCCCGGCCTTAAGGTTCTCCTGCGCCTGGCGCAAAGCGGCCGTTGCCGCGGCAAGGCCCGGATTTTCACGCAGTGCCTGCTCAACTAATGGGTTCAAAGGTTCGGAGCGAAACAGCGTCCACCAATCGTGGATCAGATCATTTCCCGTCCGCAGATTTTGCGTTTCGCCTCCGACGCCGTACGCAGGTGAGGCGATTTGTCGGGGCAGCGGCGATTCGAGATAAGTACCGGATCCTTCTGCTTCCGGCCGCCGAAAGTCCGGCCCGACCGCGCAGGCAACCAAAGTCAACGATAGTAACAACGGCAAATGCACGCGCGTGCGGCAAGCCTGCATACCCTAAGATCCTTTTTTCGTCTGGGCGGCAAGCACAAAATCGGCCTGCGCCGTCTGGGTAAGTACCGCGACGATATTTTTCAGGTGCTTCCAAGGTACAACGCTATCACGAAACGGCAATCGCTCCGCGCCTTTGTCCGCAGCGTGACAGCGACGAATCATGTGCAGCAGATATGAACAGTGCCAGATAGGAGTTCAATTCCCCTAGTAAGAGCGAGACTTTGCAAATTGATTTTGGCATTCGGGTGCTTGCCGATTAAATTCAACGGCAACGAAACGAACGACGCTCGCACCGATGTGTTCAACGCGTTGGCGCACTTCCTTGGAAGCGTCAAAACCTCGCATACCACAGGCCATCACTTACTTTGAGAAAAGCAACATTACTGAGCGACACAGCGTTTATGAGAAATATTTGCTATTGTTATTACCTTATCCCTTGAAGAAGAAACATCATGACGTCCCATCAGATTCTTTCCCTACTTCAAAAGCGTGAGAACTTGCTGAAGGATTTGAGTGAAGTAAATGCTCAGATCATCCGCTTTACGCTTGACCATGGCGATCAGCCGTCGCTTTCCATCCCGGCAGTCCGCACGGGTGGGCGCCCAAACGGCTCGGGAAGAAGAGGTGGTGCACGTCGCAAGTGGTTTGAGCGTGGAGAAATGATCAAGATTGCGAGAAAATTGCTCACGCAACCCATGTCGCAGGCTGATTTAGTGCGCGGCCTGGCCGGCGCCAAGGGATATGACAAGGGTTTACCTGCATCGGAAAGAGCCCGCTTCAAGAGCGCGGCTTATCAGGCAATTGCCGCAGCACTCAACGGCAAGCAGCTATTTCGCAATCGTTCCGGACAAGTCTCTACGCGGCGCTGACCTAAGAAGCAGGCGCGGCGCTCGCTGCGCCGCGCGCCTAGGAGGCGGCCACCGCCTCTTCCTCTGCGGCGGGACCGGAGGCCAATTGTTGCTGCAGCGTCGTGGTGTTTAAGGCCCTGCACCAGCGCGCGACCACCAACGTAGCCACGCCATTGCCCACGAGGTTTGTCAACGCGCGCGCTTCGGACATGAAGCGATCGATACCCAGGATCAGTGCCACTCCGGCCACCGGGACGGTTCCCACCGCCGAGAGTGTCGCCGCGAGTACGATAAAACCGCTGCCCGTGACTCCCGCGGCACCCTTCGATGTAAGCAGCAAGACTGCGAGGACCGTCAACTGCTGAAACAGGCTCAGGGGAGTGTTGGTGGCCTGTGCGATGAAAATCGTCGCCATGGTCAGATAAATCGAAGTGCCGTCCAAATTAAACGAGTAGCCGGCAGGAATTACGAGCCCGACAACGGATTTGTGCGCGCCCAGCGTCTCGAGCTTGCTCATCATGCGCGGCAGGACCGCTTCCGAGGACGAAGTCCCCAGTACGATGAAAAGTTCCTCGCGAATGTATTTCACAAATCGCCAGATTCCGAAGCCGTGCAAGCGCCCAACAATTCCCAGGACGACGAAAACAAAGATCAGGCACGTGGCGTAAAAGCACAGCATCAGACCCCCGAGCTGCGCCAGCGTACCGACTCCATACTTACCAATGGTAAATGCCATCGCTCCGAAAGCACCAATCGGGGCAACCCGCATGATCATCGCAACGATTCGAAATAGCACCTGACTGACCTGCTCGACCAACGCGAACAACGGTCGTCCACGCTTCCCCGTCAGGTGCAGGGCGAAACCGCTTAAGATGGCAACGAAAAGCACGGGAAGAATTTCCCCGCGCGCGAAGGCCCCGACCAGCGCATCGGGAATGATGTCGAGCAGAAACTGCGTGATCGTCTGCATCTTTCCGGGTCCGGCGTACGCCGCAACCGCGTGCGTGTCCAGCGAAGCCGGATCAACGTTCATTCCGACGCCGGGCTGAACGATGTTCACGATCAGCAAACCGATGATCAGCGCGATCGTGCTCAAGATTTCGAAATACAGGATTGCAAGGGCTCCGGTTCGGCCGACGGATTTGAGATTTTCCATGCCGGCGATGCCCAACACGACGGTGCAAAAGATGATCGGCGCGATGATCATCTTCACCATTTTGATAAAGGCGTCACCCAACGGCTTGAGTGTCACCGCCACATCAGGCTGAAAATGCCCGAGTGCAACGCCAATACAGATTGCAATCAGAACCTGCACATACAGACTGCGAAGAAAGCGCATGCTGCGCAAGTTCCCCCCTGCAACCGTCGAATTTGTCTCGCGCGACAATTCACCGGCGAAACGTTGCTGCAAGTTCTGGTAGGGGCAGTAGGAGTCGAACCTACGACCTACGGATTAAGAGTCCGCTGCTCTACCAACTGAGCTATACCCCCGCGTGTAGCTCGCCGCGCAAACTTTATTCGTTCAAATACGCGAGGCGAGTGCGTCGCCCACGATATCGCCATTCGATTCATGGAACGGACACATTTTACCGCAGGATCGGGCACCTTCGGCCTTTTAGCACGCCGAACCGACCAAACGGTTGCGCAACGGTAAAATCCTCGTCTAGCGGCATTTGCTGACCCGATACTTACTAAAACTCCTCTGCATTCAGAACACCCGTAGATGATGGCGCACGGCGCCGAAAAATCAACCGCGGATCCCGAGCCGACGTTCGATCTGCTTATCGTTGGCGGCGGGATTAACGGAGCGGGAATCGCTCGGGATGCTGCCGGGCGTGGGTTGACAGTCGCGCTTTGCGAGAAAGGGGATCTGGCGCAGGGCACCTCTTCGCGCAGCAGCCGCCTGATCCACGGAGGTTTGCGCTACCTCGAACACGGAGAGTTTCGCCTAGTGCGAGAGGCGCTGCGCGAGCGTGAAATCTTGCTAAGCGCGGCGCCGCATCTCGTGCGCCCAATGCAGTTTGTCCTTCCGCATGTTGCCGGAATGCGGCCGGCTTGGATGCTGCGCGCCGGGCTTTTACTCTACGATCATCTGGCCCAGCGCAGGCGCCTTGGGGCCTCGAGCGCGATCATGTTGGCAAGTACGCCCCAAGGGCAAGCCGTGCGCCCCGAACTAAAGCGGGGCTTCGTCTATGCAGATTGCCGCACCGATGATGCGCGTCTGGTCGTGCATAACGCGCTAGCAGCGCACGAACTTGGCGCGCAGATCCTCACCTATACCGAATTTGCGCGCGCGTGGGCGCAGGGGAGCCATTGGCGAGTGCAACTGCGCGACGCGCGCTCTGGCGCGATACGCAATGTCTTGGCGCGGGCCTTAATAAACGTCGCCGGTCCCTGGGTCGAAGAGGTGGGTCCACGGATCTCAGGTCTGCAGCGCGTGCACCACGCGCGACTCGTCAAGGGCAGCCATATTGTCGTGGCAAAGTTTTGGAGCGGAGATCACGGCTATTTGCTGCAAAACGTCGATCGGCGTGTCGTCTTTGTCACGCCTTACGAGGAAGACTTGGCACTTATCGGCACGACCGACATCGCCTTTTCCGCCTCGCCAGACAACGTTGCGATCTCTTCGGAAGAGATGCAGTACCTGTGCGACGCGGCAAATCGTCAACTGCGCTGCGCGCTCGGAGAAAAGGACATCGTGCACACGTTTTCGGGGGTTCGCTGCTTGCTCGAAGATGCGCAGCTCAATCCGTCAGCCGTTACCCGGGACTATCTGATCGAGAACGCGAACTCCACGCAGCACCCACCGGCACTGACGATCCTCGGTGGCAAGATCACCACGTACCGGCGATTGGCCGAGCACGCACTGGATCTGCTCAAGCCGCATTTTGCAAATATGGGGCCTGCCTGGACGGGACAAGCTGTTCTTCCTGGCGGAGACTTTCCCGGGGGAGACTTCGGCCGCGCACAGCAGCGCATTGTCCAAGAGGCCCCCTTCTTGCCAGCCCCACACGCACGCGGCTTGTTGGCGCGCCACGGCACCGTTGCCTACCGGCTGCTTGCCGGTAAGCATGAGCTCGACGCCATGGGGCTGCACTTTGGCGCAGGTCTATATGAATGCGAGCTGCGTCACCTTATCGAGCATGAATGGGCGCGTACGGCAGACGATGTTCTGTGGCGCCGTACAAAGTTCGGCCTGCGCTTATCTGCGGAGCAGAGATGTCAGCTAAGCCAATGGATCGCAAACGCGGCCGTTTAGCCCCAATCGCCACCACCGCCGCCGCCGGCAATGTCGCCGCCCGAATCCCAGGAACCTGCATCGCTAATACCGAAGTCCGCGCCACCTGCCTCATCAAAGGCAACGCGCGAGCCCCCGAGCTGCGCGTTGTCCGCAGAAAACCGATCGCGCTCGTGGTTCCCGAGAAACTCGTGCGCCAAAGCTTCTCCGGCAACCACGCCAGCGCCGACTGCGGCGCCGGTTGCCAAGCCTCCGACAATGCTCGAACCGAGTCCTGGCGCGCCCATTGGAGCAGCCCCATACGGTGAAACCCCGTATGGCGCGCCCGCGGGCGACACGCCGCTACCGACCACAGGAGTTGAAGACAGTCGCCGAGCACGCAGCAACAAGAAAACCAGCAGTCCCACGCCGGCCACGATCAATACCGGCCCCCAGGGAAAACTCAAATCCGACGAGCGCGCATCGCTTGCCGCGGGACGCTCGGTAACCGGACCCCGGAGCCCTGTCAAGCCCTCGGCGATGAGTGCGCGCAAATCACGCACGGCTTCGGGCTTAGCAAACGGCAAGCCAGGTGCTAGGCGCTCGGAATGTTCAAGTTCACTTTGCGCATCGCTGGCGCGCCCCATTCGAACCAGCACTTCGGCCTCGACGTAGTGCGCCTTCGCACTGTCGGGATGATCGCGTAACACTTTTGTCATCATCGCCTGCGCTTCGCGCAGTTGACCCGAATGAACGGCCTGGTACACGTCATGCAAAGTGGGATCATCGGCCCACGCGGCCGGCAAGAATCCCAACGCGACGCTGGCCAAAATGGCGCTTATGAGCTTTTTCATGGAGCAAAATTCCCGGAAAGTTCAAAAGAAGGACGGCAAAGCATAAATCATACGAAACCCTTAGATGGGCCGCGAGCCTGGAAGTTCAAGCGGCAGCAGCGTTGGCCCGGCTGACCTCATAGCTCCGGCGCCGGAGGGGCCCCGGCATGTGTTTCGGGTGACCGCCACAAGGGGGGCAATTCTTTGAACATCTTCAGAATTTCACCCAGGCGCCCATCACGGACCAAGGCCGTCGCCCGCTCGATGTCCGGCGCCAAATACCGGTCACGATCAACGGGCAAGCAATACGTGCGCAAGAGGGAATATGCCCTTTCAAGTGCGACAGAACTTTGCAAAGGACGCAAAAACTCCAGCGCTTGCGCCGCCGCAAGCAGTTCGATGCCCAGGATCCCGGAGGTATTTTCAATGATGGGTTGCAGTCGTCGCGCAGCAAATGCTGACATCGAGACGTGATCTTCCTGGTTAGCCGAAGTCGGCAGACTGTCGACGCTTGCGGGGTGGGCAAGCGACTTGTTTTCGCTGGCCAGCGACGCAGCCGTAACGTGCGCGATCATGAAGCCGCTGTTGAGTCCGGGCTCGGCGCTAAGAAACGCAGGCAGGCGCGATACGCTGGCGTCGATCAGCATCGCGATGCGCCGCTCGGCGATGGCGCCCACTTCAGCGATCGCCACCGCCATCGCGTCGGCCGCAAGCGCAACGGGCTCCGCATGAAAGTTGCCCCCCGAAATCAGCACCCCGTCCTCGACAAATACCAACGGATTGTCGGTAACGGCATTGGACTCTCGCAATAGCACCTGCGCGGCATACCGAATCTGGTCAAGACAGGCGCCAACAACTTGCGGCTGACAGCGCAGACAATACGGATCTTGCAAACGGTCATCGCCAGATATGTGAGAGCGGCGAATCGCGCTGCCTTCGAGCAACGAACGATAATAGTGCGCGGTATCGGTCTGTCCGGGCTGACCGCGCAATCGGTGTATGCGCGGATCGAAGGGACCATCGCTACCGCGGGCTGCATCGACTGTAAGGGCACCGATCACGAGCGCAGCCTCCAATACCGGCTCCAAACAAAACAGCGCGTGCAATGCAAGCGCGGTTGAGGTCTGCGTTCCATTGATTAGTGCCAAGCCCTCTTTTGCTCGCAAGCGAAGCGGCGTCAAGCCGCTACGTCCCATTGCTTCCGTTGCGGGGACCCGAAGCCCATCGATCAGAAATTCGCCCTCCCCTAGAAGTGCCAGCGTCATATGCGCCAACGGCGATAGGTCGCCCGAAGCGCCTACGGATCCTTTTGACGGTACATAGGGAATCGCGTCGGCGTTGACCGCCGACAAGAGCGCATCCACCACTTCTTCACGAACTCCTGAATAACCCCGAGCAAGGCTCGCCGCCTTCAATGCCAACATTAGGCGTACAACCGCCGGCGCCAGCGGCTCGCCGACCCCCGCGCTGTGCGAGCGAATCAGGTTGATCTGTAGCGCCTCAAGCTCAGAGTCGTCGATACGTCGATCGGCAAGTTTGCCAAAGCCTGTGTTGATGCCATACACGGGCCGCTCACCGCGCGCGACACGCTGTACCAAATCCGCGCTGGCCCGCACACGCTGCCGCGGCTCGGCAGGTAGGTGCAGCCGCACCGCGCCCGCATGGATCAGGCGTAGTTGCCCAAGCGTCAACTCGCCCGGCGTAATTGCAAGCCCTTGCGTCATGGCAAATCGAGCATGGGTAGCTGCAATCGGCACGCGCGCGCCGTCTCAATGGCATCGACGTAACCTGCGTCGGCGTGCCGCATAACCCCGGAAGCCGGATCATTCCATAGTACGCGCTCGATTCGTCGAGCAGCTTCTTGCGTGCCATCGCATACCATAACCACGCCCGCGTGTTGCGAGTACCCCATGCCAACGCCACCGCCATGATGCAGCGATACCCACGAGGCACCGCTTGCGGTATTGAGAAGCGCATTAAGCATCGGCCAGTCCGAGATCGCATCCGAGCCATCGCGCATTGCTTCCGTTTCTCGATTGGGCGAAGCGACTGAACCCGCGTCCAAGTGATCGCGCCCGATAACGATGGGGGCCTTTAGTTCGCCGCTGCGAACCATTTCGTTAAAGGCGAGACCGGCGCGTTCCCGCTCGCCAAGTCCAATCCAGCAAATTCGCGCCGGCAAACCCTGAAACGCGATCCGTTGCTCTGCCATATCGAGCCAGCGATGCAGGTGTGTGTCTTTTGCGAACAGCTCCCGCAATTTGTTGTCAGTGCGCCGGATATCGTCCGGATCGCCTGAGAGCGCAACCCAGCGAAACGGGCCCTTGCCCCGGCAAAACAGGGGGCGGATGTACGCCGGCACGAATCCCGGAAAGGAAAATGCGTCGACGACGCCTTGGTCTTTGGCAACTTGGCGGATATTGTTGCCGTAATCAAAGGTTGGCACCCCCAAGGCATGTAACTCCAGCATGGCGCGGACATGTACTGCGCAACTTTGCGCCGCCGCGTGTACCAGGCCTGCATGTTCTTTAGGATCAGCCTGCGCGGCGAGCCAGCGCTCGACGCTCCAACCCGCGGGCAAATAACCATATAGGAGATCGTGCGCCGAAGTCTGGTCTGTCAAGAGATCCGGTCGCGGGCCGCCAGATCGCGCGCGCCGGGCCAACTCGGGCAAGATTTCGGCCGCATTTCCCAACAGCGCCACCGAAACGGCGCGCCGCTCGCGCGTGTACTGATCGATGCGCCGCAGCGCATCCTCCAGATCTCGAGCTTGCTCGTCCAAATAGCGTGTAGCTAAGCGAAAGTCAATTCGACTTTGCCGACACTCGATAACGAGCGAGCTAGCGCCCGCGAAGGTTGCGGCAAGCGGTTGGGCTCCTCCCATTCCACCCAGCCCAGCGCTTAAGATCCAGCGACCTGTAAGGTTACCACCGTAATGTCTGCGGCCGGCCTCAGCGAAGGTCTCGTAGGTTCCTTGCACGATGCCCTGGCTTCCGATGTAAATCCAGGAGCCGGCGGTCATTTGCCCGAACATAATCAGGCCTTTTTGGTCGAGCTCGTGAAAATGTTCCCAAGTTGCCCAATGCGGCACCAGATTAGAGTTGGCGATCAAGACGCGCGGCGCCTGATCGTGTGTACGAAAAACGCCAACCGGTTTGCCCGACTGAATCAACAAAGTCTGATCGGGTTCCAGATCGCGTAAAGTGCGCAGAATTGCGTCAAAACAGGCCCAGTTTCGTGCCGCTTTACCAATGCCGCCGTAGACAACCAACGCATCCGGATTTTCTGCGACTTCTGGATCCAGATTGTTCTGGATCATGCGATAGGCCGCCTCGATCTGCCAATTGCGACAACTCAGCGCGGGGCCCCGCGGCGCGCGGACCGGCCGCGGTCCACTTGCTGCCTTCGTGGTCGAAACCTCCTTCATCGTGATTCCTCCACAAGTAGCGCCAACGTTGCATAACAGGCACACTGTACTACGGGGCTGGCGATGAGAACGATTTGGCACAACGCAACACTGGCACCGATGAGCGATGAGGCACCCGAGCGCATCATCGAACGCGGCGCCTTGGTGGTCGAGCAAAACCACCTCGCTTGGGTGGGAGCTGCCGATGACCTGCCGCGCGAGTTTCGAGGGCACGCAGGGACCGAGATCGACGTGGCCGGCGCTTTGGTGACGCCGGGTTTGATCGACTGTCATTCGCATCTTGTCTATGCGGGGCACCGTGCGCGCGAATTCGAATCCCGTCTGCAGGGGTTGAGCTATGAGGACATCGCACAAGCAGGCGGCGGTATTCGCGCCACCGTAGCCGCCACACGTGCGGCAAGTGAGCAGCAGTTGTATTCGCAGAGTGCGGCGCGTCTGCAAACGATGATCTCCCAAGGACTGACGACCATCGAGATCAAGTCCGGCTACGGCCTGAGCCGGGAGCAGGAGGAGCGCATGCTCAAAATCGCGCGCAAACTCGGTGAGTGTCACGCCGTCGAAGTGCGCACGACTTATCTGGCGGCGCACGCACTGGCCCCCGAGTACGAGGGTCGTGCTGATGCTTATATCGAGGCGGTATGCGAGTGGTTGCCGCTGCTGCACGCCCAGGGTTTGATCGATGCGGTCGACGTGTTCTGCGACAAAATCGGCTTTTCGCTCTCCCAAACACACCGCGTCTTTGACGCGGCGCGCGAGCTACATCTACCACTGCGGCTACACGCCGAGCAACTAAGCAACCAGCGCGGCGCGGTGCTGGCAGCGCAATTCGGGGCGCTGTCCTGCGATCATCTGGAGTACCTCGACGAGGCCGGCGTACGGGCGATGGCTGCCCACGGCACGGTCGCGGTCCTGCTGCCCGGAGCCTATTATTTTCTTCGGCAAACGCAGCTCCCGCCCGTGCGCAGACTAAAAGAAGCGGGAGTGCCAATCGCCATTGCGACAGACCACAACCCCGGCACATCGCCGGTGCTCTCGCCACTGCTCGTGCTGAACATGGCGTGCGTTCTGTTTGGACTTACCCCTTGGGAGGCCCTGCGTGGCGCAACGGCCAATGCAGCGCGTGCGCTCGGCCTTAATTTCACGCACGGCTCGCTGACGGCGGGCCGGCGCGCCGATTTCGTGGTATGGGACGCGGCCCATCCCAGCGAACTAGCGTATTACGTGGGCCGCAACGCTTGCCGCAGGCGAGTGTATGGTGGCGTAGAAGATAATCACTGAGTTCATTCTGGCCATGAGTTCGGAAATTTTTCATTTGAGTCGCGGCAGCACACCACTGATCGTCAACCTGCCGCATGTCGGTACCCACATCCCCGAGGATTTGCGGTCGGGATTTGTGGAGCGCGCCTTGTGGCTCGAGGACACGGACTGGCACTTGGAATCCTTGTACGATTTTGTCGGCGAACTCGGCGGCACCCTGCTTCGCCCGCATTTGAGCCGTTACGTCATCGACCTGAACCGCCCGCCGCAGGATGCGCCACTGTATGACGGCGCGAACAATACAGAGCTCGTTCCAACGCGGTTTTTCACTGGCGAACCGTTGTACCGCGTCGGCCGCGCTCCAAGTCAGGAAGACATCGAAGCTCGGCGAAGGCAGTACTGGCAGCCCTATCACGACGCGCTCGATCAGGAGTTAAGCCGCTTAAAGGCAACTCACGGTCATGCACTGCTCCTTGACGCACACAGCATACGATCGGAGCTGCCTTGGCTGTTCGAAGGCAAACTGCCGGACCTGAATCTGGGAACCGCCAACGGCAAGAGCTGCGCGGCGACGCTGCGCGACGCCCTCGCCCAAGTGCTTGTCAGCGGGACGCGCTACTCGCATGCAATTGACGGCCGTTTTCGTGGAGGGTACATCACGCGTCACTACGGCCGGCCGGAAACCGGGATCCATGCCGTGCAGCTCGAAATGTGCTGGAGCTGTTATATGGAAGAGCTCCCGCCGTACGTTCTAGATGAGTCACGCGCCATTTACCTGCGCCCGTTGCTGCGCGAATTCGCCGCCACGATGCTCTACTGGGCGTCACAGCATGGTTAAGGCTCGGTCGACGAGCGATAGCGCCGCGATTACCAGTCAGTCGCCAGGGCGAGCCCAGGTGCTATGGGCGCCGCGGGCTTGGATAGCAGATCGTTGGCACGATGCGGTTCTGCTGCGAGTTGATGCGGACGGGTACTGGGCGCAGATCCAAACCAAACTCGATGCGCCAACTGACGCGACCGTGCTCGATGGCCCCGCCATCCCCGGACTGGTCAACGCCCACAGTCATGCTTTTCAGCGCGCCTTTGCCGGTCTCGCTGAGCGTCGAAACGTCGACCAAGATGACTTCTGGACCTGGCGCGACCGTATGTATCGGGTCGCGTTGCGCATCACCCCAGAGCAGCAGCGGGCAATCGCGGCGCAGCTGTTCCTTGAACTAATCCGCGGTGGATATACACAAGTTTGCGAATTTCACTATCTGCACAATGATTCGGACGGTAGCGTCTACGCACAAGATCGGCTTTGCATGGCCCGAGCGATTGTTGCCGCTGCAAAAGATATCGGGATCGGATTGACGTTACTGCCCGCGGTCTATGAACGCGCAGGCTTTTTGCAACCGATCTTGCGCGAGGACCAACGGCGCTTTCGTGCCAACGCCGACGAAGTGTTGCAAATGCGCGATATGCTGCGCTCTTGCCTAGTGGACAGCGAGGACAGTACACCGAGAGCTCTATTTCGGTTCGGCGTTGCGCTGCATTCCCTGCGAGCGGTCAAATCGGGCGCGATAGAGCACCTGGCCGCTCAAACTGATGGAGCACCGATTCATATTCACATTGCTGAACAAGCGCAAGAGGTCGAGGAATGCTTGTCGGCAACGGGATTGCGACCAATTGAGTTGTTGTGCCGGCATGCGGGCCTGGATCAGCGTTGGCAACTCGTGCATGCAACACACAGCTCGCCCGCCGAAATCGAAGCCGTTGCGCGCAGCGGTGCCGGCGTCGTACTTTGTCCGAGTACTGAGGCCAATTTGGCCGACGGCGTGACAGACGTACCGGCTTGGCTCAGGCACGAAGTAGCGCTGTCCTTGGGCTCTGACAGTCACGTAACGCGATCCGTAGTAGAGGAGCTTCGTCTTCTCGAGTATATGCAGCGGTGCACAAAAGGTGCTCGCTGCGTGGCTGCGGCCCCGCAACAAGGCCAAACGTCCACGGCCGAGCGACTTTGGTCGCGCATGCTGCAAGGCGGCGGCCGGGCTGCGGGGTATGAACACTGGGGTCTGCAAGTCGGCGCACGCGCCGACTTGCTGGTGGTCGATTCCGCTGCTCCCGCTTTGTTGGGGGTGCCGGCGTCACACTTGCTCGATGCGCTAGTTTTCAGCAGCCCCGTGCGGCCATTTCGCGACACATTAATTGCTGGACGTTGGATTACGCGCAATCACCAAAGTCCGATCGCGGCAACGATCGGCAAGCAATTTACCCAAGCGATGCAGCAGATCTGGCAAGATGCTCAGTGGGCGTGAGCGCACATTGCCGGAAGGCGCTGGAGATCTCACGTCCGGACCTAAAGCAGTGCAAGCCCGACGCTTAAAGCAACACACAGAACAACCACCGGGAGTGCAGCGGCGGGCCAGCGGATCAGCACCAAGAATCCCAGAGCTGCGACCAGCACATCGCTCGGCGAATGGACGGCGCTCACCCAAAGCGGGTCGTACAGCGCTGCAGCCAACATTCCCACGATAGCAGCGCAAATTCCCGCGATGGCGCGTGCCGCGATCGGATGCAGCGCCAGCGTGCGCCAAATCGGCAATATTCCCGCAGCCAGCAAAAAACCAGGAAGAAAGGTCGCAATGAGCGCAATCATTGCACCGATCACGCCTCCGTCGCCGCCAGGCAAACGGGCACCAAGATATGCCGAGAGCGCAAACATAGGTCCTGGAACCGCCTGCGCCGCCCCGTACCCGGCCAAGAAGTCCGCCGAGGAGATCCACCCGGGTTTGACGACGGCATCCTGCAGTAATGGCAATACTACGTGACCCCCGCCGAAAGCCAAGGCTCCTGTGCGAAAAAACGCTGCCGCATACATCAAAAACCCCTGGTGCGTATGCGCGACCAGAGGCAAAGACACCAGCATCAACGCAAAGCCTGCCATCAGAAGCCAAGCGGTCGGCTTGCCAAAAGGTACGACAAAATCACCCTCGAAATCAGGTCGAACATTGCGGCAAACCACTGCGCCACAAAGCGCCCCTAGACCGACGACCAGTAACTGTGCCCATGCCTGCGCAATGCTCAGCAAAATCGCCACTGCCACAATCGCAATCAACCTTCGTGCAAGGTCGGGACAAAGTGATCGTGTCATCCCGATCAGACCGAAGGCCACTACCGACAGGGCGACGAGCTTCAAACCATGCAGGGCTGCCTCGCCAACGGCTCCGGAGAACATTGGCAGCAAAGTGGCAAAGCCAAAGAGCAGCAACGCGGAGGGAGTGGTAAAACCAACAAACGCCGCGATGGCACCAGGCCAACCGGCGCGCAGTAGGCCCAGTGTGAATCCAAGTTTGCTGCTGCCCGGACCAGGCAGGAACTGGCAAAGCGTAAGGAGCTGCCCAAATTGACGCTCGGTCACCCAATTACGTCGTACAACAAATTGCTGCCGAAAAAAAACAAAATGAGCAATTGGTCCACCAAAAGCCGTCAAACCCAAACGCAAGAATGCGAAAAAGACTTCGCGTGTCGTTCCTTTGCTCACTCGCGACTACCTATTCGGCGCGCGCTAAAGCCACCGACGGCCACACGATTAAGGGCGCTTCGTCTTGGCACAAATTAGCGATAGTGGAGCACGGCGTCGCACGTGCATGCCGTGTGGCAATTAAACCAACGCAAACCATAGCACTCAGAACCTGAAAGTGTCGAACGTCGCGCATTTTTGCATCCGCGTCGCAACGACGCCAGCAATCGCCCAGGCCATACTTGTAATGACCGCCCAGCTTGTGTCAAAGTGCTGCCACTCGCGCAGGTGATCTCCAAGATTGCTAGGCGCATCGAGAAAAGCCGTCGGCCAAAGTTCGCGCGTCAGCGCAGAGCTTCGAGCAGTTTCGCCGCGGAAGTAATTGGCGGCAGACAGGTGCGTCCGCGACAAACATACGCCGTTGGCATACCTCCCACGAGGGTGCGACCCTCGCCCAGCAGCGTATCTGCGGCCATCGTAAGCACCCGGGAGGGGACGTACTGGCGGTGCGCCGCCTCGATCAGTGGCGCGGCATCTTTGCGCGTTCCGCAAAACACGATGCTAACCGCACCCTCGCGCTCAAACTCTTCGGCCGCGAGCAGGTGCGCAAACCCAAAGGCATTGGCTGCGCGAGCACCATGGTAGCGCGCTAGAACATTTTGCGCGCAATCCAGATACCGCTTTTGGCCGCTCAGTTCATGACCCCGCAACAGTGCGAGCACGCTCTCCGATGCACCCGAAGGCCACGCCGCGTCAAAAGGTGCCAGGGGGCGACGGACCAAGCTGTCGCCGTTGCGAGCTGTGAAAAATAGATCGCCGTCCCAGAAATTTTCCACGACATAATCGAGCAGGTTACACGCTCGTTCCAGATCGGCTCTTTGAAAATCCGATTCATACAAATCAATCAGCGCATTGGCAAGAAATGCATGGTCGTCAAGAAATCCCTGGACCTTTGCCACCTCATTGCGCCAAATTCGGAAAACGCCACCTTGCGGGGTCAACAGATGCGAGGAAAGAAAGTCGGCTGCGCGCCGTGCCGCCTGCAAGTAGGCAGATTCAGCAGTTGCCTGGTACGCCGCGCAAAGACCCTGAATCATCAGCGCATTCCACGCCGTGAGGACATTTTCGTCTCTGCCTGGTCGCACTCTAGTGCTGCGGGCAGCAAGCAGACGCTCGCGGATTGCGTCGAGACGCTCACGTTCTTTATCGTCAATTGCCACCCTTCGCTGCAGCACGGAGCGACCATGCTCAAAGTTTCCACTCTCCTGCACACCGTAAACGCGGGCGGCGAACGCGGCATCGTCGGGACCTAAAACGGACTCGAGCTCCCGCGGACTCCAGGCATAAAAGCGCCCTTCTTCGCCTTGGCTATCGGCGTCCTCGCTGGCAAAAAAACCACCGTCGGGGTGTCGCAGATCGCGCAGTACGTACGTGATTGTTTCTTCGAACACGCGTCGCCATGCCGGCCGTGGCGAGAGCCGGTAAGCATCCGCGTAAAGCTTTACAAGCAATCCATTGTCATAGAGCATCTTCTCGAAATGAGGAATCGCCCAACGCTCATCGACGCTATAGCGCGCAAATCCTCCGCCAAGCTGGTCATAGATCCCTCCGCCGGCCATGTTGTCAAGCGTTCGCTCGACCGCGGCCAATAGCTCTGGTTCTCGCGTGCGCCCGTAAACCCGCAACATCAGATCCAGGCAACTGACATTGGGAAATTTGGGCGCGCCGCCTAGACCCCCGTACACGGGATCGGTATTTCGTGCGAAGGCCCGCGCCGCCAGCGCCGGCAGATCTTGCGGCGACCCCGCCGCCGCGGTGAAAAGCTGATCGTCGTGGGCCTGTAAGCCACGCATAAATTGCCGGCAGTTTTCTCGCACTTCATCCTGCCGATTTCGCCAAGCGTCGATTACGCCCCGCAATAGCCTTGGGAAACCCGGTCGCCCGTGGCGGTCCTCTGGCGGAAAATACGTTCCGGCAAAAAAGGGCTCCTGCTCCGGCGTCAAAAACACGGTCAGCGGCCAGCCACCAGACTGGCCCATCATCTGCACGACACGCTGGTACAGATCGTCGACATCCGGCCGCTCTTGGCGGTCGACTTTGATGTTGACGAAATGTTCGTTAAGCAAATCGGCAATTTGCGGATTCTCGAAGCACTCGTGGGCCATCACGTGACACCAGTGGCACGCAAAATAGCCGACGGAAAGGTGGACCGGTTTGTTCTCTGCAAGCGCGCGTGCGAATGCGGCGTCTCCCCAGGGATACCAGTCCACGGGGTTATCAGCGTGCTGCTGAAGGTATGGCGAGGACTCCGTCGCTAGTCGATTCGACATTTTCACAAACTCAGCAAGAAAACCGTTCGCATACTCCAGCCAGTTTTTGCCTCAGATGCCTGTACCTTGCGCCGAGCGCCGATCCCAATCGGCGAGGAATTGCCAGCAGTGTCTGCTTGCCCACGGCCTGCACGATGCCGCAATGACGGAGCAGCATCGCAACGGTTAAATTTCCCGAGAATGCGTAATTACATTCGCTACTGCCGGAATCTGCCGTCTCGCGGTTTAGTCGATTGTGGTCAAAATATATGCAAGCGGCGCAATGCGCAACCTGAATCTGGATTTCCTGCGGATAATAGAGTGCCGCGGCATTGGCATGCTGCGCTTGCAGGCGCGGCGCGAGTTGCATGCACGCTTCGGGTAACAGACGCGAGATCCAACAACGACATCAAGACGCGTTCCAAAAATGGTTATCACTTCGGATGATTGGAGCGCGATCCGACTAACGCTAGCGCTTGCAGGCGTTGTCACCGCCCTGCTTCTGGTGCTCGGCACACCCATCGCATGGTGGCTAGCGCACAGCAAATCGCGATGGCGCGGCCCTATTTCAGCGCTAATTACGCTACCGCTCGTGCTGCCGCCGACGGTGCTCGGCTTTTACCTATTAATCGCGATGGGATCGAACGGCCCACTTGGGCATCTTACGCAAGCGCTGGGATTGGGCGTTTTGCCGTTTCACTTTTCTGGCCTAGTCGTTGCTTCGGTGCTTTACTCGATGCCTTTTGTGGTGCAGCCGATTCGTAATTCCTTTGAGGCCGCCGGCAAACGGCCTCTGGAGGTCGCTGCATGCCTTCACGCGCAACCCTTGGACGCATTTTTTCGTGTTGGGCTCCCGTTGGCCCGACCCGGCCTACTGATTGGCGGGATCCTGGGGTTTGCCCACACCCTGGGCGAGTTCGGCGTCGTACTGATGATTGGCGGCAATATCCCAGGCGAAACCCGGGTGCTATCAATGCAAATTTATAACCACGTCGAAGCACTCGAATACTCCCAGGCCCATTGGTTGGCGGGTGGCTTACTGCTTTCGTCGTTCCTCGTATTGATGGCCATCTATGTGTACGACCCGAAGCGGCGAATGTTCTGAGATGATTCGCGCGAACTTTGAACTCGTGTTTCCGGGTTTTGTGCTGCAAGCCGCATTGGAAGTGCCCGCCAGCGGGGTGACCGCAATCTTTGGGCCCTCTGGCTGCGGCAAGAGCACCTTGTTACGTTGTTTCGCTGGACTGGAGCGCGCAGCCAGCGGCCATTTGCAGATCAACGGGGATACCTGGCAGGACGACAGTCGAGACATTTTCTTGCCGACGCATCGGCGTTTATTGGGTTTCGTGTTTCAAGAACCCAGTTTGTTTTCGCACCTTAATGTTCGCCGAAACCTGGAATTTGGATACAACCGGACACCATCAGGACAGCGCAAGATCACCTGGGAGCGCATTGTTGAACTGCTTGACGTCGGACCACTGCTGCATCGCATGCCCGACAGACTTTCGGGCGGAGAAAAGCAGCGCGTGGCAATCGCCCGCGCCGTTCTCGCCGCGCCAAAACTATTGCTGATGGACGAACCACTTGCGGCGCTGGATGCTGAGCGAAAGCGCGAAATCTTGCCCTTTCTGCACCAGCTACAAAAGGAATTGTCGATACCGGTTTTGTACGTGAGCCACCAAGTCGAGGAAGTCACGCAATTAGCCGATCATCTTGTCTTGCTTCGCGCGGGCCGCGTCGTTGCAAGCGGTCCTCTCGCTCCAATGCTGGCCCGGCTCGATTTACCCATCGCCCAGGATGAGGATGCCGGCGTTGCGATCGAGACGCGGGTGACAGCGCGCGACGAGCGACACCACCTTGTTCGCCTCGATTTTGCGGGCGGAGAAGTTTACGTCGCGCGCGAGTCCCTGATTCTCGGTCAGGCCGTGCGGCTGCGGATACAAGCACGGGATGTGAGTCTGGCGCTGTCCGAACACCACGACAGCAGCATTTTGAATCGCTTTCCGGCGACGGTTGTTGAAGTTGCACCCGCAAGCAACCCAGCCAACGCCATCGTACGTCTCGACGCGGGTGGAACCGCGCTGCTTGCGCGGGTCACCCAGCGATCGTTGGAGCAACTGCAAATCGGCGTAGGCAGCAAAGTCTGGGCCCAAGTCAAGGCGGTGGCACTAATGCAGTAGATGTCGTTTGGTGACGCGTTGACGGCGCACTACCAACATATTGTGCAACTGCACCGGCCGAAGCGAACTTGCATAAGTGGCAATCGGCGCGTCACTGATCATTCTTGATAGCAGATCGCAACAGCTGCGGAACTGCCGACAAACTCCCGCAACTGGCGGATCCGCCTATCGATTCATGGCTGCCGCGACGATGACAAGATCCCTTTATGCGGCGAGGGATTTGCGACTTACCCTCCAAGACGATTCGCTAGGCCCGGGGGTTAGGAGTTCGTACAGGCCGATGAACACGATTCGCTTCAAACCGACTCTGCCGCTCCTGAACGTCTTGTGGAGTTCCTTGCTGCTTTTTTGCCGTCACGGCAACCGTTAGCGTGCGGCCGCAATTGCATTCGAATCTTGGCTAGCGATTGCCTGTTCCTGCTTCGACAGATAAGTTTGTTTCACTAGCCCCGCCAGCATTGACGGCCTTGCCTTTGCGCCCATTGCAATCGAACTTTTCAAGACAAGTTTCTCGTTAAGAGGTTCAATGTCAGGTGCTCTCGATGCCCCTGTTGGTGTTGTCTTTAGCTCTTGCGTACAAATCAGGGACCGTTCCCCGATGCGAGCGCACGTACGGTGGCCTGGGGTAACATCACTATTGGACGCGTGCGTATGAACGTCAGCGGCTTGACGTAGATCACGGTGGCAACTGTTACGAGTGCCAGTATTAGATCTGTCATGCAGGCCAAACTTTCGCGTCGCTCATTTCTTCTCGGTTCCGCGCTAACAACAGCTGGCGCAACGATGATGAAAGCCGCGTCATCTATCAGCACGGTGGACCCGCAGGGTAAGGATCCCCAATCGGTAGGGTCGCAAGCGGTCGCGATAGACCTTGATGTCAATGGTGATTCGCACAGATTGCTTATCGAACCGCGAATGACTTTGGCCGAGGCACTGCGCGATCCACTCGGCCTAACCGGGACCAAGATTGGATGCGATCGTGGTGCCTGTTCCGCCTGCACTGTCTGGCTAGACGGATTGCCCGTTTGCTCCTGCATGATGCTGGCGGTCGAAGTCGGCGATCGTCGCATAACAACGATCGAAGGTCTGGCAAAGACAGGCCAGTTGCATCCTGTCCAGAGCGCTTTTATCGAGCACGATGCGCTGCAATGCGGCTATTGCACGCCGGGTATGGTGATGAGTTGCGCAGCGCTAATCGAACACGTCGCTCACCCGACCGCCGAGCAAGTCCAGACGGCAATTAGCGGACATGCATGCCGCTGCGGAACATACCCGCACGTAATTGCGGCGACCTTGGCAGCGGCAAAGGCCCGTCGGGGCTGATCATGGATAACCAGAGCACGACGCGTACTGAAAGGCTGCCGTACGGCATAGCAAGTGTTGGCATTGGCGAGACGGAGCGGCAAGTCCCCGTTGACGAGCCGCCTCCGCTTGCGCCAAACGCTGCTTTAAGCGTGATAGGCAAACCAGTTGCAAGGCACGACGGTCGCGCCAAAGTAACCGGCGCGACCCGTTTCACGGTAGATGTGCAATTACCAGAAATGCTGCACGCTCGCATATTGCGATCGCCTGTTCCGCACGCTCGGATTCGCGGTATCGATGTCGCCGCGGCTTTGCGTCACCCCGGAGTGCGCGCCGCGATCGTCGTCGTGCGCCCCGAGGATCCTGCGTCCGCGACGGTTCGCTACGTCGGGGCACCTTTGGCCGCGGTGGCCGCCGATTCCCTTGCCATTGCCGAAGAAGCGCTGCGCTTGGTTCGTGTCGATTATCAGGCGTTACCTTTTGTGGTGGACATGGATAAGGCGCGGGACGTCAACGCGCCACAAATTTACGATACTGCTTCAGCGCCGGAAGGATCGGCCTCGGGCTACCCCGCGCGACGTGGTTTGCCTCTTGCTGGCAACGTTCGCGGACCAGCAATGGACAGTGTGGGTGACATCGCACAGGGTTTTGCGCAAGCCGATGTTGTCGTTGAGAACGAATACCGTACGCGCGTGCAAACTCACTGCTGCCTGGAGCCACACGCGATCGTTGCCAACTGGCGCGCAGAAGACTTAACGGTTTACATGTCTACTCAGTTCACGGCTGGCGTACGCCATGAGCTGGCCCAGGCCTTTGGTCTGCCGCTAAGTCGCGTTCGTGTAATTGTTCATGGAATGGGCGGAGGTTTTGGATCCAAGTCAACGCTTGGCAATTACGGCCGCATCGCGGTGGAGCTTTCGCGCAAGGCAAAAGCGCCCGTGCGTCTCGTCCTGACCCGAACAGAGGAACAGATGGACTCGGGTAACCGCCCCGCTACTTGGCAGCGGTTGCGGCTTGGGGCACGACATGACGGGACGCTGACAGCCGTCTCCTTGTTGAGCTATGGCACTGCCGGTGTTGCGTTGGGCGCAGGTGTGGGTAATTTTGCGCAGGCGCTCTACCGCTGCCCAAATTTCGAATCGGCTCAATACGATGTGTTTATCAACGCGGGGCCCGGCTGCGCGATGCGAGCACCCGGCAATACGCCGGGCGCTTGGGGAATGGAACAAGCGATCGACGAACTGGCCGAGCGGCTCTCCATCGATCCACTTGTGCTGCGCGATCGAAACGATCCAAGTGCGGTGCGGCGAGAGGAACGGCGCATCGGTGCTGACCGAATTGACTGGAAGCGCCGGCACGCCCCTGGCGCGGATCCGGGTCCGGTAAAACGAGGTCTTGGCATGGCGCAGTCCCTGTGGGGCGCCAACGTGCAACTGAACTCCTCGTGCGAGGTGCGGGTGTTGCGAGATGGTTCGGTTGAGGTCTTATCCAGCGTGCAGGACATCGGCACAGGCATCACGACAGTCCTAGCGCAAGTTGTCGCGGAGATCTTTGGGTTGCCGCCTGAGGCGATCAAAGTTCGCATTGGGGACACAGAGTTCCCGTCAGGGCCGCCGTCCTATGGAAGCCGGACTACTGCGTCGGTCACTCCTCCTGCCCGGACGGCCGCTTGGTCGGTATTGCAAAAACTCTTACGCGAGGCCGCCGTGCCACTAAAGGCAGCGCCAGCGGAACTTGTCGCACGCGACGGGCGCATCATGGTGCGCGATCAACCTTCGCGATCGATGGGTTTTGCCGAGGTCGCGGCGCTGCTGCGCACCGACCAAATTAGCGCGCAAGCCGCACGCAGCGATGACTATGGCGGATTTCGCCGACAGATGGGGGACGCAGCAATTGCGCATCAAGATCTGGGCGGCGTGCAATTTGCCCAAGTCGCCGTCGATACGGAGAGCGGGCGTATTCGCGTGGAACGCATAGTTGCAGTTCAGGATTGCGGCCGGCCAATGAATCCGCGCCAGATCGAGAGTCAGGTGCATGGCGGCATACTCATGGGATTGTCCTACGCATTGTTCGAGGAACGTGTCTTGGATCAATTCACGGGACGCATGGTCAATCCCAACCTCGAGCAGTACAAACTGGCGGGTTCATCGGACATCCCCAATATCGAAGTGGTGGTCCTGGAGAACTACCAGGGCAATAGTGCAACCGACGCGTATGGCATCGCGGAACCATCGAACATTGCCACCGCCGCAGCAATCGCCAACGCCGTCTACAACGCGATCGGCGTTCGATTGCAAGGCACGCCTATGACCCCAGCTGCGGTCCTAGCTGCCCTGGGTCGCATTCCCGCAAGGAGTGCGCGCGCATGATTGGTTTTTCGTGGGCTAGTCCTCGGACGATATCCGAGGCAGCGGCATCAACGACGACGGTCGCTGCGGCGATGGCGATCTCGCCCGACGCGATGGCATCCTCCCAGCTGTCGGTTATAAAGGCCGCGGGGATCGATCTTCTCGACCTGCTAAAGGAAAACCTGCTCGCACCAACACGTGTCGTGAGCCTGGCTCAAATCCCCGGCCTGGATGCAATTTCCGAACTTCCGTCAGGTAGTCTACGCGTCGGTTCCATGGCCAGGCTCGCTTCGCTAGCCGAACATCCGGCTGTGCGCAAACGCTATTCGGCATTGGCCGACGCACTGCAAAACACTGCAAGCCCACAAATCCGCAACGTGGCGACCTTAGGCGGCAATTTGCTGCAACGGCCGCGTTGCTGGTACCTGCGCGCAGAGCAGTTTCGCTGTCTGCGTAAGGGTGGCGGCCACTGTTACGCACTAGCCGGAGAGAACCGTTATCACGCAATTTTTGACAACAGCACCTGCGCAATTATCCACCCCTCCACCGCCGCTACGGTGCTGGTCGCGCTTGGAGCAGCCGTTGTGCTAGTCAATGCCGAAGGAAGCATGCGCCGGGTCCTTCTCGAGGACTTTTTTGTCCCGCCCTCCGTTGACGTTCAGCGGGAGAACGATCTAAAGCCACAGGAAATCCTCACGGCTATTGAGATACCTGCAATGCCGTCGGGCACGAGGATGGCACATTGCAAGCAAAGTGAAAAAGACGCCTTCGATTGGCCGCTTGCTGATGTGGCGGTCGTGCTGGACATGTCCCCTGAAGAGCGATGCCGGCGCGCGACCGTGATTTTGGGGGCAGCCGCACCGGTACCACACAGGGCGAGGTCGGCCGAGAGCCTTTTAAGCGGCCGGCACATCGATGCCGCAGTAGCGACGCAAGCGGGACGAGCTGCGGTGGAAGGCGCCACACCGCTGAGCCAGAACGCATACAAACTTCCGCTGCTCGAAGTACTAGTTCGCCGCTCGATTCTGCAGGCGGTGAACCGCTAGTTCTGAAGCCCTAAAGTGATCGCCAAGGGCGTCGGACGCTAGCTCAAAAAAGCTTTCTCGAGCACCACGGTTGCTCTACCAAGCAAGGCCACTTATACAGCAGGCCACTGCTGCTTACCGAATTTGAGCAGTTCGTCGCACGAAATCCAATCACGATCCTGCCTCAGGACTGAACAGGGGTCGCGCGCGCTCCGCCGTTGCGACCCTCGGCACAAGCCAACTCCGCGCCGCCGGCGTCACGCCGCGATCACTAGATTGCGCCCTCATTTCGAAGGGCATCAATCCGTTCTGGGCCAATTCCCCAGTCTCGAAGAATCTCCGCGCTGTGCTCCCCAAGCTTTGCGGGGGTTCGCTGGATCCTGCATTTTGTGCGCGAAAAGCGCGGAGCAGGAGCGGGTTGTGCACCATTGTGGTCGACCACAAATGTTCCTCGCGCCTGGTTGTGCGGATGCTCTGGGGCCTCGTCCAGGTCAAGGATTGGTGCAACGCAGGCGTCCGTGCCTTCCAACAACTCACACCAATACGCTCGCGGCCGGGACAAAAAATGCTCGCGCAGCCGGGCGCGCAGCCTCGGCCAAGCCTGCGGATTCCAGCGATCAGCAAACTCTGTCTTCGGCAGGGCCAACCTATCTAGTAAAACATCATGAAAACGCTGCTCAATCGAGCCAAGTGCCAGCCATTTTCCGTCGGCGCATTCATAGGTGCCGTAAAAGGGAGCGCCACCGTCGAGCAAATTACTTTCCCGTTGATTGTTCCAGTAGCCCAAACTCTTAAGGCTGTAAGTCATCGCCATCAACAGGGCGGCGCCATCGGTCATCGCTGCATCGACGACCTGGCCAAGTCCCGAACGGCGAGCCTCTAGAAGTGCGCAAACGACTCCAAAGGCAACGAGCATCGCGCCTCCACCGAAATCGCCCACAAGGTTCAGAGGCGGAACCGGCGCCTCTCTTGATCCAATGGCATGCAATGCGCCGCTCAAAGCGATGTAATTGATATCGTGACCCGCAGCTTGCGCCAAGGGACCAGTTTGACCCCAACCGGTGATGCGTCCGTAGACCAATTTGGGGTTACGTTCAAGGCAAACCGCGGGTCCCAAGCCCAGACGCTCCATGACGCCGGGTCGAAATCCCTCGATCAGAGCGTCGGCCGATCCGACCAGGTCCAGTGCAACCGCAATGGCAAGGCTATTCTTCAGGTCCATCGCCAGCGAACGACGGCCCCGCTGCAAGAAGCCTTCATTTTTGAGCCGGTCAAAGCCACCGGCATCCGCCTCGCCCTTGCGATCGATACGAATAACCTCGGCCCCCATGTCGGATAGCAACATTGCGGCAAATGGTGCCGGGCCAATGCCCGCCATTTCGATGATGCGGATTCCGTTGAGCGGTCCCATCAATGTTTCGCTCCCGTGTTCGGCAAAAGGCCGAAATCGACAGCAATATAGCGAAGGTGGGCGCTGTGCAGTGATGGGAAGTTTGGCGATGCCGCGACCCGATCAGTGGGCCGGCGCCTGGACCGCGAGTTGGTGGCCGCGCATCGGCGTGTGCCCGTGCCCGGCATGCCGGGCACGGGCATGCCGGGAAAGGCGCTGGACCAGCTCCCTAGATTGAGCGCTGCTGCCGGCCAAAGGCCGGCAAAACGAGCGCTACGTAAAATGGGGCAACGGCGAAGCCAAAAATATATTCGAGGAGTCTTCGCTTCGCCTTACTTTTTTTCGGCCAGGCTTTGTTCGAACTTGATCAACTCGGTAATTTCTTCCTTTTTCGCACCCTTCGGATCCTGGGGCGGCATGGGCACGGTGCCCCAGTTCCCAGTGCCTCCCTGCGAGACCTTCGTCACCAAACCCTCGACTAAAGGATATTCTTTACCGTTGAAAGTGAAGGTCTTGACGCCGTGGCCAGTGTACTTATCGGCCACATCCTTCCACGCTGGGCCAACGATCTTTTTGTCGATCGCGTGGCAGGCGTTACAACCAAGCTTTTTTGCCGCTGCTGGCATCTCCTGGGCACCAGCGTACGGACCGCAGAGGACAAACGCTGTTGCCAGCAGACCGACACGAACCCAATTCATGCACGTACTCCTTTTGTATTCGAAATCATGATTCGGCCACCTACGGGTTTGGACAAATTCCGCAGGTCGCGTGGGCGCAAGTGGCCCTGCGCCCTGCGGCGTATACCCGACGGCAACGGTGTGATTTTTTGGGCCGCTTTCCGCGATTGCAGCCCTTAGAAACGTCCTGCCGGCACGCTCACGGAAGCGCCCGCTCTTGCCGGCGACGGATCTTGCATTCCACTTCGTTTACTTGTTGTCCGAGCGCACCAACCGCGCGAAGTGCAATTCGTCCTTGCGCATGTGGCCGGCGCCCTCTGGACCAAAGCTCAGCAGATAACCTTCTGCATCCATACCCTTTCCGCGACGTCCCGTAGCGGTCCAAAAATACGTCGCCGGCGTGTTCGGGAACAGATTCAGATTGATTCTGGGATTATCACACTGGCGCTCCACAATCATCGCAAGTTCGGGTATATGCGGCATGCGCCAATCCGAATGACTGGCAAAGCCACCCGTCTGATTGATTTGCGCCGCTGCAGCCTGCGCTGCTTGCCAGGTATAAGCGCTGGGCTCGCCCTGACAATATTTGCCGTTCCATTGCTGACCGAGCGAACAGCGCATCCATGTCAGGCCGGATTGCTGATCGGTCAATGTCCCATCCTTGTTATCCGTGAACCGTTCTGTCGGTGTCGACATCGGGTAGGTGTGGGAATCGCACGACTGATTTGCCCAGACCGACGCACTTCCCAACACCAGTACAAGGCAGTAATGGCTCGCTTTCACCCTCATGTTTACCCTCTTTTCATTGCTGCCAAAAAGAGGCGGGCACGCCAAGTTGCGCGTGACCCGCCCATCAGATCAACCACTGCTACTTAGGCTGACCTTCCCTGTCGTAGCCAATGCCGGATCCTTTCTTTGGATATCCGACACCCGACTCCACGACGACGGGAGGTGTCTGCTCCGTCGCCAGTCCCGGTGCGATCTTGGTACCACGGTACAGGTAAAAGGCGTACGCCTCCATCGCGGTCATGTCCTCACCGTTGACGTCCAAAGGCTTACCGCCTTGGGGCACCGTGACGCACCAATTGATCATGTCGCGCAGCGTAATCACCCTTCCCAGGTCTGCCTGGTACTTGGGAAACGTATGCGGATTGGACGCCGCTGCGTCTGGGTGACAGTTACCGCAGGCCAAGCCGTTCGTGGACATGGATGGCAGGCTTCCATGCCAAAGATCACGCCCGCGATCGACAGCCGCAAGCAGCGCCTTTTCTTGATCTGCCAGCTCCTGTTTCGTAAATGGTTCGCGCGCCGCCGACGACGTGTAAACCAGAAGTCCTACCGCACCCACTGTAGACAGGGCGCAAAGCGCGGAGAACATTTGCTTCATTGTCTTACGATTCATCGCCATGCCCCTCCTTAAATGTTGAACCCGTCTTTCATTTGCGGGGTCAACATATCCCCGAACGGGTCGTAGTGCATCGTGCCGCTGAAATTGGCCTCCAAGTCTATGTGCTGGGCGCCCTCGCCGTCTTTAAAGTTGCCCGGATCGGAGCGATTCATCCGCGACCACGGATACTCCATTTTGACGTTCGGGTACGGCCATGGCCATGATGTTGAAAGCGTTCCGATGGACGAGAGGTTACCGACGCGGTTGTATACGGTCTGGTGCACGTGTCCGTGGAACGCCATCACTCGCGAGAACTTACCCAGAATCTCCCGGACCTGCGGAGCGTCCTCCGTCTGGAAATTCCAGCGCGGGTAGTAATCCCACAGCGGGGAATGCGTGAAGACGACGATCGGCGTATCAGCATCGAGTTTCGCGGTGTCCTTTTTCAGCCACTCGAGTTGCTCCTCGCGCACACCCCATGGTCCTGCGATTGGGCTCTCGAGCATCTCCATCGTGTCCATTCTTTGCTTCGGGCTCAAACCACCCGGAGTCCAAAAATCGCGCACGAGGATCGAGTTCATGCCAATGAAGTGCACGCCCTTATGATCGAACGACCACGTCGGCTGGCCAAAATGTCCGCGCCATGCGGCACCCATATCCAAGTACCAGTCGTGCTCACCCGGAATGACCTTAAGCGGCATGCTCAGTTTCGACAGAATCTTCTTGCCTTTGACCAATTGGTCGTCTTTACCATTCTGGGCAATATCGCCCAGGTAGACGACGAAGTCGGGCTTTAACCTCAAGACATCATCCACCGCGTCGGCCAAAAAGCCGTCGAACTTGTGATCCGGAAATGAGAAAAGGTGAGCGTCGGTCAATATCGCAAAGCGAAATGGGGTAACTCTGGACGGCCCCATCGCCGCCTCCGCAACTTTAATCATTCCAAAATTAAACCCGACCGCACTCGCAGCCAACGTGGCAAGACCTGCCTTGCCCGAAATGGTGACGAAATTTCTCCTCGCAAAACTTTTTATGTCTTCCATTACGCATCTCCTTCAGCAAATTGATTGCAACCCGCCACCACGATCTTGCCCTTTTTTCCGCGATTACCGCGCGGCTCGCTAGAAAATCGCTCCTAACTTAGAAATCCCCACTTGCTGATTTCTGTAATCACTCCGTCGTTGGCGTTTGATCTTCGCGTACCGCAAAGATACGAAGATATGGGTATTAAAGGAGCGGGGCATTGAGATTGTCAAGTTAATTCGTCGCGTAAATTTGCACGACAGAAAATGTGCAAAGTCACAACTTAGTTTGCGTCAGTATTCGTGAGTCCTATGCGTGCACAGGACGGACGCTCGCAGTGAGAATCGCGCACCCCTTGCGGGCTGCGGCATCGGTTCTGACGTAGGCATTGTCGGCGCAAAGGTTCGAATCGCGGTTTGGAAAAGACGACAGAAGTCTCGATTCATAAAGACACTTCTGTTTGCCTGCAGTTTCTATATTCCTCCTAGGCATCTTGGGATGGATACCCAATATTTGCGATCCATCGCGTGCGGTTAGACTAACGACATCCGAGTTCACGCAATGCGGCCGCAAAACCCTCTCGTTCAGGACGACATAAATCTTGCCGACAATTAAACTGCGACCGAAGTAAACCTCTGCAGTCTGGATCAACACTTCGCTGCGATGCGAAATGATCTCACTTCCGAAAAATGCAATGCGCACGTGTTTCGTCGCCCCGGTGTAAAAACATTTTTACGTTTTTGTAATGGAAATTTATATTCGATAGATATCTAATACGCTAGGATCTGCGCCCCAACCAATGGGCTCGCTTATGCTTAAGAAGCAACTTGAGAGTGCAAAGCTTGTGCAAACGATGATTCGCCGCGAGATCGATCGCGACGAGGCGTCGCGGTACCAACACCGCCTGCACGCATTATTACTAGTGGCTACCGGTCGATCGTGCTCGGAAGTCGCGGAGTGCTTTGGCGAGAGTCCGAGTACTGTGCAGCGCTGGGTGCGCCGATTCCAAGCGCGCGGGCTTGAAGGTTTGC
>CAZSOI010000141.1:0-27814 GCA_964608115.1 uncultured Burkholderiaceae bacterium | reverse complement strand
GCGATAGTCGGCCACGATGTCTTGTCCTTCCGTTGGAGCGATCAGTTCTGGCGCCTCCTCGTGTGCTGGCGCTTCGGCTGCCAAGGGTGCCTTGCGTGGCCCTTGTACGTCGATTCCCAGTGCGCTCCACAGTGCGTTGCGGCGATGACCGCTGAGCGCTGCAAGCGCATCGGCCGCTGCCAGTTGTGCGAGTTCGCTACGGCTCAGCTGCGCGCGTCGCACAAGATCCTGCACGCTGAAAAAGGCCGATTGGGCCCGCGCTGCCAAGACGCGTTGTGCACTCTCCTGGGTCAGCCCCTGTACCAGTGCGAAACCAAGTCGCACGGCCGGCGTGGTGCGATCGCTGACGCTGGGTTCGAGCGTGCAATACCAATTGCTGGCAGTGACGCAAACCGGCCGAACAGTGATGCCATGGTCGATCGCATCACGCACGATCTGTGCGGGGGCGTAAAACCCCAGCGGCTGGGAGTCGAGCAGTGCGGCACAAAACGCTGCCGGCCGATGGCACTTGAGCCAAGCGGACACATACACCAGCAGTGCAAAGCTGGCCGCATGGCTCTCGGGAAACCCATATTCGCCAAAACCTTGAATCTGGCGCACGATCTGTTCAGCGTAACTAGCACTGTAGCCGCGCGCGAGCATTCCAGCGATGAGTCGATCACGAAATGGGCCGATACCGCCCTTGCGCTTCCACGCTGCCATGGCACGGCGCAATCGGTCGGCTTCGCCTGGCGTGAAACCCGCGGCCACCACAGCGAGCTGCATTACTTGTTCCTGGAAGATCGAAACCCCGAGCGTGCGCTCGAGTACCACACGCACGCTCTCCGACGGGTAGGTGACGGGCTCCAGGCCTTGCCGTCGCCGCAGATAGGGGTGCACCATCCCACCCTGGATCGGTCCGGGACGCACAATCGCGGTCTCGATTACCAGGTCATAGAAGCACTGTGGCCGCAGGCGCGGCAACATATTCATCTGCGCGCGCGATTCGACCTGAAACACACCTAGCGAGTCCCCACACGCCAGCATCTCGTAGACCCGCGGATCTTCTGCTGGGATATCTGCAAGCGTCAGGGGAGCTACTCTTTGGGGCGCCGCCGCAGGGGTGTCGACACTTGTTGGTAAGATCGCCGCAGCTGTGGCTACTTCGAACACGTTGACATGATCGATTGCACGGCGCAGGCACGAGAGCATGCCCAACGCGAGCACGTCGATCTTAAGCAGACCCAGCGCATCGAGGTCGTCCTTGTCCCACTGGATCACCGTGCGATCGGCCATGGCGGCGTTCTCGATCGGAACCATGCGGGAGAGCTTGTCGCGTGCGATCACGAATCCACCACTGTGTTGCGATAGGTGGCGTGGAAAGCCGATCAATTGGTGCGCCAGATCGACTAGCTGCGCGATCACCGGGTTCTCCGGATCGAAACCGGCAGCGAGCAGTTGCGATGGTTCGATACGGCGACCATCCCACCAAGCGATGGTCTTGGCGAGCTTGTCGACCTGATCGAGTGAAAGGCCCAGTGCTTTGCCCAGATCACGCAGCGCACCGCGCGGTCGATACGTGTGCAAGGCGGCAGTCAGCGCGGCACGTTCGCGGCCATACTTGGAGAAGAGGTACTGCATCACTTCTTCGCGCCGCTGGTGTTCGAAATCCACATCGATGTCGGGCGGTTCGTTGCGTTCGCGGCTGATGAAGCGTTCAAACAGCACACTCATGCGCTCCGGATCGACCTCTGTGATCCCAAGGCAGTAGCACACCGCCGAGTTGGCGGCCGAGCCGCGTCCCTGGCATAAGATGGCGCGGTTGCGTGCGAATTGGACGATGTCGTAGACCGTCAGGAAGTACGGTTCGTAGCGCAACTCTGCGATTAGGCGCAGCTCATGCTCCAGCAAGAGCTGTACTTTTTCCGGGACACCTGCCGGGTAGCGCTGTGCGGCACCCTCGAGGGTGACGCGGCGTAGATGGCTCGCTGGTGTTTCTCCCGCGGGGACGACTTCGTCCGGGTATTCGTAGCGCAACTCCTCGAGCGAAAAGGAGCAGCGCTGAGCGATCTGCTGGGTCTGCAAAAGCAGTTCCGCCGGGTAGGTGCGCATCAGGCGGGCGCGGGAACGCAAATACCGCTCCGCGTTCGCAGACAGTCGGGTACCGCATTCAGACAACGGAATCTTGTTGCGCACAGCGGTAAGGGCATCTTGCAGTTTCTTGCGGCCCCGTGTGTGCATGTGCACCTCCCCAGTGGCTACCAGGGCCATGCCGCAGCTGCGTGCCACGGTCTGTAGCTGCGCCAGCTGCCGTGCGTCGTCGGGTCCGTGCACTAGGGCACATGCGATCCAGGCACGCTCCGCGAACAACCTCTTTAACCACAGTGCTTGTTGCCCGGTTCTGGCCACATCGAGGATCCCCTGGCAGGCCTTCTCGCCAGTTGCTGATGACGATCCGGGGATCAGCAGCGCCAATGTGTCATCGAGCAGATGTATATTGGTTTCGAGCGTGCCGCAATCAATCCGGTAGTGGGCTTTGCTCGCAGCACGCCGGGCAAGCGTCACTAGCTCCGACAAATTGCCGTAACCCCTGCGACTTTGCGCCAGCAATACCAGCCGCGGACCATCGGCAAGCTGGATCTCGGTGCCGTGGATCAGCCGGAAGGATGCTGCGTCGGGGTCGTTTGCGTGTGCTTGGCGCAAGGCTAGGTGCGCACGTACGGATCCGGCAAACGAACATTCATCAGTCAGTGCCAGTCCCGAATAACCCAATGCGAGCGCGCGCTCGACTAGCTCTTCTGGGTGCGATGCGCCGCGCAGAAAAGAAAAGTTGGACAGACAGTGAAGTTCGGCATAAGGTATCTGCATACTGTAAATATTAACAGTATAGAAAGAACAGCGCCAAACGCCGCCAACACCTCTAAGTCGATCAGCGTCCTGGCTCGGCCAGATTACTTGCTGAGCTGCAGAAACCTCCAGGCGCACGGCCGCTGTGGCGCCCTGCAATTTGCGCCTGCGCCGGTCTGTGAACGGATATGCCAGGCCATGCGCAGCACACAGTTTTCTTGCCGCGCAAAGGCAGCACTGCCGCGTGAAGTCGACCTCGGCGGGGAGGGCAGCGTGCACACGATTGTGCAGTTGCAAGGCGTGTGCCGGCGGCGCTACATTTGGCTGCGTTCCCTGTTTCGGGTGCCCGTGGCGTCGGCGATAACGGCTGCACCTTCTGCACCGGCTGCACTCTGCTGCCCAGATGTGAGCACTAAGCTGTTTAGCACGCTAAGTGGGTTCAGAATGCGCGTGCCATTAAGGGAGGTTTCCACGCATGCCTAAATTGCGCGTGCACGCTTTTGCCCTATCAATCGACGGCTATGGCGCTGGTCCCAACCAGGACCTGGATCATCCGCTTGGTGTGGGTGGTATGGCCTTACACCACTGGGCTTTCGCCACGAGGACGTTTTGCCAAATGCATGGAAAAGACGGCGGCACGACCGGAACGGACGACGAATTTGTCGCGCGCGGTTTTAACAACATCGGTGCCTGGATCCTCGGACGCAATATGTTCGGTCCCATCCGCGGGCCATGGCCCGATGACTCATGGAAGGGATGGTGGGGCGATAACCCGCCCTACCACACACCGGTCTTCGTGCTCACCCATCACGCGCGCGATTCGATCGCCATGGCCGGCGGCACGACGTTTCATTTTGTCACCGATGGCATCTACGCGGCGCTCCAACGAGCTGCCGACGCAGCCAACGGTCGAGACATCCGGCTCGGCGGCGGAGTCGCCACGATTCGGCAATATCTTCGTGCCCGACTTATCGATGAGATGCACCTTGCGATTTCCCCGGTTCTGCTCGGATCGGGAGAGCACCTTCTTGCGGATATCGATACCCCGGAGCTCGGCTATCAATGTGTCGAGCACGTTCCCACGCAAAATACGACGCATATCGTCCTTGCTCGACGCGGGTAGGATTCGCGCGTTGGTGCGCGCCAAGTTTCGGCGCGGTTTGTCACTTTGTGGCGGAGGAACGAATCGACTGCAGCGTGGCTCGATACGTCTGCTCTCGCGACCCGCCAATCGAAGTCGCGCGTTCGGCGGCTAAAAGCGCCTCGTCGTCGCGCTCCAATTCATGCAGCGTCTGCGCCAGGTTATTCCAGGCATCCGCCGATTCGGGGTGATCAACCGTAGCCTGGCGATATTGTGCTTCGGCTTCGGACAGATGATGCGAACGGTAGGCTATGTTGCCCAACGCGATTCGTGCCACAAGATCGCGGGGCCACCTCACCAGGGCCGCTACGTACGCGTCGTGCGCGGCTAGCGGCGCCGAGCGCTCCAGGCTTGCCGCGGCAAGTACGTACCGGTCTTCGTCGGCCGTTGCGGGCAATTGCCCTGCCGGCAGCACAACGAAAGCCCACTTGCCTGCTTTCGCCCAAGAACGCTCAAAGCTGCGCTGCGTTTCTGTTAGGCGCTTTTTCGTGCCCGACCGCAAGATCACATCCCCGCTTGACCGATCGTAGCCAACGACCACGGCATAGTGCCAACGCGGAAAGAAGTCAAAGAGCTGATTTTGCAAGACGACAACTGGATGTCCGTCGGCAATTTCGGTGAGAAGCGCGCGCAGATTTGGCGACAGCGGATATGCGATTAGGCCAGCACGACGTGCTGCGGCGAGCATCTCCGTCTGTAACGAGCCCTGTCGCTGGGGTAGGTAAACTTCATCGGTGAGCTGCTGCGGGGTGCGCGCGGCACCGGCAAAATCCATCACCATCGCCAGCGCGGCCGGGCCGCATTGGTACTCCTCCTGCGCGAAGAACGGTACCTCGGTTAACTCGGCACGCTGCGGCAATTCGGACGGGAAGTCCTCGCTTGTGCCGGAGCTTGAAAGCAAGGCGCAGCCGCTCAATCCGAAGAGAAGCGGCAAGAAAAGATTTGTGTGCCAACGAACAAGCGCCGCTGGCCGCGCAATCCGACGCACCCCCGAACCGTCAACGCACGCTAACGGTACATATGGCAAAAATTGCTGTCACCACGGGCCGGAAAACCCCGCATTCAGCCGCGATCAGGCTGTCACCAAAATCACCACGAGAATCAGCAGTAGGATGACGATGATGACTTGCTGGTCGGTAAAACCGGCGACGCCACCGCCTGCCGGCAGCGAGTCAATTTTTGCCGCCAGCTCGTGCACTTCTTCGTCACTGAGTGCGGATATGCGGGTTTTCGCATCCAGGCCTTTGACGCCGAGCGCCTCTAATTGACCGGTGGCATTGGCGCGATCGAGAAATGCCTCGACCTTGGCCCTTTCGGTATCCGTAGTACTTTTTGCTACGAGTTGGTCGGTCGCAACAATCTCGGCACTTGCCAGCATAGGCGCAATAACGAAGCTGCCAGCGATGAGCAGCGTTCGCAGAAGATCGCGGGCTCGGACGTTCATATGAGTTCCTTTCGCAAAAAAAATACGCAAGTGACGTTTGACAAAGCTGCCATTCGGCCCCAAGACGGTTCCCACTTTCGCCAAGCGCGGCTTTCATGCCACGATGCGGGCGCGCGGCAGAAGCCGCGCAGCCTGCTAGAGTAGCAAATGTTTGCAACACTCAAAAGCTGAAGTCTACGCTCTCGCGCCGATCGGATTTTGTTTGATGCTCGCCTTGTAAGTGGCAAGCAGTTTGCAGTTATCTCTCCTCAGAACTACCTTGCTCGGACCTCGCGCGCAGCACCGTGACCGCAATCGCGGTTCGCCCTTTCTTGCTCGAAACTGCGCCACGGGACGGATTCGCATGAAGCATCGGCGCGCAAAACGCGGACAGCGCCGCTGCAAAAACGGTCTTTTGCTCTGCACGAATCCCCTCACGACAAGGTGCCCATGAAACATTTTTTGCTGGTGCAATTGCGATAATTTGCACTTATCGCCCGGCGCAGAGCAAAGCAGTGACGCTTTATGTGGTGTCCACCCAGTCCGTCGCCTTATGAAGACAACGGCCATCGAGCCGAGCGCGGGCGCTGCCGTGCAGTTGGGTCCGGAGAGCCCTGATGAGCGATAAGCTGATCGTGCGACAGCTCTTTGATGCGGTATCGTCCACGTACACGTATCTTTTGGGCGATCGACAAAGTCGACAGGCCGTCATCATCGATACGGTGTTTGAACAACACCTGCGCGACCTGGCGCTTATCGACGAACTCGGATTAACTCTGCGCGTTGCACTTGACACGCATTGGCATGCCGACCATGTTACCGGTGCATGGCTGATGCAGCACGCAACGGGTTGCTCGATCGGCGTATCGAGGCGTTACGGCCAGATCATTGTGGGTGCGGACCTGCGGCTCGATCATGGCGACCGCGTGAACTTCGGAGCCTCGCACCTCGAGGTGCGGGCCACCCCGGGACACACTGACGGATGCATCAGTTTCGTGACCGATGATCATCGTATGGCTTTTACCGGTGACAGTCTGCTGATTCGCGGAGCGGGCCGATGCGATTTTCAGCAAGGCAACGCAAGCACGCTCTACCGCTCGATCAAGGAGCAGATCTTCACCTTGCCCGATGAATGCCTCGTATTTCCAGCTCACGACTATAACGGGCGCACGGTGTCCTCGGTGGGCGAGGAGCGCGTACATAATCCACGGTTGGGTGAGGGTGCCAATGAGCGTGACTTCGTCGGTTTCATGGACAACTTAGATATCCCCCATCCGAGACAGATCGATATCGCTTTGCCCGCCAATTTGCTTTGCGGCCGGCCGCCCGACGGTACGTCGCCAAAACCTGCCGATTGGGGTCCGGTTCGACAAAGCTATGCTGGACTTCTGGAGATCGATCCGGAGTGGGTTCTGCAACATCTTGACGACGTTCTGGTTCTCGATGTGCGCGAGCGCGAAGAATTCGACGAGCGCCTCGGGAGGATCGCTGGGGCAATATCAATTCCCTTGGGCGAGCTCAAGTCGCGGCTTCAAGAGGTTGCCAGGGATAAGCCGGTGATCGCGGTGTGTCATGCGGGAATGCGCTCGGGTCAGGCGACCGTTATCTTGCGCAACGCTGGGTTTGCCAGGGTGGCGAATCTTAAGGGCGGCATGCTGCTGTGGCAGCAAATGGGTTTGCCAATGCAGCCCAACCAAAAGCCGGCCGCCTGAGTATTTGTGAGGTCGCGGCACACGGCGAAAAAGCATCATGCAATCAGTACAAGGCCTGATTTAGCAGATACGTGGCAGCGGATCGTCGAACAACTCATCGAGCACCCGTTCACCCCCGAGCGCCGTCTCAAGCGTTACGCGCGCACTGCCGGCTTGGACACAGCCGATGATCGATGCGTCGCATCCGGCCGCCAGAGTCCGCCAGCGCCGCAGCGCTTCGGTTGCTTGATCTGGCGCTACGACGGCAAGCGCGCGCCCCTCGCAGGCCAGATACAGCGGATCGTAGCCCAGCATTTCGCAAACCGATTCGGTTGTCGGCCGCACAGGCAGCGCGGCTTCTTGCAGGCGCAGGCCCAGACCGGTGCCGCGGCAAATTTCGTTTGCGACTGTCGCAACGCCCCCGCGCGTGGGATCGCGCACGAATCGCAGACCCACGAGCGGCCAAAGAGCGCGACATAAATCCAGGACCGGGGCCGAGTCGGAGCGCACGTCCCCGCGCATGCCAAATTCTTCTCGCGCCAGCATCACGGCGATACCGTGATCGCCGACCGGGCCGCTAACGAGCAGCGCATCCCCGACTTTGATTCGGGCCAGTTCCAGGGACTCACGCCGGCGCACTCCGATTCCGGAAACAACAAAATATAGACCACCCCCACGGCCGCGCGGAACGACCTTGGTGTCGCCTGCAATAACGCGAACGCCGACTTGGCTCGCTGCCGTGGCGAAGCTTGCGACGATTCGTCGCAACTGCGAGATCTCAAAGCCTTCCTCGATGATCGCGGCCAACGTCAGCCATTTGGCCTCGGCGCCGGCGACCGCAAGATCGTTTACGGAACCGTGCACCGCAAGAGCACCCAGATCGCCGCCTGGAAACTCAATTGGCTCGACAGTAAAACCGTCGGTCGTCACCATTAGCGTTGCGCTTGTCGCGGGAAGCGCGCTGGCATCGGAGAGATATAGCGGCGCTGTTTCACCCAACGTGCGAACGAAAACTTCCTCGATGAGTTCGCGCATCAGGCTTCCGCCGTTGCCATGCGCAAGCAAGATCCGCTCGTTCATCGCATCGGGAAGGCGCGCAATGCCATCAATGGCACGTGGAAAAATGCCGATCGACTCACGTCTTGCTCGTGGCGCGGTTGCTTGCGGCCGCAAACTCAACCAGCTGTCCAAAAGCCAAGCCCCCATCGTTTATTGGAATTTTCGCAGGCAGATGAGCCTCGATACCTGCGCGCGCAAAACGCTCGACAATCGCGCTACACAGCACTCGGTTTTGGAAAACGCCACCGGTTAGCCCGACTGCCTCAAAATCCACGCGCTGGCGAATCGCAAGGGCTTGTTGGAGCGCCGCCTCGGCGAGCGTTTCGTGAAAATCTGCCGCGCGACGCTCCGGCGGACGCGTCGAGTCGGCGAGGGTCTCGAGTAATGCCGTCCAGTCAGTCCGAAAAATGTCTTGGCTATCGACGTACATCGGCAGCGCCAGTACTTGGCCGCGACCAGCCTTTGCCGCCAGGGCCTCAAGCTGCATAGGGCCCTGTGCTTCATAGCTCACCTCATCAAGTCCCAAGACCAGAGAAGCTGCCGCATCAAATAGGCGTCCGACGGCACTGGTGGCCGGCGAATTGCGAAGTTGCTTCCAGGCGCTGTATGCAACTTCGATATCCTTGATGCGGTGGTGGCCGAACTCGACGTTGGCGCTCCAGCAAAGGGCCGCCGCTGCGCGCCAGGGCTCGCGCGCGGCGCGCTCGCCACCTGGCGGATGGAACGTACGCCAGGAGGCGCGTCGGCGCCAATTGCCGGGGCGACCCGTCAATGCTTCTCCGCCCCAAAGGCTGCCGTCCTCCCCAATGCCCACCCCATCCCATGTAAACACCAACCACGAGGAAACGTCCGGTCGCTCCCAGGCAAGCGCCGAAGCATGAGCAAAATGATGCGGCACCTCGGTGAGCGGCAGCCCGCTTGCGCGTGCCCACAGAGTGCTCGCATACCCCGGGTGACGGTCGACAAGGACTCGCGCGGCCTGAACGCGATAGAGCCGCTGCAAATCCCGCGCAACGTCGGCATAAACATCACGACTTCGCGGACTGTCCAAGTCGCCAATGTGCGGCGACACGACCACGAAGTCGTCAAAACCCAATGCGAGCGTGTTCTTCATGTGACCGCCGGCTGCAAGCACCGGCTCTGCCAGTTGTACCCCGAGCCGCTGCTGCTGTGGCGCGGTCCCCCGCCCAAGGCGTATCGGGCGTGGGACGCCGAGCACAACTCGCACCACTGCGTCCTCGGCCGGGCGCACAATCGGTCGGTCGTGGTGCAGGAACGAATCGGCGACCAGCGCCAGTCGGCGCGTCGCCTCGGCCTCATCGGTCAGAACCGGTTCGCCCGAAACGTTACCCGAAGTTGCAACGAGCGGACCACCAAATTCGCTAAGTAAAAGAGCATGCAACGGGCTGTAGGGTAGCAGCGCGCCAATTTCGTCCAGTCCAGGTGCCAGGGCCTGCGGTAAGGCACTGCAGGAACGCTTGTTCACAAGTACGATTGGTCGAGAGGGGTCTAAAAGCGCCGCGCATTCGGCCTGGTTCGGATCCAGATCCTGTCGCAGCCGCTCCAGGCCATCGCTGCCCGTGTATGGAAACATCACGGCCAACGGTTTGTGTGGTCGGCACTTGCGAGTGCGCAGCCGCTCAACGGTTTGCGCCATACTGGCGTCGCAAAGAAGGTGATAGCCACCAACCCCTTTGACTGCAACGATGGCGCCTTGCCGCAGCGTTGCGACGCAGGCACTTAGGGCTTCTTCGCGCAGAGCCGGCGGGGCAGCGATGTGGTTTTCAAGGCGCAGCTGCGGGCCACACGCGGGGCAGGCCAGCGGCTCGGCATGAAAGCGTCGATCTGCCGGGTCCTCGTATTCGCGCTGACAGGCGGGACAAAGGACAAATCCCGCCATGCTGGTTGCGCGGCGGTCATACGGTAAATCGCAAATCACCGTATAGCGTGGACCGCACTGCGTGCAGTTGATAAAGGGGTAATGCCAGCGCCGATCCAAGGGATCAAACAGTTCTCGGAGACATTCATTGCACAACGACTGGTCGGGCGGTAGGTTGACGCCGCGGCTTCCGCGGTCGGTACTGTCGAGAATCTGGAAGCCTTGTTTTTGGATCAGCGGTGCAGGCGCCACGGTAAGAATTTCCGGGCGTGCAAACGCCGGGGCCTCCCGCACCAATGCTTCAAGAAAGGATCTAAGCGCGGCCGATGTGCCGTAGGCCTTGATTTCGACGTGACCTGCGTCGTTGCCTACGCTGCCCGATACGCCGAAGCGGTTTGCGACGCGGAACACAAACGGACGAAACCCCACGCCCTGAACACGGCCGCCCACAATGATGTGGCGGCCGTGGATGTGTTGTTCGTCCTGGCTGGCGTTAAGCGAGTTCATCGAATCGTCAACGCACCTGCTGGCGGGGAACACCGTTGCTGGGGTTCGGATCGCTCGATCGCAGCGTCAGCGGCGCTCTCGCGGATGCCGCTTGCCCACCAAATCCGGCATGCGCCTTCGTCTGAGACCATGCACGGCCCGACCGGGTAGCGGGGTGAACAGGCGCGCCCATACAGGGGGCACTCATTTGGATAGATACGTCCCAGAACCACCTGTGCGCAAGCACAACCGGGTGGCATCCGTCCCGCGCGTTTGCGAACGCTAAACGCTTCGTCCGCAAACCGGATTCGCGCATCGAGCTCGCACAGGTGCGGTTTGATGGCAAAACCCGAGTTCGCGATCGTGCCGATGCCGCGCCAGCTTGCGTCGACGATGTCAAAGACATTATGCAAGATCGACTGCGCGTACCGGTTGCCACCTTCGTGCACCAGTTCCGGGTAGCAATTGTCAAGTAATGGCTGTCGCGCGATGACTTGTCGGATCACCGAATGCAGCGCAGCAAGCAGGCTTTGCGGCGTAAAGCCTGCGATTGCCGTTGCAATGCCGTGACGTTGCGACACAAAACGCCATTGCTCCGATCCCATGACTGTCGCAACGTGGCCGGGCGCGACCAACGCTTGGAACCCGGGTTCACCGCTATCAAGAAGCATGGCTACAGCTGGCCAGGTCAGTCGACCCGAGATGAGTAGCGTCAGATTCTCGGGCACGCCTTCGGCGATCAAGCTTGCAACGGGCGCCATCGTGGTTTCGAAGCCCGCCGCGAAAAAAACGAACTGACGTTGCGGTTCGGCTGCGGCCATATTCGCGGCTTCGCGCGGTGAAGCAATCGGGCGCACGTCGGCGCCTGCAGCGCGCGCATCGACAAGCGAACACGGAGCTCCCTTGGGTGCGTTGCACGGCACCCGCAGCATGTCGCCAAAGGCAACCACCGTGGTGTGGCCACGCAATGCCAGCGTGACCGCCAAGTGGATATCCTCTTCGGGACACACGCAGACGGGGCAGCCGGGTCCTGGGATAAGCTCTATCGAGCCTGGCAGGGCCGCGCGAAGTCCCGCTACCGAGATTGTCCGTTCGTGTCCCCCGCAAACATTCATCACGCGCAGCCCACCGGATAACGGCAGGCCGCGGATGCGTTCGAGCCACTCCTGCGCGCTATGCATCGATGATTACTCGATGCTGGTGGTCACAGACCGTAGCGCCTTTTGCCGCACAAGCTGCTCGTCGATCCACTCCAGCCACGGGATCAAGGTTGCGGGGCGTCTTGCCGACAGGCAAAAAACAGGTGCCGGGTTAGCCAACGCGCGCAAGTGCGCCGTCGCGGCCTCGGGCCGAAAATCATCGAGTACATCGAGCAGGTCAGACTTGCTAAGCAGCATCACGTCGGTCTTGCGAAACAGCACCGGGTACTTGGCTGGTTTGTCGTCGCCCTCGGTGACCGAAAGCAGGGTGACATTTTGATGCTGGCCCAGATCAAAGGCGGCCGGACACACAAGATTGCCGACATTCTCTATAAACAGGACGTCGATTTGGTCCAAGTCGAGCCCGTGCAGCGCGTGGTGGACCATGTGCGCATCCAGATGACAGGCCGAGCCCGTCGTAATCTGTACCGCGGGTATGCCTTTTGCGCGAATCCTACGCGCGTCGTTTTCGGTCTGCAGATCGCCCTCAATGACGGCGATTCGCAAGCGCGCTCCAATGGCATCGATCGTTGACTCGAGCAGGCTCGTTTTTCCCGAACCGGGAGAGGACATCATATTGATCGCGAGCACGCCATGAGCATCAAAGTGCTCGCGGTTGTGCGCAGCGTCGCGGTTATTGGTCTCAAGTAACGACTCGAGCACATCGAGCGCAACGTTGGCCTTCTCTTGCCTAGAGTCTCGCGGTAGCGCGCAACCGCATGATTCGCACATTTATCTTAGCTCCTCATCTGGAGGTCACGGTCGGCAGCTTGGTGCGAAGCGGCTGTCACTTCGAGCTCGACTCGACTCAAAACGAGTTCGTCTCCGGTCAGGATCTGCACGCGCGATCCTGTGCAATGCGTACAAAGCAGCCGCTGAGTGGGCACTTCGCTCTCTAGGCCACAACTCTGACAAAAAATACGCACCGGCGCGGCAATGACGTTCAGCAGCGCGTCTTTCGCGACGGTACTTGCGCGCGCTATCTCAAAGGCTCGTGCAAGCAGCAGGGGCTCGACGCCAGAAAGCGCACCGACCGTGACTGTCAGGCTGCATACGCCCACCGCACCCTCCCGCTGGACAATGCGCTCGACCGCATTAAGGAGAGCTCGACACAAAGCAAACTCATGCATGCGAAGTGTCCCCATCCCGTGCCGATGCCGCGAGCATCTCGTCATACAGGTTCCAGGCGCTGCGCGCTTCTTGCTCTGAAATTTTCTGGATCGCGTAACCGACATGAATCATGAGCTGATCGCCGGGTACGATCGACTCATCTTGCATTAGAAACAGACTTACCGTGCGCTCGATTCCCTTGGCCTCGCAGCGCGCAAGCAGGCCATCGACTCTAACAACGCGCATCGGAATGGCAAGACACATCTTCGCGCTCCATTTTTTCGCGCAAACGGTACGCGAATATGACCAGTGTGACATACCGCTTTATTGACCGGCGTCAACGCCGGTGTTTTCTTGCAAACCCGATCCGCAAGGCATCGCAGTTCTTACAAACTCAATTACCTTCCCTCAAAGTGGTCATTTCATCATCTTGTTAGCAGCGGCGGCACCAGTAGTCGGACTGAGCACCCGTGTCCTATCCGACGACAGTTGGGGGCCGTTGGCTAGCAGCCCGCTAAGGGGGCAACACAAGGGTCGCGCCCGCACGTTGTTTCTAGATAGCGGCACAATCGGTCCGATCGTTTCAGCGCAGAACGCGCGGGCAACAGAGCTCATCGCAATTGACGCTGCAGTGTTTAAAAGTTGTGCTGGCTAGGCTAGGCTGTTGAAGTGGAACCTCTCGCAGGTGTCCCGGCGTTGTATGCGAAGGGACACGAACCTAAATGGGAAACTGATCGACCAGCGCGGCGCATCTTGAATTTGCCACTGGATGCGCTCTTTTCGACGCTAGGTCGCACCGCGGCGCACACCATCGAGTGCAAAGTGTCGGACGACCAAATGCCTGGGTGGCTTGACGCACCGATTGCCCGCAGCAAGGGCGGGGACCTAATGCTGCACAAGCAACCACTTTGGCAACCGTCAATTTGATCGCGTGAGGCACCCGGCGTCTTTTTACGAAAGCTCAGTGTGCGGCGCCCTTTGTCAATGTGTCGCAAGCAATGGCGCACGTCTTGACGACTGCCAGGCCGCGGTTCCCGCCTTTTGGAACGCGGGTCCATGTGACGCGGCGGCCAGCACTGCGCTTTCGAATCCTTGCCGAAGGACCGCCACCGATTAGCCGACCTGTAGCGCCTACTGGAGATTTAACACGCGGTGCACAGTTTTTATGCCTGCGGCGCTTGCACGGTGTACGCGATCAATTCGCGGGGCGCGCAAGCGACCCAAATTCGTATCGAATAAACGCTGGGCAGCTGTGCGGGGGTTCTCACGACCCTGGCCCAGGACGCCGGCGCTATCGGCATACAACACCATGGCGTGTGGTGCTTGGGCGTCTGCGTGGGAACCCGAAATCGACATTTCTATCGGTCGAGCTTCTCAATCCACTTGTCAAGCACTCCGAGGCGCTGCAAAACGAAAAACAGCGCAATGCCTAGAATTACCCCGATTCCTAGCGAATGTGCAACAGTCATGTTTGTCGTCCAAAAATGCCTACAGATCGACAAGCAAAGTGCGCGTAACGCGCCAATTTGCGTTCGGTCATGCACGCGGGCGCTCGACCGCTAAAACTCAGCGAGTACTTTGCCCGGTTCCGTGTTAGTGGCCATGACAAGAGTCAAACCGGCTGCATGTTGTTCAACGGTGGCCTGCCGGGTGCACCGAGCAACACCGCAGGTCGAGCGCGAGGTCGAAAAACACCGCCAGCCCTTGCCGCGGGCGAGGGTGATTTGCAGGGACACGTACGGGTTTTACCTTCCTGCTGCGGTTTGGACGTTTTTTGCATACTGGCGACCACCGGTAGGATTCGAAAGCCCTTCTTTGGCCGTGTTTGCCTAGCTTTTTTTGTAACGGGCGCAGAAAAGAGGGCGCCTCGTTGGTCAGGAAATCAAAAGGAGTGAACGTCTTGTTTTTGGCCGTTGTTATCGTCGTAGGAGTTTTTGCTGCGTTGATCGCAGCAATCTACTGGCACCAGGAGCTTTTGATCTTTCATCCTGTGCGGCTTGCGGCCGATTTTGTGTTTGATCAGCCCGACGTGGTCGAGCTTGCCATTACCACGGACGGCGCCGTGCTCTCGGCACTGCACTTGCGCTTACCGCAATCAAAGGGAATCGTGTTTTACCTGCACGGCAATGCCAGCAATCTTTCCGAATGGTTTGCGGACACGTCGCTTTATCGGCAGTCGAACTTTGATCTCTTCATGCTCGATTATCGGGGCTATGGCAAGAGCACGGGACGGATCCGAAGCGAAGCGCAACTGCGGTCCGACGTCGCCCTAGCATGGCAGCGAATCGCTCCCCAATACCAGGGGCGTTGCAAGGTGATTTTTGGCCGCTCGCTAGGCTCGGCGTTGGCCGCGCGACTCGCCGCCGAGATCCGCCCCGATCTGACAATCCTTGTTTCGGCGTACTGGAGCATGACGGAGTTGGGGCGCATGCACTTTCCGCTGTGGCCATCGGCATTGATGCGCTACCGGTTGGAGACCTATCGGGATGTGGCGTGCATCGATGGACCGGTGTTGTTGGTGCACGGTGGTCGCGATGCGCTGATACCCTTTGCGCACAGCGTGCGCTTGCAGGCGGTTGCGCGCTGCGCCCAGCTTGTCGGGATTGCGGCCGCGGCGCACAACGATGTGGAGGACTTTGCCGAGTACCGCAAAGCTATCTCCGAGAGTTTGGCCAAACTCTGATTGGTGTTGTGGTTGATCACGCGAAAAATCCGTGTAAAAACCAATTGTGCGGGGCGGCCAGTTCGCGATAGATCCAAAGGGTCTGGCCGCTTCGGTTGCGTGCAACAAAATAATCCCGGTGCACAGTCGCTCGCTGTGCCTGCCCTAGGTCCCACCACCCCGCTTCAATCCGTTCCGGCCCCGCTAGCAGTGCCAGCGGTGCACCGTCGCCATAGTGCGGGGTGCCGAACTCTTTGGGTGCCGCTGGCAACCGATGTGGTGTCGGCAGGATCATCAAAGGCCGTTGTGTTGGCAATGGTGTTTGGCTTTGCGGGTACGGCAGACCCGGCGTAAGGGGCACGACGCGGTAGGCAAACTCGGGCCGATGATCGCTGAGCGCTTGCAATTGGAATACGCCCGCTGAACCCAGACGCGCATGAAGTGTTTCGGCCAGTTGCAGGGCATCGATTCCCTGTGTTGCAGACGGTGGAATCGGGGGCAGGAAACTGGCATTGGGTGGCACCAGCTCTGCCATGCGTTCGAGTTCGAGCTCGAGCCGAATCGCAGGGTCGGGCAAGCTGATGCGTGCCAGCCGTTCGGTTAATAGCCGCAGCAGACGTTGTGCATCTCGCTCGGGAACAGCCAGTACAAGGTCGATCGTCGTAGGTGTCGTGGGTTGTTCGCGACGCGCACTGTGGTGTATGCGCAGCAGCAATGCCGTTGCTCCGGCACCATGGCCTCGCAAAAATCCCTCCAGCAGGCGCAGCAGGCGGTGCACCGGCACAGTCAGCTGCTCTATGTCAATCAGGTCGGCGGGCAACTCGATATGCGCTCGAAATTCTTCTAATGGGGTAAAGGGGGGGTGCGGGTCGGGAATGATGCCAAGCATCCGATCCAGATCGCGGAGGCGTTGCACCCCAAAGCGTCGGGCGAAGGCTTCGCGCGGCAGCCCTAGCACTTGGCCGATCGTACTAAGTCCCAGTGCATGCAAGGTTTCGTTGATTTGTTCTTCCCAGCCAAGCAGGCGCAATGGCAGTAGTCCCAGTGCGCCGGGCAATTGCGCCGCTGTTACTGCATCAGGCGGCTTTAAACCGGCTGCGCGTGCGCAGGCAAGTATGCGTGCCGCTGCGGGCGTGGCGGCGCTGGCATCGGTGGCGCAATAACCGAGGCTGCGCAGGGCGCCAACGATGCGTTGGCGCAACGCATCGCGCCCACCAAACAGCCGCTCACTGGCTCCGGTTTCGATAAGTACTGCGCTGCTGTCGCGCACTTGAAAGGGCACAATCTGGGCGCTGAACTGGTATGCCCAACATGCCAATTCTTCTAGCGCTGTGCGCTCACATTGTGCGTCTCGTCGAATGGCGACCAGGTCATGAACCAGGGCTTGGGCTGCGGCCAATTTCATCCCGGGCAAAACTCCTGCATTGCGTGCCTTGTCGTTGCAAAAGACAATGTCGGTACGCTGCACGGGCCCATCGACAATGGCCAGCGCCAAGTTACGCGCAAGTGCCGCGTTGAGCCCCCGCTGGGCCAGTTGCAGCGATAGCGCGGGCAAGTTAAGGGCAAGCCAGGTGGGCATGGTGTTGATACTGTATATTTATACAGTATTATCCAACAAATTCCTGTCTATGCCCTGCTGGCGCTGTGTGCGCACGGATATCAAGACCAAGCGCATATCATCTAAAGACCCCAGATGGCATGGGTCGCGCTTGCGCAGGGAGCCAGATCGTGAATCATCAATTCGTTTGGGTGGACATTCCGGTTATCGATCTTGATCGGGCCATCACTTTTTATTCGGCCGTACTCGCGGGCACCGTTTCGCGTGAGGGCGGTCCAGGATTTTTCTTCGGTCTTTTGCCACACGCCGCGAGCGCGGTGAGCGGGTGTTTGTACCGTCCTGGGCCAGAAAATGCGCCTTCACAACGCGGGCCGCTCGTCTATCTGAACGCAAGCGGTCGACTGCGCGAGGCCGTGCAGGCCGTTCAGGAGCATGGCGGCTACGTGCTTCAGTCGATTCATCAGATCGGCGACCACGGCTGGCGCGCGATCATCGTCGACAGCGAAGGCAATCGAATCGCGTTACATGCGCCCAAAATCTAACCGCGGTTTTTCGCCGCAGGCGCTTGCAAATCAGCGTTTGGCGCAATCGCGACGCGGCTACCGATGCTGCGGAAGGCGGTCGGCGCAAAACATGGTCAACGGACGCGGGCACTTCGCAGTGTGCCGTGCTTGTGCTGTTTGTGTTGATGGGCCCATTGCGTCATCGCTTGTTCTTACGGCGCACGCAGGCTGTGGCGCCATTGGACCTTAATGCCAGGCGTTTCGCGTCTTAGCGCTTGCTCACACTGACTGGTTATAGTCCTAACTGCAATGCGTCGGCCTTTAGCAGTTTTGGTCCACGGGATGGTTCGCACACCCATCTCTATGGCCTTGCTCGCCTATCGGCTGCGTCGGAACGGATTTCGCACAGCGATCTTCGGATATTCGGTGACGGTGGAGAAATTTTCTTCCGTCCTGGCGCGCCTGCAGCGCTTTATTGAACTGCGTTGCGATGAGCAGGCCTACATCGTTGTTGGACATTCGTTAGGCGGCGTGTTGCTGCGCTGTGTGGTTCCGAAGCTGCAACACTTGCCCGCAGCCTGCTTTTTGCTTGCACCTCCCTCGCGGGCGTGTGTTTTTGCGCGCTTGTTGGCGCCGCGCTTGCCCTATCGAATTGTGATGGGCGAAATGGGCCAGCTGCTGGCCGACGAGCATTTCATGCAAAGCGTGCCCACTCCGCAATGTCCCACCTGGATCTACGCGGGCACGGGTGGCCCGAGCGCTCACTATTTTCCGATCGGCGACGAACCCAACGACGGTGTGCTAAAGGTCTCGGAAACGCGTTTGACCGGAGTTCCACTGGTGCTGGTCCCCGCGATGCACACTTTTCTGATGAATTCGCGTGTCCTTTTGCGTGATTTGCTTCCGCGGGCGCGCGCGGCCGTCTTTGGGGGACTTCACTCATCGCCCTAGGTGCCGCGCTCGGTTGCCCGCGGCCGCAACACAGGTCAAACTGTGGGCATTGATCGCGGAGCGTGTCTGTGAAAAAAAATCAAATGGTGCGGGTGTATCGTGGATCGCTGCATAAGTGATTTGACGGCTTGCCGACGCATGGGGGTGGCACGCTTGCAACGCAGATGCAACCTTCGCCTTGTGAAAAAATGCAAAACGGAATGGCTTGATCGATCGCAATGAAGGGCCGAAGATGCAAGGGCAGACTATCTTGCAGCGCAATTGCGCAGCTCTGGAGATCCTAAGCGGCAATTTCCCCGGGCAGCTTCCCCGACCAGAATCAGTTGATGCTAAGCGGGCAAAAGAAGGTGACATTTTGGTGTGTGCTGCAAATGCCAAAGCCAACCCGGTATTGCTCGGTTTGCGCCGAAGACATGGCGGATTTTCGAGGCAACGGCACCTGAGAGTTATGAAGGGCCTATGAGGCTTTCGCACTTTACTGCCTGGTGGCCAAGGCCAATGCGCTTGGCACAAGCCACTGCCGGCGCCTTGGCGCTGGTCTTTGCAATATCGACGGCACTGGCAGCAAGCGAAGGCGATGGGGCTTTGGTCTTCGTCAAACCCGAGCCGGTTGGCGCGGGGGTCAATTGCGGCTCGCTCGTGATCCGCAATTGCCGTCTGCGCCTGCCATCGGTGCTGGCTGATTCGGGTCAGCGCGTGTTGGGTGGTGCGCCTGTGCAGTGGGAGACGGTTCATATTGCCGGGCCGGATGCCGAGGAGATCGTCGTCACCGCAGAGCGCATTCGTGAGGCGACGCCCAGCGAAGTTTTTGAGGGTTATCTCGGTTCGCCTCTGGGGTCGACAAGTCTACTTAGCCGCGCCGCGTTTGGCGGTGCGCGCTGCACGACGATTTCGCGCTCGGGAGCAACGCTTTGCTCTACTTCCGGTGGTGTGCTACCCGGAATGGGGACTCCGGTGACGACGTGGTCGTTTTCGTTTTGATGCAGGCGCCGCCGGCCGCAGCGCCTAATGAGCAAAGATCGTGCGCACGGAGCGGCCCGCGCTTGCCGAGAGCGCGTCGAGCAATTGCGCCAGGGAGGGTGGTGCCGCGGCGGGCGCGTGCTCGGTTGGCACAATCGATGGAGCCGCAGTCCGGTTCCAACGCGCGGGGTGAACTTGCAATGCAATGGGCTCGATTAGCGGGCGGCCGCGGCGTTTGAGTAAGCGTACCTGCAGTTGGCCATCCCCATGTTGTAGCTGCAAGCGCAAGGTTGCGGGCGATGGTGTGCGCGCATGGCGGGCATTGCGCAAGATAAAAACCAATGCCCGGTGCCGCTGCGCCAGCAGATGCAGTCGGCGCAGGGAGCGGAAATCGGCATCGGCACTAGCGCCCTGAGGTAACCAACCAAGCAAGGCGCCCAAATGGGCCGCGCGCAGAGACTGTTCCAGGGCCCAACCGCTTTCGCGCGCGGTCAGTGGTTTGACAAAAATATTGCGTGCCAGATCGATGCCGGCTTCTACCAGCGCTGGGGCATAGGGCAAGGTGTGTGCTGCTGTTTGATTTTGTATGGTGCCTTGGCCTTGGGGCAGGCGCGCCGTGGCCGGTGAACCTTCCTGACTTGGCAACACCCAAACGCAGGTGCGGCCGCTGTGTGTTACTGCCGCCAGTGCGGGCAGTAGCAGACTCAGCTCACCAATACCTGGATGATCGAGCAGTAGCTCGACAAGCTGTCCGTGCGGCCAGCCGTGACCGGGAAGTTCCCGGTCGAGGTCCTCATAACCAGAGGATGTGCAATCCATGCGCGAATCCGCGCGAATCCAATCGACGCCACGCCAAAGATTGGGAATGGTGCTGACATCGGCCGCCTCGAGCGAGGGAACTAGGGTAGTGGCGGCACGCATGGATAGTTCATCATGGCTTTTGTCAGATGGCTGCGCGGATGACGCCCACCGCAATACCCTCAATGGTCAGTGCCTCACGTTTGAGGTCGACCATGATGGAGGTGTAGTCCGGGTTCTCGGCGATCAACTCAGCGCGTGTTCCGCGCAACTTTAGCCGCTTGACAGTGACATCATCACCGAGCCGAGCGACGACGATTTGCCCATTATGTGCCTGGCTTTGCCGGTGCACCGCCAACCAGTCGCCATCGAGAATACCGGCGTCGCGCATGCTCATGCCGCGCACTTCAAGCAGATAGTCTGCGCGTGGCCGGAAGGTAGAGGGGTCGACAGCCGGGCGCTTGAGCACGTTCTCCTGCGCCAGAATTGGGCTGCCAGCGGCGACTTTGCCAATTAGGGGTAGACCAAATTCGCGTGCCGCCTCGCCAAGGGCGCGCACCGAATCGCGCAGCCGAATGCCGCGCGAAGTACCGGCGAGCAGTTCGATCAACCCCTTTTTTTGCAATGCCTGCAGATGTTGTTCTGCGGCGTTTAAAGAACGGAAACCAAAAGCGTGGGCGATTTCCTCGCGTGTTGGTGGTGCGCCACTTTCCGCAAGAGTGCTGCGGATAAATTCAAGAATTTCGTTTTGGCGGGCAGTCAGGATCGTGGCCGGATCGATAGTCATAGTCGTATCACGAACTGAAGATGTTACACTGTAAATGTATACAGTATCTGTTGTCAACCGTCATCGCGGTACCCATAACCATCGAAATGCATGCCTTGCGACACGTCGCGTACGTGATACACTGCATCGGCATCAATCGGAAGCTGCCCGGCACCCGACGGCGGCTCCTGACAAAGCGGCTAACCGTGAGAGTAGTGCCGCGAACGTGCCGATGCGCCATGCGCCGGCAGCCCGCACCCACGGTTTCTGCCGCGTAATTCCCGACGACGCCCACAGACGAAACCTGCTAAGCAGGGTCGTTCGGCCAAGCGGAACTGGAAAACCGGATTCTTATGTTTTTGTTCGGCAAGCCCGAACACCTCGCGTTAGCCATTGCGGCTTCGCACACACACGCCTGGCGCGCGCGCCAGTTCGATGCATTCGCACGCGAAACATGAACACGCACGAGGCGAAAATAGTTTTGGAAACAGCACTGTTGACGGCAGAGCAACCGCTGCCGGTCGATCGGCTGCGCAACCTGTTCACTGAGCAACTCGACGATGACATCATTCGAGCGCTGCTCGAAGAGTTGCGCAGCGACTGGAAAGGTCGCGGTGTGGAGTTGGTTGCGCTCGCCGGCGGCTGGCGCTTCCAGAGCACGGCGGCTATGCGGCCCGTCTTGGAGCGATTAAACCCCGAAAAGCCGCCAAAGTACTCGCGGGCGGTGCTTGAAACGCTGGCAATCATCGCCTACCGCCAGCCCGTGACGCGCGGGGACATCGAAGAAATTCGCGGCGTGAGCGCATCGGCGCCCGTAATTAAGACGCTCGAAGAGCGCGGGTGGATAGAAACTATCGGCCACCGTGAGGCACCGGGCCGCCCTGGTTTGCTTGCCACGACTCGCGCCTTTCTTGACGATTTTGGCCTGCGCTCTTTGCAGGAACTTCCCCCCATCGGCGTGGATGCGTCTGCGACCGATAGCAAGTACGAGTTGCCGTTTTCTGATTTGGCAGCGACACCGCCCGCATCGGGCAACGCCGAGCAAATCGAACACGTCGCGGATACCCTACCGGCATTGATTGCGGATAGTGGCCAGATCGCGACCGATCGCAATGACTGCACATCGTCAGATTCTCCTTCGACCGAGCAAACGCCCATCCAATACCGAGAAGCGAATCCCCCTATGAGTCAGATGACTTCAGTAACACCATGAATCCGACTTCAATAAACGATGCGATCACATCGGCGACCGAATCAACGCCGCAAGAACCGGCTGCCGCTTCGGCTCCCATAGTTGCTGTCCCGGACGCACAGGACGTAGCGCCTCCCCGAACAGTGGAGGTCGCCCCACCTTCCGAGGCGACGGGCGAGCAAGAAGAGCTGCGCGAACGTGACGCCCCTGATGCGAACATTGGCGTCGAAGCGGGGGTAGAGGGTGTTGCCGGCGAACGTCGACACCGCGGGCCGCATGGCCGGCGCCGGCGCGGGCGCCAGGAGCGCACCGCGCGCGATGCTGCGGCGGCAGCTGACGCCAGCGGGGAAGCGACGGCCGTGCCGGTTTTGTTGGCTGGAGAAGGTGAAGAAGTCAATGCCCTGGCAATGGCCGAACACCCGCTGCCACAGTCCTTGTTGGAAAAAGGGCGACGTGCCGCCAAGGTCGCATTGAGCGCGCAATCGGACAAGTTGCATAAGGTACTTGCCGATGCGGGGATCGGCTCGCGGCGGGACATGGAGGAACTCATTGTTGCCGGTCGCGTCTCTGTCAACGGGCAGCCGGCCCATGTTGGCCAGCGCGTCTTGCCAACCGATCAGGTGCGCATCAATGGCAGGCCGTTAAATACTCGCCGACAGCCTGGCCGGCCGCCGCGGGTATTGCTGTACCACAAGCCCGCGGGAGAAATTGTCTCGCAGGACGATCCCCAATCGCGGCCGAACGTTTTTGAAAAGCTGCCCAAGGTCTCCGGCGGTCGGTGGGTGGCTATTGGCCGGCTCGATTTCAATACCGAGGGCCTGATGGTGTTCACGACCTCAGGGGAACTGGCCAATCGATTGATGCACCCGCGTTTTGAGGTCGAGCGCGAATATGCGATTCGGTTGTTGGGTGAGCTGACTGCGGAGCAACGAACCCAGCTTCTCGAGGGTGTCGATCTGGAAGACGGTCCCGCGCGGTTTTCGCGCTTGGAAGACGCCGGGGGTCAGGGGGCTAATCATTGGTACCGTGCCGTCATTGGCGAAGGCCGCAATCGGGAAGTGCGGCGCATGTTCGAGGCGCTGGGTCTGCAGGTGAGCCGCCTGATTCGTATCCGTTTCGGGGCCGTGCAATTGCCGCGCGCCCTCTCCCGAGGTCGTTTTCAGGAACTTGCTCCCGCCTGGGTCGAAGCGTGGCTGCACGACCTTGGCATCGGTGCAGAGGAAGTTCGCTCGCGCTCCGGCGCTCACGGACGCAAGCCCGGTGGGCCAAAGGCTGGCCGACCCAACCGCAACATTGGTGCCCGTCAGCCGGATCCGCTCGCAAGCACATCGACCTACTTTGCCCAGAACCCCAACGCGGTTCGCCGCGGCAACCCTGGTAACCGTCCGGCGGGACCGAACACGAATCGGCAGCCCGATCCGATGGCCAGTACCGCGGGTTATTTTTCCCAACAACCTAACGGGATGCGTCGCGGCAATCGCAATGGCAAACCCAACCGTCCCGGGGGCAACCGACAGCCTGATCCCATGGCCAGTACCGTTAACTATCTGGCGCAGGAACCCTATGGAGGTCGGCGCGGGGCAACCGGCAATCAGTCACCTCGGCAAGGTGGTGGCCGCCAACCCGATCCGATGACTAGCACTGTGAACTACATCGCTCGGGGGCACGGTTCGGGGTCCGTTCCCGCGGGGGGTGGGCCTGCCGTTTTCCGCCGCTCCAAAGGTCGGGGCCGCATCGGCTAAATTGTTGGGCAAGACAGTCGGATAAGGCCACCGGGTGGCACTTGCGACGCGACGACAATGGCGCGTCGGTATATAATTTACGATTGCCAGCAGCGGTGTGCCTGCTGGCGGGTCTAGAGTAGTCGCGCTCGGCAGGCAGTAATCTCGGGTCGATCGCGCAAATGAGGCACCCGGCGCCATTGGTCCGAGCCGTCGGAGCCAAAGCGCCAGCCTGTTGATGAGACAAAATGGGCTCGACGACGGCCCATTTTTTTTTGCCGTAAGCGGCAGGCCGTTCATCGATGTTGGAACGATCGGATGGTCGGCGTCTTGGGCGACGGCGCGCGTTGTGTTGGTGTTATTGATGGGTGGCGGGTGAACGAGGCGCGAAACAATATGCAGAAGCGTTCTGCAGCAGTTGCCGACGCGGGCAAGCTACTTTCCTCGCCGTTAGGTGTACTCGTGGAGCGCACGGTGGCAGGTCTTGGCTACGAGCTGCTGGGTTTGGAGCGCGGCGCGCATGGCCTTTTGCGGGTAACGCTGGATATTGCCCCCGTCGAAAGTGTGGGACCGGACGCGGGTGGGCGCGGTCGATCGGTGAGTATCGATGATTGTGAACGCGTCAGTCGGCAACTGACGCACCTGTTTGCTGTCGAAGGCGTTGATTACGATCGTCTTGAGGTCGCATCGCCAGGGCTGGATCGGCCGCTGCGCGGGGCACGTGATTTCGCGCGTTTTGCTGGCGCGATGGCAACGGTGCAGTTAGCCGCGCCGGTTGGCGGTCGGCGCCGCCTGCGCGGACGGCTGTTGGGTCTGGCGACAGGCGATGGTGTGTCGGAGCGGGTGCGCATGAGGCTGGTGCCCGCGCCGCAACCATTGCCGCGAGGAGCGCGCAAGTCGCGCGAGCGCAATTTGCAAGTTGGGGAAACTGTCGAGTTTGCTCTGGCTGATGTTCAAAAGGCGCGACTTGCGCCCGAGTGGGAATTCGACCGGGGCGCGATGAACCGCGCCACGCAGTTGCACACTGAGTGATTGTTGTCGATAGGGTTTGAGAAGCTATGAGTCGAGAAATCTTGCTGCTGGTTGACGCCTTGGCGCGTGAAAAAAGCGTGCCCAAGGAAATCGTCTTTGGCGCGCTCGAGTCGGCGCTCGCCTCGGCGACAAAGCGTCTGTTTAGTGAAGAAGACGTCGAGATACGCGTGGCTGTGGATCGCGAAAGCGGAGAATACGATGCGTTTCGCCGCTGGCACGTGGTTCCCGACGAGGCCGGACTGCAGGAGCCTGGCCACCAGATCATTTTGTCCGATGCGCGCGACCAGATTCCGGACATCGAAGTTGACGAGTACATCGAAGAGCAGCTACCACGTCAGGATCTGGGTCGACGCTTTGCGCAGGACACCAAACAAGTCATATTGCAGAAAATTCGGGACGCAGAGCGCGAACAGCTGCTCACGGAGTTTCTCGCTCGCAATGACGCCATCGTCAACGGCTCCGTAAAGCGCATGGACAAAGGCGACGTCATCCTGGAAATTGGCAAGATCGAAGCACGCCTTCCTCGATCCGAAATGATTCCGAAGGAGAATCTTCGTATCGGTGATCGTGTGCGGGCCTATGTCGCCAAGGTCGACCGAACTTTGCGCGGACCACAGGTCATCGTCTCGCGCACGGCCTCCGAGTTTCTTATGAAGCTCTTTGAGCTCGAAGTTCCCGAGATCGAGCAGGGTCTGTTGCAGATCAAATCTGCCGCTCGCGATCCGGGCGTTCGCGCAAAGATTGCGGTCTGGACCAACGATCGGCGCATCGATCCGATCGGCACCTGCGTGGGCATGCGTGGTTCGCGGGTGCAGGCTGTAACCAATGAACTGGGTGGCGAACGTGTGGACATCGTGCTGTGGTCGGACGACCCGGCGCAATTCGTGATCGGTGCTTTGGCGCCGGCTAACGTTTCCTCAATTGTTGTGGATGAGGACAAGCACGCAATGGACGTGGTGGTGGACGAGGACAATTTGGCCATTGCGATCGGCCGCAGCGGCCAAAATGTCCGGCTGGCGTCAGAGCTGACGGGCTGGCAAATCAACATCATGACCGCCGAGGAATCGGCACAAAAGCAGCAGCAGGAGCGCGAGGCGATCCGCAATGCTTTTATGCAAAGTCTTGACGTCGACCAGGAGGTCGCCGACATCCTGATCGGCGAAGGCTTCTCAAGCGTTGAGGAAATTGCCTACGTGCCCGTCAATGAGTTGCTCGAGATCTCGGCGTTTGACGAAGATATGGTCGAGGAACTGCGCACGAGAGCGCGCAACGCGATACTTACCGAAGCGATCAAGCGCGAAGAGAACCTGGACCGCGCGGACAAGTCCTTGCTGGAGCTCGACGGAATGGACACCGAGCTGGCAATCAGGCTGGCGGCCGGTGGGGTGCGCTCGCGCGACGAGCTGGCCGATTTGGGAGTTGATGAGCTGATAGAAATAACGGGCATCGACGTGTCACGTGCGGGTGCTCTAATTTTGGCGGCACGTGCGCACTGGTTTGCCTAACGCGCGCGCCGGATCGAACGGAAGAGGAAACAAGACACAATGGCCAGCAACACAGTTGCGCAATTTGCCACCGAGCTCAAGCTCACGCCGCCGGTGCTGCTGGAGCAGCTGCGCGCTGCTGGCGTGGGGAAACACGCCGAAACCGATGAACTGTCCGAGGAGGACAAGGCCAAGCTGTTGGAAGCCTTGCGCAAGGCGCATGGCGGCCAGGAGATCGAGAAGCGAAAAATCACCTTGACGCGACGCTCGACCTCGGCCATTAAGCAGGCCGACGCGACTGGCAAGGCGCGCACGATCCAAGTGGAAGTGCGCAAAAAGCGCGTGTTCGTAAAGCGTGACGCCGAAACGGAGATTGAGGCCGTTGTCGCTCCGCAAGCTCCGGTCATCGACGAAGCCGAAATGGCGCGGCGTGAGGAGGAAGCGCGTCGGCAAGCCGAATTTGTTGCAAGGCAGGTAAGCGAGGCGCGCGAGCGGACGGAACGTGCGCAACGAGAGCTCGAGGAGCTGCATCGACGCGAGCGGGAGGCGCAAGAGGCGCTGGCCGGGCGTGCCGCCGTCGCAAGTGAAATCGCGGCTCAGCAGGTGCAAGCCGAGCGCGTGCAAGCCGACAAAGCAATGGCAGCCACGGCGCAGACCAAGGTAAGCGCAGAGGCGGCCGAGCGCGCGCAAGTTGCGCCGCAGGCACCGGAGCGCGCGCGCCGCATGGTCGATGCGGAAGTCGCCGCGATCAAGACCATGATGTCGGCGCCCAAAAAGGTGCTCAAAGCGCCGGCTGCCGAAGGCACATTGCACAAGCCCGCCACTGCAAAACCGCAGGATCGAACAGCCGAGGAGCGCAAAGAGGAGAAAAAAACTGGAGCCAAGGAGGTCAAGTCCGCAAAACTTGCCTCCAGTTGGTCGGAGGACGCTGCCAAGCGTCGCCAAATCAAGACGCGTGGCGATGTCACAACGGCTACGGGTACTTGGCGCGGTCCCAAGGGGCACCGTCGCCAGGAGGAACGCGAAAAGGTCACCACCACAGTGGCGGTCGAACCCGTGGTGCGCGACGTCTCCGTTCCAGAGACGATCTCAGTTGCCGAGTTGGCGCACAAAATGGCTGTGAAAGCGTCCGAAGTCATCAAGGTTTTGATGAAGCTTGGACAGATGGTCACTATCAATCAGGTGCTGGATCAGGAAACGGCGATGATCGTGGTCGAGGAAATGGGCCACAAGGCCTTTGCCGCCAAACTCGATGATCCGGAGGCCATGCTGGCGGTACGCGAAGAGCCAGGCGCCGAGGCCGAGTTGCTGTCGCGTCCTCCGGTGGTCACGGTCATGGGGCACGTGGACCACGGCAAGACCTCGCTGCTTGA
>CAZSOI010000140.1:0-2516 GCA_964608115.1 uncultured Burkholderiaceae bacterium | reverse complement strand
TCGCGCAGCAGTTCGGCGGCCAAGAAACGTACGCTGCGATCGGTAATCTGGTCTTCGTCAAAAAGTGGCATGCCCACGGGCAACAGTTCACGCAACACTTCAAGCAGCTCATCGAGCTGCCAACCGCGCCCAGCGCTTACCGGCACGATGGCGGCAAACGGATAGCGCCGACTCGCAGCGGCAATCAAGGGCAGCAATTGGGCTTTGTCGCGCAGCGTATCGGTCTTATTTAGAACCAAGACGACGTGACTGGCGGGCGCAGTGCCCGAATCTTCCGGCTCACCCGTGGTCCCCGATGCACTGTGCGCCTGTTGCGTGCGCGACCGCGGCAGCAGCCGCAAAACGGCATTGTCCTCCTCGCGCCAGCCGTGCGCATCGACGACCATGACAATCGCATCGACCCCCCGGATCGCGGCGCTCACGCCCGCGTTCATGCGCCGTGTGAGCAGGCGGCTCGTGTGCCGATGCTGTAAGCCTGGGGTGTCGACGAAGACGAACTGGGCGTCGGGCCGCGTGGCAACACCCCGTACGCGATGACGTGTCGTCTGGGGCTTGTTGGAAGTAATGGAGAGGTGCGAACCGATTAGCGCGTTGAGCAGCGTTGACTTTCCTACATTGGGACGACCCACAATGGCGATCATCCCCGCGCGGTACGCGGGTGCGGCGGGTGTCAAGCGCATCGCGGGATCAAGCCGGCGGAGCCGGTTCAGCTGCAGCCCCCGCCTCTGCGGCTGCCGCCTTCGTGGCCGGACTTAGGCCACTTTGCGCGCCCCTTTCCTCGACCGCCGACTCCGACGCGCTAGTGCTGGCGCCCTTGCGTTTGGCACGCCGAAGCGCTTGTGCGGCTGCCTGGGCAGCTTCCAGCGCATGTTTTGCTGCCGATTGCTCGGCGCCGCGACGACTCCGCCCATTTCCGCGCACACCGACGTCGAGTTTGGGGATCGTGCACTCGACCTCGAATTCCTGATTATGTGCTGCCCCTCGCGTCTCCACCACCTTGTATACCGGCAGGGGCAGGCGTTTGGCCTGCAAATACTCCTGCAAGAGCGTCTTGGCGTCCTTGCCAAGGGTTTTGGGATCGACCTGCTTGAGCACCGGTTCAAACAGTCGGCCAATGACTTCGCGCGCTCCTTCAAATCCTCCATCAACGAATACGGCCCCAAAGACGGCCTCCATCGTATCGGCGAGTATCGAAGGACGGCGAAACCCTCCACTTTTCATTTCACCCTCGCCCAAGCGAAGAAATTCGCTCAGGTCCAGGCGCTCGGCAATTTCCGACAGCGACTGCTGCTTGACCAGATTCGCCCGAATGCGCGAAAGATCTCCTTCATCCAGGCGCGCGTACTTCAAAAACAGGAGCTGGGCCACTACGCAGTTGAGCACCGAGTCGCCAAGAAACTCCAATCGTTCGTTGTGCACCACGCCGTGCGAGCGATGCGTAACGGCCTGCTGCAGCAGCTCGCCGCTTTTGAATTTGTACTGCAGGCGCTCTTCAAGCGCGGACAAGTCCATGATTTGATGCCAGATCCCCAGTCACGGTGAAACTCGGCCCGGATGATCGCGATTTGAGCCCGAAAAATCGATCACGATGCGCACATTGTCCAACACCGGTACGGAATACGAATAGGAATAGGAAACGACGATATGTTCGGCGTCTTTCGTAATATCGAGATCCTTGCCCGAAATCGATTTGATGTCGTCAATCGTTGCATAGCGGTCAAATGCATTGCGGATGTCGCGTACCGTTTGACCTTCATTTCCCACCTTCTGCACCGCCCGTTCGATCGCAAAGTATTCGGCTAGTGCCGGAACCACCTTCATGCCGATCGTCAGCAAGACGATAACGACGACGCCAACGAAAATCAGGCTCACCAGGCTCAGACCGCGCTGCTGTGCTGCGCCTGGCAACCGCCGCAAGCCAAGCCGAGGCCTACCTGCCGCGCTATTTGAAGCTACCGATCCGTCCAACATGGCCGAAATTCATCCAAATGAAAAAAGCGTGCCCGACGATATTGCGATCCGGCACGAAGCCCCAGAACCGACTGTCCTCGCTGTTATCGCGATTGTCGCCCATCACAAAGTAACTTCCCTGGGGAACCCTACAGGACACACCCCCCTCACTGTAGACGCAAGCATTGGGGTTTGTATGCTGCGCTGCAGCATGAACCTGCACCCCGTCACCGTCGACAAAAATGACCCGATGCTCCATTGCATCGATTTTCTCGATTAATTGCTCGTATGTCTGCATGCGGGCTGGGTCGTAATAGCGGTCCAGCCGGACAAGCGGAACCAGCTCGCCATTAATGCGTAGCTCATGGTTGCGGTAATCGACCCGATCGCCGGGTAACCCAATGACGCGCTTGATGTAATCCTGCGTGGGATCGTGCGGGTAGCGAAATACGATGACATCGCCGCGCTTGGGGTGACCGATCTCGATCAGCGTGCGATTGAGGATCGGCAGGCGGATTCCATACTCGTACTTGTTTACGAGGATCAGATCGCCGATCTGCAGCGTC
>CAZSOI010000139.1:0-13513 GCA_964608115.1 uncultured Burkholderiaceae bacterium | reverse complement strand
CGAACTCGCGGGCGCCGTACGGACAGGCCCAGGCGCAGTACTTGCAGCCGATACACTTGTCGTAGTCGACCAAAACAATGCCATCCTGCCTGCGCTTATAGGAGGCGCCAGTGGGACACACCGGCACGCAGGGTGGATCCTCACAGTGCAGGCACGATTTGGGAAGATGCAGCGTTTCCGTATTGGGGAATTGCCCAATTTCGAAGGTCTGCACGCGATTAAAAAAGGTGCCGGTCGGATCGGCCTCGTAAGGACGCTGGTCGACCAGGGGACCGGCCGAACCCGACGTGTTCCATTCCTTGCAGCTGGTCACGCAAGCGTGGCAGCCGACGCAAACGTTCAGGTCGATGACCAGCGCAAGTTGTGTCACTGCTTGCCCATTTTGCTAAAAACTCCGCCGAAGAAAGCCAGCACCTGGCCGCGCGGCCTCATGCCGGGGTAGGGCGCCAGAGGCTCAAATTGTGGCGAGGTATGCGCAGGGTCGCGTTCGTTGACCTTGTAAACTCGCACCCGCACGTCGTACCAGGCGGCCTGGCCCGTGATCGGATCGGAGTTGGAAACGCGCAGGCCATCAGCAAGGCGCAATTCCTCGTGGATCAGGTGGTTTAGCAAGAACCCGCGCCGGGATTCGTTGGCGTCGGCCGCCAGGTTCCAGGCACCCGACGCCTTGCCAATTGCGTTCCAGGTCCAGACGGTTCCTGGCTCCACGGACTCCGAATGCCGGGCCATGCATCGCACCCGGGCCCATTGCGATTCCACCCAGATCCAATCGCCGTCGCCAATTCCGAGCTCGCGTGCCGTACGCGCGTTGACAAATAGGTAGTTGTGCGCATGGATCTGGCGCAGCCACGCGTTTTGGGAATCCCAGGAGTGATACATCGCCATGGGCCGCTGCGTCAGGGCGGCCAGCGGATAGCGGCGGTGGTCAGTGACCTGGGACTCGAGCGTTTCATAAAAGAACGGCAGCGGATCGCAATAGGTCTGCACACGCTGCGCCAAATGGGCGGGAGGCTTGCGCGTGATGCCTCGGCCCTGCGCCGCAAGGCGGAATTTTTGCAGCACTTCAGAGTACACATGAATCAAAATGGGCTCGGCGTAACGGGTGATGCGGTTGCGCCGCGACCATTCGAGATAGCCTAGGTTCCAGTTGCGCATGTACTGATAGCTGCGAGGCAAGGTGTAATGAAAGACGCAACCGTTTTGTTGGTACATCTCCCACTGCCGTGGGTTAGGCTCTCCCACCAGAGATTTTTCGCCACCCTTGCCGCGCCAGCCGGCTAGAAAACCGATGCCGGCGCCGGGCTCGGGTTCCCAGTTCACGATGAAATCCGGGTAGTCGCGGTATTTGCGCTCTCCACTCTTGGTAACGAAGGCTGGCAACTTCAGGCGCGTGCCCAAATCGATCAGTACGTCCTGAAACGGTCGGCATTGGCCCGAGGGTGGCAGAACCGGTACCCGCACGGAATCGACTGGACCATCGAATTCTGAGATCGGTCGATCGAGCATCGACATTACGTCGTGCCGCTCCAGATACGTGGTGTCGGGAAGAATCAGATCGGCAAAGGCCGTCATTTCCGACTGGAAGGCGTCGGCAACCACGAGAAACGGAATCTTGTACTGTCCATTGGCGTTGCGATCGCACAGCATGTCGCGAACCGCCTCGGTGTTCATCGTCGAGTTCCAAGCCATATTGGCCATGAAGATCAGCAGCGTGTCGATCTGGTACGGATCGCCGCGCCAGGCATTGGTGATCACGTTATGCATCAAGCCATGAACCGACAGGGGATATTCCCATGAGAACGCCTTGTCGATTCGAACGGGACTGCCGTCGTCGTTGACAAACAAGTCGTCCGGATCCGATGGCCAGCCCAATGCGAGGCCGTCCAACGGATGGTTGGGTTTGACGCCGCGCGCATCGTTGGGTGTGCGCGTGCATGGCGGAATCGGCCGCGGGTAAGGGACCTTGTGACGAAAGCCTCCTGGCCGGTCGATCGTGCCCAAAATCGACATCAAGATGGCGAGTGCGCGGATGGTCTGAAAACCGTTGGAGTGCGCCGCCAGCCCACGCATCGCGTGAAAGGCCACTGGGTTGCCGCTCACCGATTCGTGTTCCGTGCCCCAAGAATCGGTCCAGGCGATCGGCAGCTCGATTCGCTGATCGCGCGCGGTAACGCCCATCTCGTGCGCAAGTCGGCGAATGGTCGCCACATCGATCCCCGTGATCTGCGCGGCCCATTCGGGCGTGTAGTCCTTGACCCGCTCTTGCAGAAGCTGAAAGGCGGGTTTGACCGGCGTGCCGTCGGAGAGTCGAAATTCTCCTAACAAGTAGGGGTCAGCCGAAGGCGTATGCGTTCGCACTGCGCGGTTGAGCTTTCGGTCCCACCAGAGCTTGTTTTGCGGGTCATAGCAGGTCTCCTCTTCGGGGACCTCGGTTCTGACGAACATGCCGAATTCGTCGCTACGCGTGTCGCAGTTCACCAGTTGACCTGCGTTGCTGTACCGGAGGAGAAATTCGCGGTCGTACAGACCCAAAGCGAGAATCTCGTGAATGAGTGCAAGCAATAACGCCCCATCGGTCCCCGGACGGATCGGCACCCACTCATCGGCGATGGCCGAATACCCAGTACGCACTGGATTGATAGAAATGAAGCGACCGCCTGCGCGCTTGAACTGGGAGATCGCGATCTTGAGCGGATTGGAGTGGTGATCCTCCGCTGTCCCGATCATGACAAAGAGTTTGGCGCGCTCCAGATCTGGGCCGCCAAACTCCCAGAATGACCCACCGATCGTGTAGATCATCCCTGCGGCCATGTTGACCGAACAAAGGCCGCCGTGTGCCGCGTAATTGGGCGTACCAAACTGGCGCGCAAAAAGCCCAGTCAGCGCCTGCATTTGATCGCGACCCGTGAAAAGTGCAAATTTCTTCGGATCGCTCGCGCGGATTGCACCCAAACGCTCGCTTAAGGTGTCGAGCGCCTCTTCCCAGCTGATGGGTTCAAAGCGTCCCGCGCCGCGCGGCGCATCGGCGCAGCGCTTAAGCGGTTGCAGCAGCCGCGCCGGTGAGTACTGCTTCATGATGCCGGAGGAGCCCTTGGCGCATATCACGCCCTTGTTCAGCGGGTGATCCGGATTGCCGTCGATGTAGCGCACTTCGCCGTCGCGAAGGTGCACGCGAATGCCGCAGCGACACGCGCACATGTAGCAGGTCGTCGTGCGCACTTCGGTCTTGGCGTCAGGTAGCGGCGATACGGTCGGATCGTGCAGCGGGGGCATCGTGCGTGCAAAAGGGCGCGCGCGCCGCAGCGGCACGTGCGCCCGGATTGCTTATGTCGGAGTTGGTATTAGGCGAAATCCGGGTGGCAGCTGTCTATTACCGCATCGGCGTGCCCTGTTATACCCAAATGGAGTGTGGTCCTATTGCATTGCAACATCGCCGCTGGACTGCTTTTTTGGATAAAGCTTGACGCATGCCAAAGAGCCTCCGACCTGCGCTTCCTTGCGCGCTGCACTCTGAACGAGGAGAATTGTCGAAAAATCAATGAGAGGGACTGTTGCCGTACCATGCCGGAGCGGTGCGGGCGATGCTGCCTTTTTGCTCCGGGGGCACCAGACAAGGGAAATTTGGGGATGTTGCAACGTTGCGGCCCGATATTGCCGCACGAAGATTGCGCCGACGATTCGAAAACGCGCGCCTTGGATACGGATCTGCAAGAGCCCATTGAGGGGGTCGTGCGGGCCCTGACGCAAATGAGCGCGGCACGGGCCGTGACGGTGCGGACCGTAACGCAGATGGGTAGCCCGATGGAGCTGGCGGCTGCCTCGGGGGCCAGCGAGCAACAATGCGCAAAGATTGCGCGCGCCGATGCCAATTGCGGAGTGTGCGCGGTTGCGCTGCGTACCGGTCAGATCCAGATCACTGAGCACTCGTGCACCTGTGTACGCGAATTGGCGCATTCCGAACAAAGCGGTCAGCAGGTGGTCGCGGTAGCACTTCGACACAAGCAAAGAGCCTGCGGTGTGCTGAGCTTGTTTCTGGACAAGGGCGAGACGGCGACGAAATTGCCCACGGGCTTTCTGGACCTACTTCCGGCACTTGGCGATTTGATCGGCACCGTGATGGAAAACAGCCGGCGTTCCAGCGCCGATGTGCGCTCGAGTGTCATGCAGGAGCGGCATTTGCTGGCCAATGAGGTGCACGATTCCCTTGCCCAGCACCTGACATCGATCCGGATGCGCACCTCGCTGCTGCGCAATGCGGTGGCCACACGCGATGAGGATCGAGCAACCCAGTATTTGGAGGAGATCGACGAGTCTCTGGCGGTGGCGCAGTCGCGCGTGCGCCAGATCATCACGCAGTTCCGTGCCCAGATGGACGCACCACGATTGCTGCCCGCGCTCGAATACGCGATCGAGGAGCTGCGAAGCGCCAGTGGAGTGCAAATCGAACTCCACTGTCCAGTGCACGAACCCCGGTTGTCTGCGTACGAGGAAGTGCAGGTTTTTTATATCGCCCGTGAGGCGCTTACCAATGCGCTCAAGCACTCTCAGGCCGATTGCGTGCGTTTGGTTTTGGGCGAGAATTCGGGCAGTTACGAATTGCTGGTCGAGGACAATGGGGTCGGCTTTGACGATGGCAGGGCCGCTGACCATGGCCATTTTGGGATCAACATCATGCGCGAACGCGCCCAGCGCATTGGGGCCATCATCGAGCTGCAGCGTCGCGAGCAAGGTGGTACACGTGTGCGCTTGACGCTTCCCGCACGCGTTGCAACGGGTGAGGCCCTCGAATGAACGAGTCGGTACGATTGGTGCTGGTCGATGATCATCGACTGTGTCAGAAAGGGCTGGCCGAGCTGCTCGAACGAAGTGGTGGCTTTACCGTGATCGGCACGGCGGGCAACCCCGAGCAGGCCGAACTGCTGATCAAAACCCACATGCCCGATCTAGCGGTGCTTGACCTGCGCATGCCGTTAATGGACGGCGTGAGTCTGCTGCGGCAGCTGCGCGCGGACGGTTGCGACGTGCCTGCCGTTATTTTGACGATGAGCGATACACAAGAGGACCTGGCCAACGCATTGCGCGCCGGAGTTCGCGGCTATCTGCTCAAGGACATGGATCCGAATGACATTGTCGAATCGATTCGTCGCGCGGCCAAGGGTGAGCTGGTTGTCGCCCCTGCTATGGCGGCAAAACTTGCGTTACTTTTGCAGGGTCGCACCGATCCGACAAAAGATGGCGCGGTCAAATTGACAGAGCGCGAGCGAGAGATCTTGCACCACGTCGCTTGCGGAAAGAGCAACAAGGCGATCGCAAAGGTCCTGAACATCAGTCACGACACCGTCAAGCTGCACGTGCGCCATATTCTCGCCAAGCTCAACCTGACGTCCCGCGTCGAAGCCGCCGTTTTCGCGGTCGAGCACGGCGATCGTTCGGCCGTGCGTCCGCCCAACTGAAGGCGCGGGCGGTTTCCCAGCGTCCGTCAATATCCCCCCTTTCCGAAGGGTTTTGGTAAACCCGCGATGCCCGCGCCTTGCTTGGCCGGTCCAAGTGGAAACAGGTCGTACAGTCGCTTGCTGTCGCAGTTCGAAATGCGTTCGCTGACATCCTTGAGCATGCTGCGGAAGTTTGGCGTGTGGCCATGCTCGCGATACTGCTCGCGCAGGTAGTTAATGATCGTCCAGTGATCCCCTCACTCAGGCTTACGCCCTCGGCGGCGGCAATTGCCTCGCAGACCGAGTCCGAGTAGTCTGCCTCGAGAAGATAACCTTCGTCGTCTGCAGCAAGGTTTTTTCCATTGGCCAAGTATTCCATGGCTTCCTCTATTGACGCGTGCCGTGTGCGGGAGCACCCAAAAAGCTTGGGTCGTGGACCTGCGGTCGCGGTGGCAGCTTGCCAACTCCTGCCCGGGGACGGTCGGCAGAGCTGGGGTTTTTCGACCCGTATTAGGCCGATGGCGCAGAAATATCGTCCACTCCCAGCAAGGCGTAGGGAGCATCACTCCGATGGGTAATTCAGGCGCTAGCTCTGCGTCCACACAATGGGAGTCGATCGAGAAAGAGGGCAAAGCGAATTTTCGCAAGAGGAAATGACAACCAACAGGGCGACACCGGATTTGCGGGCCAATTGGCGTTTTGAGATCGACGCGGTTGGCGCGGGCGACTGCGCCTGGGATGCGGAGCCTTTTGCGCTGCTCGTGGTTGGTGCGTCGATGAGGCCGGAGTTTGAAGACGGCGATGTCATCATCGTTGAGCCTGGAGCATTAACGAAAGACGGATCTTTTGTCGTCGCGCTGTCGGATGGACAGTGGCTCTTGCGGCAATTACGGCGGCAAGGTGAGGGTTGGATGTTGTCTGCCTTAAATTGCGACTTTCCAAGCGTCAGGTTGCCGGATCTCGTCCAGATTCGGGGCGTTGTGATTCAGAAATCCAGGCCCGGGCGCCGAAGCGCAACGCGGCACTATTTGGCGTGAGAACGCGTGTAACGCCTGCGCAGGATCTGCTTGCCGATTTGGCGGCTGCGGTACAGCACAATTGTGATTTGATCGACGCCGAGCATGCGCGCGAGAGCGCGCTGTGCACTTATCTTTTGGGGATGCGCGAATACTTTCGATGGTCTACCGGCTTAGACCTTGGCGCAAGCGTTGAACCCCGCGCCGTGAGTTCCTGGATCACAAAGCAAGAGCAGCACTGGGAGTCGCTGCTCGATCGGGAGTCGGAGCGATTGATCACGCTTCCCGTGCAAGACGGTCTGGATGCCTTCGAGGATGAGGCCGTAAATCGGTTCATCGCCGAGCAACAGTTGATCTACGGTGCCGGAATTGGACGGTTTGGTGTTCCGTTGTTCTTCCTCGCGCGATGCGAGACCAAGTGCTTGCGTGATGGCGTGCAGATTGTGATTGCGGGCGCGGAGTTTGCGCGCGGTTTCTTTGCACCACCGGCTGTGAGCCGCGGAGCGTTGATCATCCTGCGTCTGGATGCTTTGCGACGATGGCTATGGACGCGCGTCGAGGCCGCGCTAACGCGGGAGCCAACCGATGCGTTTCGCCTGGCCATGAGTGCTTATGACCGGGGAGGGAGCCTGCAGGAGACGCTCGAGAGCATGGCCAAGGGCGAACTAGAATCCTTGCTCTTGCATGAGATGGGCGAGCTGCACGCTGGCCAGGTCCTCGGGCCCGAGTGGGAGTCCATGCTCGCGCAGCTGCGCGATCGGCGGGCCGAGCTGGTGGTGCGGGCGGTGCGAGACCTGCTGGCCGATTGCATGGTGACCTTGCCCAGGTTGCTCGAGCGTCGCGCATTTGCGTCCTTGCATTTTTGGTTTTCGAATTTCGATGGTATGCGTCGGGCTCTCGCTCCCGAGTTTCTCGGGGCAAGGGGCAGCCGCGATCATGTAATCGACGTCGACGCATTGCAGGAGATCGTCATGCGCGGACAAGAGCAATGGAACTCGGTTGCGCGCGAGCTGCTTGTACGCTGGCGCTCGGGTGGCCGCGGGGCGGTAGCGGCTTGCACCACTGCGCTTTGTCCGGCCTGACGGCGCGAAGGTGCACTCTACTGGCCAGCGTTGCAGGCAAGACACGGATTTGAATTCGTCGCCGCTCGATGCACCAGCTACTCAGTCGATAGACGTGCCTTGGTTTTCGCTAAGACGTCTTTTCGATTCGACTAAAGCGGCAGCGCGCGAATCTGCTCGGCGCGCACGCCAGCGGCCGTGAGGGCTTGCGTCAACGAATCGACGAACTGCACGGGCCCAGCCACGTACAGGACGCGCGAGTCGCAGGTTGCGTAATCCGAAAGCACGGACGCGGCAACCATCTTGGCACCCGAGGTGGCGCTTGAATCGCTGCTCGAACGAAATCGGAAAAGGTCCAAACTTGCCGCCCAGGAGCGGCACTGGTTCGCCAGATAGTGGCCATCGCCGCGCGTCGCATGCCAGTACAGTGCGATCGATTCGAAAGCGTCGATCGCAATGGCATGCTCAACCAAGCTTTTGATCGGGCCAAAACCTGTATCGCAGGCAACAAAAACCGGTGGTCGATTGGCGCTGGCTTCGAGCACGAAATCTCCATCTGGTCCATGTATATCAATTGCATCGCCAACCCGAACGACGCCTTCGAACAATGCGCGTCCTAGCACTCCCTCTGACTCGCGCGCGAAGTGAAAGTGCAAATTGCGCTCGTCGCATGGGCAACTTGCCAGCGGCACAGACTCGGACAGATCACCGGCAGCGGTGCTCGCCCCCAATGTGACCGATTGCCCGGCGAGAAAGCGCAGACGATGCGAGCGCGGAGTTTGCAAATGCAGCAGCAGCGTGTTGGTTGCCAGTGGTGTGATGGTGCACACCCGCGCAACGATCTGCTGATGCGGTATGTCCTGCGGCCCGGCGGCCTCGAGGATTTCGATAATGGCGTCGTTCACGGCAGTGTGCGTGCAAAGCAGCACATAGCCTTGCTCGATCTCCCGATCGGTCAGCCGGTAATCGCTCTTTGTCAGTGCTCGCAGCTCTCCGCTAACCACGCGTGCTTTGCATAGGCCGCAGGCACCATTACCGCAACCGTAACCCAGCTGGACGCCGGCCTTTAGCCCGGCTTGGAGCAGCGAGTCATTGCCTTCGACAAGGTACTGGTGCCCGCTCGGACGCACTGTTATATGGGCTGTGACCGCTTCAAGCATGCTGACTCCCGCTTCGAGTTGTTCGGGTTCGCTGCCCAAAATGCGGCGCAACCCGGCGTCTAGAAAGTCGAGCAGGGCGCTTTGGGTCTGGCCCGCGGCGATGCGCGCACGCATCGCGAGCAGCATTTCGTGATAGGCCTGAAGGTGCCGCCGCACTTCCGCCAATTCGATGCCTTTGGCAAATAGACGCTGTGCCAGTACCTCTTGCGAGGGGAGCACGAATTCGGCCATGCGGCGCGCAAAGGCTTGCTCACGGATGCGAACGGTTTTTTCCAGAGCTCCTGCATCGAGGAGTTCGGTGTCGGGAAAATTGCGCCGCAGTTCCTCCAGGCTCACCAGGCCATCGAAGGAGGCAAGCTCTCCATTTGCGATTTTGCGCTGCAGGGCGCCGCGCGGCACGCCGACCAGACGAGCTGCGCGTGCCAGGCTCAACAGAGCGCTCATAGCGCCCCGTTTTTAGCGGCCGCTCCAGTAGTCGGCTTTGTCCGGCAAAACCCAGCGAACGCCACCACGTGGATTGACCCGATCGCCCTTAAAGCGCGGTATGAGGTGAATATGGACATGTGGAATCGACTGTCCCGCGGCCGGGCCATCGTTTATGCCGATCGTGTACGCGTCGGGGCGCAGTCGTTCGCGCAGCGCACTTTGCGCTTTATCGAGCAGCTCGTTCATCGCTGCCCGCTCCTCGCCATTGAGTTGAAAGTACGAGCCGACGTGGCGCCGCGGGACGATCAAAGTGTGGCCCGGGGATACGGGGTAGGCGTCGTCGACGCCTACCGCGAGAGGAGATTGGAATCGGACTCGGGACTCGGTGAGGGTACAAAACGGACAGGACATGATCGAAAGTCTTGCTGGCAATTAACCCGAGCCGCTTTGGGACTTGCGCATCTGGTTGGCAACTAAGGAAACAAAGCGCAGGGCACTTTGTGTCCCCGGATCGCTGGCGATTCTGAGCAGGCTGAAAACGCCGCCCGAAGGCGCAGGTTGCCTGGCGAGCTCCTGCTTGGCAATGCAAGCCGATTCGGCCAGGTCGATCAGCGCGCACTGAACTTCTTCGCGCCCAAGCACGTCAACCATACGCAAAAAGCCCGAGTTGCGCGCAAGTTTGTCGACCAGCGCCGCGAGTTCGGTTGCGACCGTGGAGAGGCGGTTGACGATGTCGTCGGAGAGCGAGTCTTCCATCGCGCCCACGAGGCGCGCCAAACCGGCCAGACGCTCCAGGTCTCCACTTTCAACCATGCGTGTAATCGTCGGCAAGGCGCGCATGATCCCGCTGCGGTTGATGCGATCAATCAGATCCAGCCCCCCTGCCGCCGCGCCCGAGACTCGTGCGACGATATCGTCGGACATGCTGTCTTCGGCTGCCCCCGCCAAGCGCGCAAAGTCGGCGACGCGTTGCAAATCGCCACTGCGCACCATCGCAGCGAGGGTCGGAAGCGCATCACCCAAGCCGCTGCGGTTGGCACGGTCTAGCAAGTCCAGAGAGCTGCCTACCGTCGCCGCGAGCCTCGTCACCGTGTCATCGGTCAGCGCGTCGCGAGCTCCCGCGATCACCCGCTCGACCTCGACAAGCGCTACCGAGGCGGCAAGCTCGCCGCTATTCGCCTTTTGCTCGCTCATGGTCGCCTCCTTAGAGCAAGCCGCGGGCGCTGGCCCAGTACAACTGGTTGTACGCCATCTTGAACCAGTGAATCGACTTAGTGGGCGGTTTGGGGTCGGGCGGATTGTTGTAGTTAAACATTGCGTACGTGGCCTTATCCTTGCCCGCCTCGATGAAGCAAAAGACCTTGCCGTCGTAGTCGCGAACCGGCGAGCCGATCTTGACAATTGATGCGAGGTTTTCGGCCAGCGCCTCGGCTTCAAAGTGCGCAGTGGAGCCGGCCTTGCTGATCGGAATGTTGGTCGTATCGCCAAGTGCAAAGGCATTTTGCCGGCCTTCGATGGACAGACGGTTGCGGTCAACGGGAATCCAGCCCCCTTTGCCCAGATTATTCTTCTCGATGACCTCCATCCCCCTGTGAGCGGGGACGGCTACCAGCAGATCGTAGTTGGCCTCCGATCCTTCCTCGCTACGCACGACCTTCTTAGCCCCATCGATGCTCTTAATGTTAAACAGCGTCTCGTAAGTGATGCCGCGCTGATCGAACTCGCCCTGCATCCACTTGCCCACCGGCTCGAGACTGTGCAGCCGGCCGATCGGATAGGTGTAGTGAAACGACACTTTGTCGGCCAGACCTCGGTCGCGGAAAAAGTCGTATAGGCAAAACGTCACCTCGGGCGGAATCATCGGGCACTTGTGCGGCACGCCCACCGCAATGACCACTCGTCCGCCGCGAAAGGCGTTGATGGTCTTCCAGAACTTCAGTGCCGCCTCTTCGGTGTAGACGTTGATCGAATTCTCGGCGAATCCCGGTATCTCCTCGGGTACCGGGCGCGAGCCGGTAGCGATCGCAATCAGGTCGTAGCCAAACGTTTTTCCGCTCTTGGTCTTTACCTGATTCTTGTCCAAGTTGAACTCCTCGACCGGATCGACGTGAAACTCGATGCCGGGTTCGAGCAAACCGGCCTGATCCCGATACAGCTCGTCGGTCGCGGCCCGGCCAAGCGCGACATAGAGCAAGCCGGGCTGATACATATGCTTGTCCGAAGCGGACAGCATCGTTATTCGGACCTTCTTTGCCTTGAGCTCCCCGCAAAGACGCCTTGCCAGGTTATTGGCCAAGATCGTCCCCCCCATGCCGCCGCCGACGATAAGAATCCTCATGTTCTGTCTCCTTGCGTTTGCTAGAGCTATTTTGCTTTGCGTACCACAACGTGCCAGACGCCCGCATCGCTGCCACTGGAAACCAGGTCGTGCCCCACTTTGTGAATCCACTCCGGAATGTCTGTTGCGGAGCCTTCGTCGGTTGACAGCACCTCGATTTCATCGCCGACTGCGGCCAGCTTGATTGCTGCGATCAACTCCATCAGCGGCCCGGGACAAAATGTGCCGCGGGCATCGATCACTTGCTTTGATGTCATCGAGCTCCCTCCTTTAGAACGTAAGCAACTGGCCGCCGACAGCGTCGGTTAAAAATCGGGTCAGACCAAGCGGACGTGCGAGAAACGCCTCGAGCTCCTCAGTCTTGGTTCCCATCACGTCCATCGCCATTGAGCACGGGTGAATCTTGGCATCGCCCAGCTCAACTGCCTGTTCTAGCAATTGTTTAAACGGCGGAACCTTTTTGCCCGCCATCGTACGCCCGAAGCTACCTTCGGGTGCCGGTCCTTGTGCGTTTGCGCGCACGAAATATTGCAAGGAATTCATCGAAAGCAAAACCTGGACCTGCGCGCCGCTCACCGCGCCGACAGATGCGACCATGGCTGCCATTTGCAAGCGCTCCAGACTGCCAGTGACGACCAAGATGCTGAGCTTATTGGAACTCATGACTCGTGCTCCTGCGCTATTGGGAATGCGTTCGATTCAGATTGGTCGGGCCCGATCATTTTGCGCCGGCTGGCCGCGCAAGCGCTGCCAGTGCAGTAGGCGCTATGGTATTTCGCTGCAGCGCCGCCTCCTTGTTGGCTGCCATGCCAAAGGCTACCGCCATCAGTTGGCTGTAGAAGACCACGGGGATATGAAAATTCGTTCCCCACCTGCGATTGATCGCCGCCTGGTACATCTCGACATTGGTCTGGCACAGCGGGCAGGGCGTAGAGATCACGTCGGCGCCCGCTTCTTGCGCTTCCGTGAGGATCGTCTTGATAAGAGGCAGCGTCCGATCGGGACTCATCACGGCCACTGATGCCCCGCAGCACGAGGTCTTGTTGGAAAAAGGCAGTGCCTCGGCCCCACAGGCGCGGCTGAAGTCGTCAAGAAAGATCGGCTCGTCGGTGGCGTCGAACTTGCCACCGCCCTCGGTGCCGGCGAAGGGGCGCACGGTCTGACAGCCGACGTAGCCGGCGACCTTTAGTCCCTTGAGCGGATTGGTGACCTGCGAAGCAATGCGGTCGACGCCTACGTCGTTGACCAGTACCTCGCAGACATGGCGCACGCGCAATTGCGCGTCATAGGAAAGCTTGGCCTCACGTAGCGCAATATTGATCTGTGCGCGCGTCTTTACGTCGGCCTTGATCTTTTCCGCTCCCCCGTGCGTATTGAGGTAGCAGGCGGCGCAACCCGTGACGACGTCGCGGATGCCCTTTTGCTGGGCTTTGGCCAGGGTTCGTCCGGTCAATGCGAGGTTCGGTTTTTGGCAGCCGCCGATGTGGCCGACCGAGGCGCCGCAACAGTTCCAGTCATCGATCTCGTCGAGTTCAATGCCGATCTTGGGCAAAACGGCACGAAGCGATTCGTCCAAGTGGCGCGCACTGCCCTGAGAGGAGCACCCTGGGTAATAGGTGAGAGTCTTTGATTTGCTCATCGCACTGCCCCTTATTCACCCAGTTCCAGTTCGCGTGCCTTCGCCAAGATGGCCTTGAGCCCTCGCCGGTCCTTGATCCGACGCGGCATGCCCATATGCATGCGTCCCGTGCGGACCATGCCCAACGCGATCGACAGATTCTCGAGGGCGCGCCGCAACCCTTCCTTGAACCCGAAAGTAAAGTAGTAGCGCGCCGTAATCAGGCGCTCGTCGGTTCGGCCATAAAACCGCGCCGACCACCAGAAGGAGCGGGCAAATCGCACATTCTCGTTGGCCTTGGGCGCGTAACCAAGCTCGGCGGATTTGGCGGCCAGATCCTGGAGGATATAGGTTACGGGAACGCCGCGCGGGCAGCGCACGACGCAACGGTAACAACTCGTGCAGTTCCACAGCGTGTTAGAGCGCAGGACCTCGTCTTTCATCCCGGCGCGGATCATCATG
>CAZSOI010000138.1:0-5859 GCA_964608115.1 uncultured Burkholderiaceae bacterium | reverse complement strand
CTGGAGTAAGAGGACGGCCCAACGCCTGCGTTAACCAAAACATTGTTGATAATGAAATTGTTGCCCACCAGCAGATTGGGGGAGGTCCCCGAATAAAAGGTGATTGCCTCACCGCGGACGTTCTCCAACCAATTGTCGTGGACGTTCACGTCGGTCATCGCCTCCGCGTACGTCCCATCCAGCTCCTGGTAGACCTCCACCCCACGGCCCCCGAATAGGTCGTGAATGTAATTCCAACCGACCTCACGATTCGATGAGGTGATAGGCGCGCTTTGAAAACGGCCGCCAGAAACGTATATGACACTGGAAAGTTTGCACATCGCCGGGTTGGCTGCGGTACTGCCATAGACATATCCGAACTCGTTGCCTAGCTCATAAATGTTGTTTCCCCCGACGGTGGGCCCGGTCACGAGTAACGCCCCGTCGGGGCACTCGCTGATATTGGGCGCAGTAACATAGTTACCGATGAAGCGGGACTCGCCGGCAATAAAAAAAGTCACAGCGGCGGTTCCGGTGACATTCATCGTGAATTTCGAAAACACCCAATTTCCGACGGGGTCGTACGCTTCACTGCATGTGGTGTCAAAACCCATTGTGCTCGTCGTTGCAGTAGCCCCCGGATAAGCCACGAAAGCAAGCGGTGCGCCTGGGGTTACCAGCTGCCCCGTGTTTTGGTTCAGCGCTCCTTGAGTTAAACAAGCGGGGTTACTCCAAGTGACGCCGTTTTCCACGTAGGTGATCGAACCTGGGGTCTGCATGACCGAGGCCGCCTGCTGGACCGTCGCCCAAGGTGATGCGAAGGTGCCGGGGTTGCTGTCTGATCCACTGACCGCGACAAAGTAAATCGGCCCCGAGTTCGTGACAGTCAACGCCAGCGTGTTGGAAGCAACACCGTTGACCGTAACCTGCAGGTTTACCGAGCCGACAGATACGGTGTTCGGCACCTGAAACACGATCATTTGCATCCCCAGCTTGGCGTACAAGTTGGCCGGAGCGGTGGCGTTGCCCCAAGATACGACGAGCGCTGGCATTCCGCCCAGGGTAATTTGCGAGGAGCCCTGCGAACTGCCCAGGTTCATGCCCCAGACGGTGACGTAGGCGCCATTTTGATTGGCCGCGCCGTAGGTGGTGTCGCTGTTGCCGGTGTTGGGAACAGTGACCAGATCCGAAAAAAGCAAGACTGGTCCGCCGGCTGTGGGCGGCGGGCCAACAATTAGCTGAACCGACGACTTGGTTGAGCCGTTGGCATTAGTCGCCGTCAAGGTGTAGGTCGTCGTCGTGGTCGGACTGACGCCGACTGAGCCGGAGGCGCCATTGACCGTACCTACACCATTATCGATGCTGATGGAAGTTTGACCTGTGACGGCCCAACTTAGTGTGGCCGTTTGCCCGCTCGCAATAGAGCCAGGGAAAACCGTAAAGGTCTGAATCGACGGTGCGCCCCCGGTCCCCGGATTACTCCCGGTTGTACCACCGCCACCCGTAGTTGTACCTTGACCCGGTGTCGTGTTCTCATTTGAGCCGGAACCGCTCCCACTACAGGCGGCCAGCGCGGCGGCAAAAAGCACTGCCAACACAGTGCGGATCGTAATATCTTTCATCTTCGGTCCTACAAGATGGGAGGCGCCAGATTTGGCGCAAAATGTTCGCGCCCCGCATCCGCCCTATGCTTCTCGACGAGTTCGTCTGATGTTGCAGCAATTCCAACCACGGACAAATACGTCTTACGGATTATCCTGCCCCAGAAGACGTGACCGTGAATGCGTTCTCCCCAAGGACGCAAACTTCACGAGCTAATCTTTTACTCCGATTTTTTTTCTGAGCAAGATCCACCTGCGTACTGATTCTGCAAAGATAACAGGGAAGGTGCCGATCGAACCGCGACGTCAGTTACAGTTTCTTTCTCGATCAAGGCGTCCCGCCTGGCGAAAAAACCGCTTGCCTAAAGCAAGGGCATGATTCATGTCGCTCTGTTAAACCCGGAACGTTGAGGCAAAAATCCTACGGGATGCCCGGGAAGAGCCGCCTATTTGGCGAACCCATCAAAGCAGGCGCGCGAACAGTTGCCCGCCAAATTGAGGTCGAGCGCGTAATTGAAAGATATGCTTATCGGCCAGGCACTTAGCGAGGTAATCGGCATTCGGTGATTCGAATTTCAGTCCGAGCGGCTGGATCGACGAAGGGCGCGAAAGTGCGTATGGATTTCAATCTCAGACTTACGCAGAAAAAGTCAAACGCCGTTTGCGCAATCGGAGGCAACAAGGATTGGGTGCGGCAGCCGGTGCGCCGCTGCAAGCGATGACATGGCAAGAAAGCAGATTGGAGAGTCGCAGCAAGAGCCCCTGGGCCTTTGCCTTGGACAGCCCGATGGTTTGACGGAGCCAGCGTTGCCGATATTCCCGCGCGGGGCTATTTTCTGAATCTGGATGTGGTGCTTTATAACGCAATTTCAATGCTATCAGCGAGAAGGAGTTTAGCAGCAGACTTGGCGGGCGCAGAGTTAGGACGCCTGGCCAAACGTCATGTAGCCTGCTGGGGCGACGCTGTCTTGGACGACGACGCCCCGCCACGGTGCACTCGTGTGGCGCGAGTCAACGCTGCCAAGCCGGGTGACCCCTAGGCGTTGGTTACGTGCAAGCAATGCCGTTTGGGCGTGCGGTGCCCGCGCCTCGCCGCCGTTTAAGGGATGCGGCGCGATGCAGCAATAGAAAAACTGGAACGATCCGGTTGCGACTTCTTTCGTGAGTACAAAAGCGTCGCCGTAGGTGATTGCGGCGCGAAGTTGTGTGCGTATAACGGTTGACTCGAGTGTATACGGCCGCGCGATGCCGACTCCGAAGCAACTTCGGAGCAGCAGGTCTAGAAGTGTCGGTAGGCGAACGACGTTGCAAGGCCTTGCGACGCGAAAAACAGGCAAAGAGAATCGAAATTTTTGCGAGACGATTGCACCGACACAAGATGCGGCTCACAACGCAAGTCAGATGACGTTCTTTTCGGTGGAAACGACCGTGGCGAGCTCGCCATGACCAAACGACGCAATCTCTAATTCCATTGCGACAAGCTCAAGTAACAGGCGAACTAAGACCTGAATTGCGTGCTGCGATCGAGCCGCAACGTACCCCTGTTTGGGCTTGCCATCAGGTGCCAATCGCGGTACTAGATCTGACTCGCCTTCCGGATCATGAAGTCCGCGCTCAAGAACCGGCCAATTTTGCGCTGCTAGGAGGACACGCTGCGCGGGCACGAGTTCAGCTCTTTTCTTGCCCTGTTGCTGCCCCGGAACATGTCGGGGCGGCGGCAAGACAGACATCCGAGATCAGACTGAATCGGGGCGCAGCTTGCTATAGGCGGGGTGTCCAAAATCGAGTTGCACCAGAGGACAATGAATCTGACCATACGCACCGAAACCAACCCAACTATCGCCGGGTTTTGCCAAGCGTGTGGCTGATGCGATCGCCGACAGTGCGCCCCTCATCAGGGCAGAAAGTCCGCTTGTCGGCCCGAGACCGCCCATACGCGGTGCTCTTCACACTTCAATCAAGGAACTTTACTAAGATACGTCAAAAGAATGGATCAGACGATTACCCGCTCGAATCATGCCGCTGCGCGCGGGAATTTGGTGCTGCTCCGCCTGTACTACAAATCGCAAAGTGGCCTACCCAATATTGAAGTCCCAGGGCTTTTCACCACGACCATCGGGGTGCCGGTGATCGCCACATGACGTTTCCTGCACGCTCGCACGAGAGCATGCAGCAAATTGCCCGTAAGAGCCGCCCGACCAATAGATGCAGATGGCAAACCTTTTGCAGGCCGGTCGACCTACTAAATGCGCCAAGAATTGACCTACAGTCGCAATCATGAGGAAATCTGCGTACCGGCTCAACTGGACCCTAGCGCGCATGCGAAGGGCATTTTCTTCTTACGAGTCATTCGCGATCGTGTCCCGCGTGACGGCGGAGCCAGCCAGTGAATTTAGCTCGCTGGCGTCTCGGTCTGTGGAGTCCTGCAATGGGCGAGGGGTCTCGCAGAACAAGAAAATCTTGGCCGCACGGATCCTTCAAATCCAAGCGTCCGTGGCCGTTAGATGGTTAACTTCTACGCTGAAGAATCAGCACCCGCCGATTGCGATTTTGAATCATCGCAAAACGCTCGCTGTCTGCGAAATCGAGACGATGACGCGCAGGATCCGACAGCGCTTGTCTAGCGGGGGGAGCTTGCAAATTCGATACAAGAGTCGCAGTAATGATCGCTGTTTGGTTCCGTGTTCCGCGTTTCGAATCCGCGTGCCGGCCGCGCCGAAACAGCGCATTGCCAATCATGCGTCGCCGCATCAGCGTGAACGGCCATGAAAATTTTGGCGCTGACGTCAAAGAGCCCGTATCCACTCGTGGAGGGTCGCGCCCTTCGTACGTTCAATCTACTCAAGCAAGCAGCGCGCCACCATGAGATTCATCTACTGTCCTTCGTCCAGACGCCCGAAGAGGTCCAAGGCATCGAGAAAATGCGCGACATTTGTGCCAGCGTCGCCTTTGAACCGCTATATCTTGATGGTGGCAAGGCAAGCCTTCTGCGCGATGCGACTCTCGAGCTAGCTTCGACCGCTCCCCTGATGGCGGTCAAATACTCGACCTCGACGATGCGGCGCCGCTTGCGTGCGAGTCTGCGCGGCGGCCATTTTGATGTTCTGCACCTCGACATGCTGCATCTTGCGCAGTACCTGGCGGAAGCGGGGGGCGTGCCGGCCGTGCTAGTTGACCATAATGTCGAGTCGGTGCTGCTGGAGCGCCGAGCACAGAACGAGCGGCGTCTTCTTGCGCATGCCTACTTGCGCTATCAAGTCGCCAAATTGCGTCGCTTCGAGGCTCGATCCTGTGAACGCGCCGACGCCGTGGTTGCCGTCTCCGAGCACGACGCCGCGCAGCTGCGTGCGCTGGCGCCGCAGGCGACGGTCCGATCGGTCCCCAATGGTGTCGACACAGACTTTTTTTGCGCAAGAGACGTACCGCGGCTGGCGGGCAGTATGGTGTTCGTCGGTGGCCTCGGATGGTTCCCTAATCTGGACGCGATGCGTTATTTCTGCGAGTCCGTGCTTCCTCTGGTCATGCATGAATGCCCTGCCGCCAGCCTCACCGTGGTGGGAAAGAATCCCGATGAGCGAGCAGCGAAATCGATTGCAGCGTACCCGCGCGTGCGCCTTACCGGGATGATTGACGATATCCGCGACACGGTGTCGGCAGCCGAAGTATTCGTGGTGCCGTTGCGCATTGGTGGCGGCACCAGACTGAAGATACTCGATGCGCTGTCGATGGGCAAAGCAATCGTAACAACCTCCTTGGGATGTGAGGGACTCGATGTGATTCACGGCGAGCATCTTCTGATTGCTGATGAACCGCAGACGTTCGCTCGCGAAATTCTTCGGCTATTTGCCAACCCCAGCCTGGCGGCCGATTTGGGTCGGCGCGGACGGGAGCTTGTGCGCAAGCGCTACGAATGGGCGGTGATTGCCGAAGCGATGGAGGAGGTCTACGCATCCTGTCGCCGGCGACGTGTCGATCGCTAGTTCAAGAGGCGTCGCCCGGTCAGCTAACGAATTTCGCACGCAAAGTCCAGACGTGGTGCGGTGAGTGCCAGCGGCAGGTCAACAATTTGTGGTCTCGTGGCACCGAATCAGTGCGCAACGACAGGGAAGTTGGCTTGCTGGAGCGGGCCGTATCGCATTCAAACTTATTCGTCATCGCTAGCCTATGGTGCTGCCATATGCGCACCTCAGCATGCCGCCATTGGGCGATGGGTGCTTGAGCGAGGATGCGAGCAAATCCGCTACGTAGCGCGGGAGTTGGAGCCGACTAAAGAGCACCG
>CAZSOI010000137.1:0-4377 GCA_964608115.1 uncultured Burkholderiaceae bacterium | reverse complement strand
GAACATCAACTATGCGCCGTCGCAGGCATTTGAAAAGGCGTTGCGGACAAAATACGGTTTCGGCCTCTTCTACCCGCGCGCAGTAAACGAGATGCGGATGCTGGCCGCCGCGGCGGACAAGTCCAAATCGCTCGAACCAGCGAAGATCGCAACGGCCCTCGAAGGCATGGAATTTGAGGTCCTCGACGGCGGCAGGGGCTACATGAGAAAGGATGATCATCAATTCTTTCAGCCGCTGTACATTGCGTCGTTCGGCGAATTGACCAAAGGCGAGCCGTTCGACGAAGAGAAGACCGGATGGGGCTGGACGCTTGTCGCAAAAATCGAAACTACGCAGACCGTCTTGCCAACCACCTGCAATATGAACCGGCCGAACTGACCGTGCGCATCTTTAAGCGAGGTGACCGTCACAAAATTTTGCCATACTTGTTTTGATTGTCACGCGAGCTGTCTTTCGCTCGGACTGCCCGTTGGAGCGAACACAGCTTTCGGTTTCAGGAGGTGGTGTCTCCTGCTTGAATTGATCGTCATATCAACACTGAACGGCATTCTGTTCGGTTTGCTGCTCTTCTTGATGGCGAGCGGCCTGACCGTCATTTTCAGCATGCTGGGTGTACTCAACTTCGCCCATGCAAGTTTCTACATGCTCGGCGCATTTTTCGGCTTTCAGATCAGTCGCTGGTTCGGCTTCTGGCTCGCTTTGCTAGTTGCCCCCCTGCTAGCTGGGCTCATCGGAGCCGCCGTCGAACGCTACGGCCTTCGCCATGTTCACAGGAACGGGCATGTTGCGGAACTTCTTTTCACGTTTGGGCTTGCGTTCGCAATCGAGGAAGTCGTGCAAATCATCTGGGGCAAGAGCCCGGTTGATTATCGCGTTCCGCCGTCACTCGATTTTCCCGCCTTCACAATCTTCTCAACCAACTATCCAGCGTTCAAGATGTTCATGCTGCTGGTTTCCGTCTCCATCTTCCTAGGACTGCTGCTTGCACTGAAGAAGACGCGCGTGGGCTTGATCGTGCAGGCGGCTTTAACGCATCCGCATATGGTCGGGCATCTCGGGCACAATGTCGGCCGCATCTTCATGATGGTTTTCGGCGTTGGCACCGCGCTCGCTGCGGTTGCTGGCGTGATCGCCGGACCCGCTCTGCAGACGCAATCCAACATGGCGGGCCTGCTGGGACCGATTCTTTTCGTCGTCGTCGTCGTGGGCGGTCTGGGCTCGCTCCTGGGAGCATTTGTCGCCTCGTTACTGATAGGATTATTGCAAACCTTTGCCGTATCGGTGAACGTATCGCTTGCGAGCATCTTCGGATCCCTTGGGCCTGGCAGCACGCAGTCATTCGTCACTGATATCTGGAATGTGACCGTCGCGCAGCTCGCACCGATTCTGCCTTACATATTGCTAGTTCTGATCCTGATTTTCCGTCCGATGGGTCTTTTCGGGACGCGCGAGTAATGACCAAGCTCTTCCATGTGGCCGCGCCCTCGCGTTCGGTTAGCATGGTCAGGTTGCGCTTCTATGGTCTGTGGATCGCGGTGGCAGCCGCGTTGCTGGCATTGCCCCACGTTTTCAGCTCAGGTGGTTCGCTCACGACTTTCAGCCTGATGGGCGTCTCGATCATTTTCGCACTGTCTTACAACATCCTGCTCGGCCAGACCGGAATGCTGTCGTTTGGCCACGCGGTCTACTACGGCCTTGGTGGGTTTTTGGCCGTCCACGGCATGAACATACTTGCCGCAACGAAACTCCCGCTACCGCTTCCCATAGTACCGTTGATCGGCGGAATGGCCGGCTTGTTCCTTGCAAGTGTTCTCGGATGGGTTTCAACCCGTCGTAGCGGAACGGCATTTGCAATGATCTCGCTTGGCGTTGGCGAACTAGTCGCTTCCTCCGCGTTGATCCTGCGAAGCTTCTTTGGCGGCGAAGCCGGAATTTCTGCCAACCGTACCAAACTCGTACATCTGTTCGACTGGGACTTCGGACCACAGATTCAGATTTATTATCTGATTGCGTTCTGGACGCTCCTCGCTGTGATCGCGATGTATGCCCTGACCCGGACGCCGCTTGGACGGATGTGCAATGCTGTTCGCGATAATCCGGAGCGTGTGCAATTCGTTGGCTATGATCCTCACCTAATCCGTTATTTGGCCTTTTGTTTTTCCGGTTTTTTTGCCGGTATCGCGGGCGCGTTGGCCGCTATCAATTTCGAGATTGCGAATTCGGCCTATCTTGGTGCAGCACAATCTGGCGCTGTTTTATTCGCAACGTATATTGGCGGAGTTCGATTTTTTGTCGGCCCGATTGTTGGTGCAATTTTCGTCACCTACCTTTCGATAGCACTGAGCGACCTTACTTCGGTATGGCAGCTTTATTTCGGTCTGCTTTTTATCGCGATAGTGATGTTCGCGCCCGGTGGATTTACCGGACTTTTGATGAGACATCGCGCCTTGGCCAGGTCAGGAACGGTGGGAATCGTATTGCGTGCATATCTTGTCGCGCTTGGCCCGACGCTTGCGATGATTGCCGGAGTCGTTCTGGCGATTGAGATCGTCGTGCAACACACAGTCAATGCGGGTGGAGATCCAAACACTAAGGCGTTCGGTGTGAATTTCAATGCCGCCAGTCCGTTGATCTGGTTTTTCGCATTGGTGCTAATTATCGGCGGTTTCCTCATAGCGCGACGGACTTGGGCGTGGGTCGCGTCTGCTTGGGACGAGGCACTCAGCGCCGCGCGAAGAAAAGGACTCCACGCATGACGTCACCTGTGATCGAGTTACGTGGGGTGCATAAGAACTTCGGTGCCACTTCGGTGATCCGGGACGTCAATCTTGCCGTCACTAACGGCGAGCGCCACGCCCTGATTGGACCCAATGGCGCAGGCAAATCCACCCTGTTCGATTTGATCAGTGGATACACGACGCCGACGGCAGGCAGCATTCTTTTAAAGAACGACGTTGTGTCGGGTCTGCCGCCCTACCAGATCAACCGGCGCGGTCTGTCTCGTAGCTTTCAGGTCACCAACGTCTTCGCGAACATGAGCGTTTGGGAAAACATTCGTTGCGCCGCTCTTTGGGCGACCGGCTACCGATACGCTTTCTGGAAGAACATCGACAAGCTACCGGAAGTACGCGACCGCGCAGCGCAAATTCTTCAGGACATCAACCTTACCCCGCGGCACGACGTTCCAGCCGGTCTACTCACCTATGCCGAACAACGTGCGCTCGAGATCGGCATTACAGTCGCAAGCGATGCGGACGTAATCTTGCTTGATGAACCGACCGCTGGAATGAGCCTCGCCGAGACCGAACGTGCGGTAGCGCTGATCCGACGCCTGACCGAAGGCCGGACGTTACTGATTGTTGAGCACGATATGAGCGTGGTGTTCGGATTGGCCGACCGCATTTCGGTGCTGGTGTTCGGCCAGATCATAGCCTCCGGAACTCCTGAGGAGGTCCGGGGGAATCCGAAGGTCAAGGCTGCGTATCTCGGCGGGGAGGCAGCGTGATGCTGGAGGTTCAGGATCTGCACGCTTTCTACGGCAAGAGTCATATCCTCCAGGGTGTCGATATGCATATCGATGCGGGCGAGGTCGTCAGTCTGTTGGGACGCAACGGTGTGGGCCGCTCCACGACAGTTAAGGCCATCATGGGAGAAGTTCCGCCGCAAGGTTCGATAAAGTTCAAGGGCGTTAATATTGCCGGACTGCCGAGTTATCAGATCGCGCGTTTGGGGCTTGGTTACGTTCCCGAACACCGGGATATCTTTCCGGGTCTGACGGTGCGGCAAAATTTGATACTTGGCATCAAAGATGCCAGGCATCCAGGCAAGTGGCGGCTCGAGGACATGTTGCAGATGTTTCCCAACCTCGCCGCCCGGGCCGATACCAGCGCCGGTGTACTGTCGGGCGGTGAGAAGCAGATGCTGACAATTTGCCGCACGCTAATGGGTGACCCCGAACTCGTCATGATCGACGAACCCACCGAAGGGCTGGCACCTTTCCTTGTTCAACAGGTCGGCGATCTGATTGTCGAAATCGCCCGGCGCGGCGTCGCGATCCTGTTGGTCGAGCAAAAACTGTCGATTGCCTTGCGCATATCGCACCGCGTCTATGTCATGGGCCACGGTCGGATCGTATTTGAAGGCGCGCCCGACGAACTGAAGGTAAACCAGTCGGTACGCTGCGAATGGCTCGAAGTTTGATAGAGCGACGACACAATCGTACCGATCGCTTGATGTGCGCAAAAGTCGCCTGGATTTACCGTTCGATCACATGAATATCAAAGGTTGTCCGCTTTCCCTCCTACGCATGGCTACTTTGCGGCGAGCCAATTGTCCGTTCAGGGTCGCGTTCGTCGAAATGGGTCTGGTACCGGGGG
>CAZSOI010000136.1:0-2365 GCA_964608115.1 uncultured Burkholderiaceae bacterium | reverse complement strand
AACCCATTTCACCAAGCTCGCGGTACACTCGTCCGGCGGGCAGACATTCTCGGTAGACTCCCTGCAGCACCCATATGTTTAGGGCGCGCAAGGTCTGGTGGGAGTGAGCATAATTCAGCGCTGGATAAATCGGCCAAATGCCCGAGGACAGGGCCAACACCCGGGCGTTTAAAGCCGACTGGATCAACAACGCCTTCAATTCTGTCTCTTGATGAGCCTCCTTCTCATAACCAAGTTCCCGCCATGGAGCCTCTCCGCTGGATATTACGAACAGCACGAACAACATCGACAGACCGAACGCTATCAATGGGGAATGTTTGCGGAGGTTAAAAGCATGCATATCAAGCCAGCGCGCTGCGATCGTGCCGGCGAGAACGCAGCCGAAAAGCTCAATCGGGACGATGTGGTAAGACCATCCCTTACGTTGAACAAGGGCTGATATGGCCGCTCCTACTGCGGCAAGGCACAGTATTTTTACGAGGACGTTACTGCCTCGATAGCCGACCCACAGAAGCGGCACGAGAAGCGCCAATGCGATCCCCATGCGGGGTACCGAGATCGTTTGCCAAACCGTTGATCCTCCAACGTAGTAGTTGAAAATCAATGTCAGCATGACGTCCAAATAATCGGGGAAAAACACCGGCAGTGACGCGAGATAGATCGTCCAGACCACCACCATCGCCCATGGAATCGGGTCACGCACGTACGAACGCCAACCCAGCATGAACAGCAAGTATAGTTCGACAAGTGCCGGAATGCCGAGAAAGTACGGCTTTATCGCAAAGGCGACGGCTGCCAGAATTGCAACGACGTAACGATATGAGCCTTGCGCCCCTTGGGCACGCCGCGTCGCCAGGAAGAGGTACGGCAGCGCACCGAGCACCATGAGATGTTCGCGCTGACCGAAATCATAGCCAGCGCCCACTAAAACCAGAACCGGAGCAACGTCTAAGAAGTACCGTTCGATTGGGCCTGCCTCGCTATGCCGACGCAGGCGCACGGTGAGCCACCAAACAACCGCTCCATAAAAGAGAACGCAAAGCTGAAGAGCGAAGATGGCATCCAAGTCCGTGTGTTTGCCGACGTATGCAGGCAAGAGATTTAGCACGAAGATCAATGGCGGATCGGGGATAAGCAGCCTTGAATAGAGCGCTTCGCCGCCGATCCAGCGCTGAGTGAAATCCAAAATCGCCGCGACGTCATGATTCAACGGAGGTGCCAAAACGACCGGAAGAAGCAAGGCCGCCGGCAAATAGGCGAGCAACGCCTTTCCCAACTCCAGCCGAACTCGGGGCAGCGACATGTGGAGGTTCATCTCAAGGGGCAATTGTAGTTACGTTGTTAATGGGCGCGCTCTCATGGAGCATCGCGAAAGCGTTCTTTTTGCTTACCGACGGCATCCTTGTTGCCTGTTGTATTGATAGGGATTTCGGCACACCCCCATTGGTAGCTCTCGTTCAATTTTTTCAGCGCCGTGGGTGCGGTTTTCAGATTCGGACACGGGGGCCCTCATCATCCACCTCAGACTCAACAGAGCGAGTTCTAAATCGATCTGCGGTGGCAACAAACGTCAATCGAAGATGTCGTTGGTAGTTTAGCAGTTTTTCAACGACTATAGACTTGCGACTTTTTCAACAGAATCGGGGGGATAAGCGGACTCATCCTGGACAGCGTGGATCTGTCGAAGATGACCCAGTTGACTTGGGATAATTGGGCTTCAGTGGTCCTGAGCAAGGTGCTCATATTCCGACCGTACAACGTTTGTGCCGTAGGTTCGTTCGAGCCGGCGAACGGTGAAATGACCCCGAGCCACCTCCTGAAAATGCTCGATAAACGCGTAGTTCACGGCAGCACCGCCTAGCGCACCGAGAACGGGAAGAGCTTGCGCCGCGACTTTTTGCGTCACCACCACGCCAAAACGGGACGCCACTAGCGTAATGAAGCGGATGAGAACTGGGGCGCCTTCCTCGATAACACCGCGCTCTGCGATGAAGCGTGCGGCTTCAGTTACGCTCTTCGCAAGCATGCCCCGCACGGTGAAATAACCGCTTTGAGCCGCGTCGGCCGAGCCAGCCCGTCCGCCTAAGGCGAAGACCTGCACGCATAAAAGCGCCGCTTCCGGATCGGAAAGATCTTCGCCCTCGCTTCGCGCAATATCCGCGATGGATCTCATCATGATGATTGTCGAGACAGGAAGCTCAATAGGGAGTGTCGCTAAACCGAAGGCGCCGCCAGCGGCACCGGATGCCGTGGCTAAGGCCTTGTGCAGGAACTGCGATCGAGCGTGAGAGGCAGGTTGCATAGTCCGCAACGCTACCTTGAGGGCTGCCTGCAGACCCTTCAAAGTGGCGGTGGTGATAACGTG
>CAZSOI010000135.1:0-2010 GCA_964608115.1 uncultured Burkholderiaceae bacterium | reverse complement strand
AGCAATGCCTCGGGCTACAGTGCCGACCCGATGTACAACGGTGCAAATCTGGCCCGGACGGCAAACGCGGTCGTCGTCACGCCAAATTACCGCCTTGGCGTTTTCGGTTGGTTGAGTTTGCCCGAGCTTAAGACGGGAAACGTCGACGATGATTCAGGCAACTTCGGCACCCTCGACAATATCAGGGCACTGCAATGGGTCAGCCGAAACATTGCTGAATTTGGAGGTGACGCAGGCAATGTGACCCTAATGGGTCAATCTGCGGGGGCCTGGAACACATGGGTGCTGATGGTTGCAAGCCAGACTCGCGGCGCGCACCTATTTCATCGGATGATTGCCTTAAGCGGTGGCATGTCACTGGTAAGCAACTTGCCCGCGGGCTCGATACCGGCTTTGCAACCGCCGTCGTACTTTGCGTTGCAAGGCAGCGCCTTGCTTAATAGCTTATTGATCGCCGAGGGCAAAGCCGCAGACGATACGACAGCGGCGGCTTTTGTCGCGGCAAGGGACAACAGTGAAGTTGCCGCGTTTTTGCGAGGGCTAACTGCCCCCAAAATCCTCACGACGTTCTTGACGCGGCTCGTACCCCGCGGCTTGGGTGCCGCGGGTCCCATCCCGGACGGGGCAGTGCTGCCTCGCGACCCGATCGCAGCCTTAGCGGCAGGTCAATGCGCAAACGTACCGGTGCTAGCCGCAAACACGCGAGACGAGGCAAAACTGCTATCGAGGTTCTTAGCACTTGCGCCCGCGCTTGGCGGTGTTCCCGGATTTAAGGTAACCGATGCCGAACTTTTTCAAATGCTCCATGACTTTGATCCGAACTCTCCGACTTCCCTGACAGCGGCCTCGATCATTAACGCGCAGTACTTGCCGGTGGAAGCTGCGGCTAATGGCTACAACGCAAGGACCGCGCGGCTTGCAAACCTGTGGCAGATCGCCAACCGCGACAACGTGCTGGACACCCTCGCGACCCGCTCATCGAAGGTGTGGTACTACCGCTTCGATTGGGCACGAGAGCCACCACCTTGGAACGATGTCTACGGTGCGGCACATGTGTTCGACGTGCCGTTCGTGTTCGGCAACTTTGGACCGTCGCTGTTCTCCAACGTGATTTGCAGCAAAGCGAACGAGCGCGGAAGAAGGGCGCTCTCCGAGGCCATGATGGCAAGCATCGCAGCCTTTGCGCGAAACGCAGATCCAAATAACGAATCTCTTGGCGTGAACTGGCCGACTTGGCCCAAGACACTGGTCTTCGACGCGACACTTACGGAAAAAGCTATTTCTGTGCAGTAGCCGGCCGGCTTGGCGCACGGGCGAGATCGTGGTGTGCGACTTCGATTTCGCTATTTTGGGACAAGACGTTAGTGCCAGACCGGCGCGAGAAGTCGGATCTCTCCCCAATGGAGCAGGGGCAACAAGCGTCTCGGCATGAACGATTGCCTGCTTGTTAAACCGAGAAGGAGGACCGTGTGTCGGGTCTCTCTGAAGGCATGCACTCTTGAGAAGACGATAGGAAAGTGCCAACGTCCGCATTGCGCGACGGGAAAACGAGAGCGTCTAGAACGCACTTACAAGAGCATTGACGGCGCAGAAATGGCCAACGCGCACATTTTGTGTCCCAGACGCGAGTGCGCGCTCCCCGCCGCAAGGTTATTGCGGCTCCGTTAGTGTGCAAGGGCGTTAATCAACCCGATCCCGTTCGGACTTCCCCAGCCGGTTACCAAGTCATACCCAACTTGTGCCGAGTAGGCACCGTTGCTGCCACTCGTGATATCGTGAAAATCGCTGGCATAGCTCGACCCCAAGCCAATCGCGTAGATCGTGGGATTGAGAAACCCCAGCGTTGATGACCCATTGGCTACCGACTGCTGATTTACCAGCGCCAGGAATCCGGCCCAGCGAGGTGCGGCAAAACTCGTCCCACCCCATCCGCCTGCACACACGCCGTCGTAGCAGATGTAATTGTCGGTGTTCGCTTCAGCAGCTACATCAGGACTATTGCGATACCTC
>CAZSOI010000134.1:0-1547 GCA_964608115.1 uncultured Burkholderiaceae bacterium | reverse complement strand
GAATCGCGCTCGTACTTCAGGCAGTCGCGCGCGCGCCACTGCTCGAGCTGCTGCCACCAGGCCGCCAGGGCCTGCCGATCCGGCTCGGCGCCCTGCGCATCGAGCTGCGCCAAGATGTCGATCAGCACCTCGCGCACGTCCCCGACGATGGGGACGTCGACCCGGACACGCTTGGAGATCGACGAGGGATCGACGTCCACGTGGATGATCTTGCGCGGGTTTTGGGAAAAGTGTTTTGGATTGCCGATCACGCGATCGTCAAAGCGCGCACCGACGGCAAGCAGCACGTCACAGTGTTGCATCGCGAGGTTTGCCTCAATTGTCCCGTGCATGCCTGGCATACCCAAAAACTTCTCGCCCGATGCTCGGTATCCGCCCAGCCCCATCAAGGTGTTGGTACAGGGAAAGCCGAGTCGGTCAACCAGGCGATTGAGCTGCGCGGAAGCGTTGGCAAGAATCACGCCCCCGCCGGTGTAAATCATGGGCCGTTGCGCGGAAAGCAACAGCTGTGCGGCCTTTTTGATCTGGCCACCGTGTCCCTTGACCACCGGGTTGTAGGAGCGCATTTGCAGCTCGCGCGGGTACGAGAAAGTGTGCCGCGCAATCGTCACGTCCTTGGGAATGTCAACCAAGACGGGACCCGGACGGCCGCTGGCGGCAATGTGAAAGGCCTTGCGAATGGTCAGCGCGAGGTCGGCCACATTTTTGACAAGAAAATTGTGCTTGACGCAGGGTCGCGTAATCCCGACCGTGTCGCATTCCTGGAACGCGTCTTGACCGATGGCGTGCGTGGGTACCTGGCCGGTAATAATCACCAGCGGAATCGAATCCATGTAGGCCGTAGCAATGCCGGTGACCGAGTTGGTGACGCCCGGGCCACTGGTCACCAAGGCCACGCCGATCTTGTTGCTTGAGCGTGAATACGCGTCAGCAGCGTGCACGGCTGCTTGCTCATGGCGCACCAGTATGTGCTGAAAGTAATCCTGCTTGAAGATCTCGTCGTAAATGTATAAAACAGCGCCGCCCGGGTAGCCAAAGACATGCCGCACACCCTCTTCCTGCAGGCAACGTACGACGATCTCTGCGCCCGTTATCGGCGCATCTGAGGACGAATCGTGGGTTACGGACGCCGCGGCCCCTTGGGGCGATGCAAGCGCTGAACGCGCGGATGTTGCGGATCGGCCTGCACGAGCGGCGGTTTCCGCCGTCGCGGGTGGGGTTGCCTCGTCATGAGAAACGGATCTCATGCAATCCTCTCAAGGTCCTTCTGGAGATTGATCGGACGCCGTTCCATACCCGCTTATGGCGAGCGGTGCGGCGAAAGCGCAATTGCACCGATAAAGATAGCGCACTGCATCATTTTGCGCAAATTGACGCGTTGCAGCGAAGTCAAACTAAACCATAAATTTCTCATGGTCTTAAGCCAATTGTTACGTTCTGATACGATTGCCGGTCAATTCGCCGGCCGCCGCCCTCGCAGTATCGCCTTGGGCGCTCTGGTGAGCACAACCTGATAGATGGCGACCCGCGCCGAACTCTCCGAATTT